>JBBIJV010000001.1:0-77049 GCA_037445815.1 Rhodospirillaceae bacterium
CGGCCGTGGCGCCGCCGTCGGCCGCCGACGACGAGGTCCGCGCGGCGATTCGCCTCGCGTTCGAGCTCGATCACGGAGTGCTGCCGATTCAGGGGCCGCCCGGCACGGGCAAGACGTTCACGGGCTCGCACATGATTCTCGAGCTCGTGAAAGCCGGCAAGAAAGTCGGCGTCACGGCCGTCGGCCACGAGACGATCCGCAACGTCTTGCGCGCGGTGTGCGAGCGCGCCGAGCAACAGGGGCTCGACGACTTCCGGTGCCTGCACAAGGGCAAGCCGAAAGACGACAACCCGGAAGCGTTGCACGCCGTCGACGACAACGATCGCGTCGCACAGCTCTTCGCGGGCGATCAATATCGCCTGCTCGGCGGTACCTCGTGGCTCTGGGCGAACGAGCGGTTTCGCGACAGCGTCGACGTGCTGTTCATCGACGAGGCAGGACAGATGTCGCTCGCCGACGTGCTTGCCGTCTCGGCGGGGGCGAAGAGCCTCGTGCTGCTCGGCGACCCCCAGCAGCTCGAGCAACCGCAGCAAGCCAGCCACCCGCCGGGCGCCGGCGCATCGGCGCTCGAGCACCTGCTCGGCGGCGCGAAGACGATCGCGAGCGACCGCGGCTTGTTTCTGCACCAGACGCGCCGCCTGCACCCCGAGATCTGTCGGTTCACGGCCGAGGCGTTCTACGAGAACCGCCTCACGTCGGTGCCGAGCCTCGCGCGGCAGGCCGTGCTCGCGCCGGCCGGGTCGAAGGCCGCGCAGCTCGGCAGCGCGGGGCTCGTCTACGTGCCCGTCGAGCACGACGCGAACCAGTCGCGCTCGACGGAGGAAGTCGACCGCATCGCGGAGCTCGTCGCGGCGCTCACGGCCGAAGACGTCCGCTACCGCAACGCCGACGGCAAGGAGACACCGCTCACGGCGGCCGATGTCATGATCGTGGCGCCGTACAATGCGCAGGTCACGGCGCTCGCCGAGCGATTGCCCGGCGTGCGCATCGGGACGGTCGACAAGTTCCAAGGCCAGCAGGCGCCCGTCGTCATCGTATCGCTGACGACCTCGACGCCCGAGGACGCGCCGCGCGGCATGGATTTCCTCTACAGCGCGAACCGCTTGAACGTGGCGACTTCGCGCGCGAAGGCACTGTGCATCCTCGTCGGCAACCCGCGCTTGTTCGAGCCCGATTGCCGCACGCCGCAGCAAATGCGGCTCGCCAACGCGTTCTGCCGCTATCGCGAGATGGCCCGAACCGTGTAATCTCGCGCGCCAATATGCAGAACCCGTGCATCACGTGTGGAGCGTGCTGTGCGTACTTCCGGGCTTCGTTCTATTGGAGCGAGGCCGATCCCGCTACGGGCGGCCTGACCCCGCCGCATCTGACGGCGAAGCTCACGCCGTTTCATGCCTACATGCGCGGCACCGAGCGGAGCCCGCCGCGTTGCATTGCGCTCGCGGGCACGATCGGCGAGAGCGTCCGCTGCACCATTCATCCCCTTCGTCCTTCGCCGTGCCGCGAGTTCCAGGCCTCGTGGGTCGACGGTTTACATAACGAGCGCTGCGACCGAGCCCGCGCGGCGCACGGTCTGCCGCCGTTGTCGCCGCCTTGAGACAGTCGCTACCACCCTCCGCCCGCCTAAGATTCGTCCCCTGGCGGCCGTGAGTCCGATCACGGACCGGGGTTTGGGACCCGGGCACAGTGACCGCCGTTATCGGAGGAGATCGAGATGAACAAGTCGATGTTGGTAGGTGTCGTGGCGGGCGTGGGGCTCGCGACGGCCGGAGGCGTGCTGGGCTATCAGTTCCTCGGCCAGCAAGGCGCTGAAGTCTCCGTCGAGGACGTCGCCGGAGCCCCGACCGCTCCTGCCCCGGCTTCCCGGCCGGCCGCGCGGACCGCCGCAGCCCCGGTCGAAGAGTGCTGGGACGAGGAAGTGCAAGTGACGGCCGACCCGAAGGATCAGCATCGGATTGCGGGCACCGCGATCGGTGCCGTCGTCGGCGGCGCGATCGGCAAGGACGTTGGCGACCGCGACATCACGACGGCGGCCGGCGCTGCCGCCGGGGCGGTGATCGGACGGAAGATCCAGGAACGCATCCAGGAGAACCGCGCGGACCAGCGCACGACGACGACCGTCGAGCGCCGCTGCGGCCCTCCCGGCAGCGCTCCTCGCTAAACGCCTCGGTTCTCTTGACCCCGGGGCCGAACCGGCAACGGTTCGGCCCCTTTTCTTTGGTTCCGGCGGTGCGTCGCGCGATCTTAATGCGAACGATTTGCAACAACAGTAGGCCTTGGGTACGCTGGCGTCCGGTTCCGACAAAGGCGCCCTCATGGTTCGCGCGACGATCTTCTGGATTCACTTGGTGTGCGGCGTAGCCGCGGGCCTCGTCGTGCTGATGATGTCCGTCACGGGCGTGCTGCTCACCTACGAGCGTCAGATCCTCGCCTGGGCCGAGCGATCGACGTTTCCGGCGCCCGCGCCGAACGCCCGGCGGCTCACGCTCGAGGAGCTCGTGGAAGCCGCGAAGCTGCGCCGCCCCGAGCTCACGCCGACCACGATCGTGCTGCGCAACGAGCCCGACGCCCCCGTCGTGCTCGGGGCGGGGCGCAACAGCCAGTTGCTCGTCGACCCCTACACGGGCGACGTCCGCGACCCGGGCGGGCAGCGTCTGCGAAGCTTCTTCTCTGCCGTGACGGGTTGGCACCGCTGGTTCAACGCCACCGGCGAAAGCCGCGCGACGGCGCGCGCAATCACGGGCGCGAGCAACCTCGCGTTCCTGTTCCTCGTCTTGAGCGGCATCTATCTATGGCTGCCGCGAGTCTGGAAATGGGCGGCGTTCAAGACGCGTCTTATGTTTAATGCGCATGCAACGACGGCCAAGGCGCGCGATTTCAACTGGCACCACGTGTTCGGCATCTGGTCGGCGATTCCGCTCGCCGTCGTCGTTGCCACGGCCACGGTGTTCTCGTATCCGTGGGCGAACGACCTCGTCTACCGCCTCGCCGGTGAAGAGCCGCCGCGCGGCAGCCGCGGCGGCGGGCCGCAGGGCGGCCAAGCGGTCGTGGCCGTAGCGGCTCCGAACGGTACGGCGGTGGACCGCTTGGGGTACGACGCGCTGCTCGCGCAGGCGGCCGCGCGCGGCGAATGGCGTACGCTGACGCTGAACATTCCGTCGGACGCGGATGCGCCGACGGTGCGCATCGGCATCGACGAAGGCAACGGCGGCCAGCCCCACCTGCGGCACAACCTCACGCTCGACGCTTCGACGGGCGCCGTCGTGGCGTGGGCGCCGTTCTCGAGCCAGTCGACCGGACAGAAAGCGCGGTCGTGGATCCGCTTCCTCCACACGGGCGAAGCGCTCGGCGTCGTCGGGCAGACGGTCGCCGGGCTCGTGTCGTTCACGAGCATCCTGATGGTGTGGACCGGCCTAGCGATGGCCTATCGGCGTCTGCTGCAACCGCTCTGGCGGCGAAAGCGCTCCGCGGCGGCTACGACGACGCCCGAAGCTGCCTGACGGCGTCGCCGTAGTAATCCAGCATTGCGCGTGTGATTGCGCGCGGAATCTCGCTCGGCTCGTTGCGCTCGTTGATGACGAGCAGCTTCTTCCGGCGATCCGTCGGGTGGTTCAAGTACTTGATGATGCCGATGTCGCCGCCTTCCTCGGTCAAGGACCACACCACCCTCGACGCCGTGGAGAACGGCATCCGCAGCTTCTTCACGATCGAAGCGAGCGTATGCGGGTTGCCGTCGCGCTGCGCCTTGCGCACTTCGAGGGTGATCAGATACTGCGGCAGCGTGATGTGGGGAAAGCACTCGTAGACGGCTTCGAGCGCGGCCAGAATGGCCAGGCGCACGCCTTCGTCGTCGAAATCCGCCGGGGCATCGCTGCGAGGGCTTCGAGACCCTGCCTTTTTTGTTGTTGTTCGACTCATTCAGGGTTTCTCCAACGTTCCGTCGCCAAAACCATGCTAGTCCGAAAGGCCGTCCTGTCAATCCGCACTGACCAGTTTGTTCGAGGTTTTCCGCGTGTGCAACCGTTACGTGACACGGTTAACGATGCTCCCTGGTTCCGTGTCTGTAGGATCTTCGCCATAGGATCTTCGCCACTGCCCCAAGGACTTCGGAAAACCCTCCGTCTATGGCTCGAAAAAAGAGGCCGATCGATCATCGAGACGAGCCGGCGCTGCCATTCGACGTAACGCAGGAGATCGACCCGGCGCTCGCCGACGAGCTGCGACGTACGAGTGAGCCGACGCTGACCCAAACCGACTTCGACGACGTCACGATCGTTTTGCCCGAGACCTCGAAACCGCGCCCGTAGCCCGCGGCGTGCGTCCGCCGCCGGCGCATCTTGCGTGCGCGCCGGCCAGTCGCTAGTGTTTGCGGCCGGCGAGCCATTCCGGCCGTCCGCCCCGTGAGCACTCCGATGCGCGCCCACCTCGATCGAACCTCGCTGCTGCGCGTTGCCGCAGCAGTCGTCGCCTTCGCGTTCGCCTCCCTTTCGGCAGACGCGCAGAGCACCCTGCCCACGAGCGGGGAAATCGACGCCTATCTCGCGAGCGTCGTCCGCGACACGCGGATCCCGGGCATCGTCGCGCTGGTCGTCGATGCGGATCGTATCGTCTACGCCGGCGCATTCGGCCGTCAGGACGTTGCGCGCGGCGTGCCGATGGCGCCCGACTCGATCTTCAACATCGCCTCGATGACGAAGCCCATCACGTCGGTCGCGGTAATGATGCTCGTCCAGGAAGGAGACATCGGGCTCGACGACCCGATCTCGGATCGCTTGCCGGCGTTCGAGAACCCGCAAGTCATGGAGCGATTCAACCCGGCCGACAAGAGCTACGAGTCCCGTCCGGCCTCGGGGCCCATCACCGTGCGTCACCTGCTGACGCATACGTCGGGGCTCGGCTACGCGTTTTCGAACGAGACGCTCGCAGCCCTCGTCGGGCCCGGCCCCGGCGCGAGCGTGACGCGCTTCCCGCTCATGCACGACCCGGGCGCGCGCTGGACGTATGGCGAGAGCACGCGGGTGCTCGGAACGCTCGTCGAGGAAGTTTCCGGCCAGCCGCTCGACGAGTTCCTCGCCGAGCGCATCTTTACGCCGCTCGGTATGAGCGACACCTTTTATAGGGTGCCCGCGCAAAAGGTGAGCCGCGTGGTGACCGTGCACCGCACGACGCCGGAAGGCCTCGTCGAGACACCGAATGCGGCCCAGATCGCTTCGCCGGTTTTCGGCGACGGCGGGCTCTACTCGACGGCGGCCGACTATGCGAAGTTCATGCAGCTGTTCTTGAACAAGGGCCGCGCGCCGAACGGCGTGCGGCTCTTGAGCGAAGCGACTGTCGAGCTCATGGGCGAGAACCATATCGGCGCCATCTTCGTCGAGCAGCAACCCGCCGCCCTGCCGGCGCTCACGAAACCGTTTCCGCTCGGCGCGGGCCGCGACAAGTTCGGCCTCGGGTTCCAGGTGACGGGCCCGCACAACGAGCCGTTAGCCCGCTCGCCGGGCAGCCTGAGCTGGGCCGGCCTTTTCAACACGGAGTTCTGGATCGATCCCGCCCGCGGCATCGGCGGCGTTTTGCTGATGCAGTACCTGCCGTTCTACGACGAGCAAGCGATCGAGACGCTGCAAGGGTTCGAGCGCCGCGTCTACGAGGGGCTCGCCGATTAGTCAGTCGACCGCGCCCTCGAGCTTGGCGGGAGCGGCCTTCGGCGCCATGGCGGCGCTGATCTGGGCCGGCTTCCCGGCGATCACGAAGCTGTCGATGGCGAACGACGCGCTCGACGCGTTGGACGTCACGGCGCTCAGATTCGGCGTTGCCGGGCTCTTGTTGTTGCCGCTCTTCTTGCGCCGCCGCCTCGGCACGCTGCGTCCGGCGTCGGCGCTGTTTCTCGCTTGCGGCGCCGGCGCGCCGTACGTGCTGCTGACGGCCGGCGGGCTCAAGTTCGCGCCCGGCGGCCACATGGGCGTGATCACGCCGAGCTGCATGCTGCTCTGCTCGACGCTCGGCAGCCGCTTGATCCTAAAAGAGGCGCTGACCGCCGGCCGCATTGCCGGCGCGCTGGCGATCACGGCCGGGCTCGTCGTCTTGGGCTGGGACGGCCTCGCCAATCACGGCGAGCTCACGTGGCTCGGCGATGCGATGTTCGTGCTCGGGGGCTTGTTTTGGGCGAGCTATACGATCGGCTCGCGCGTCTTGCGCGTGGAGCCGCTGCACGCGACGGCCGTCGTCGGCGTGCTGTCGATGGTGCTCTACGTTCCGGGCTACGCATGGTTCGCCGGCGCCGATCTCGCGGCGGCGCCGTGGCGCGAAATCGCGATTCAGGCCGTGTTCCAGGGCGTGCTTTCGGCCGTCGTCGCATTGCTTTTCTACACGCGCGCCGTCGCGATCTTGGGCGCGGCGCGGGGCGCCGTGTTCGCCGCGCTCGTGCCGACGTTCACGCTGCTGCTCGCGATCCCGCTGCTCGGCGAGAAGCCGACGCCGCTACAGCTCGCCGGCGTCGCGTTCGTGACGGCCGGGATGGTGTTCGCGCTCGGGCTGCACGACCCGCAGAACTGGCGCGCGCGGCCTAAGACTCCGGCAACGCCGCGATGAGCTCGACCATGCGCTTGCGCTCGGCCTCGTCGGGCAATCGGCCGCGCGCGGCCGTCATGTTGTCGACCATGTGATGCGCCTTGCTCGTCGCCGGCGTCACGGCCGTCACGGCCGGGTGCGAGGCGGCGAACTTCAGGAAGAACTGCGCCCACGTCGTGGCGCCGAACTCCGCGGCCCACGCCGGCACCTCGTGGCCCTCGACGCGCTCCCACAAACGCGTGCGGCCGAACGGCAAGTAGACGAGCACGCCGATGCCGCGCTCCTGCGCGAGCGGGAAGATGCGTTCCTCGGCATCGCGATTGTCCACGGCGTAATCGATGCCGATGAAGTCGAGCGGCTCGTCGCGCATCAATTGCAAGAGCGTCTCGTACTGCGGCTTGAACGTCGTCGTCGTGCCGACGTAGCGGATCCGGCCCGCCTGCTTGTACTCCTCGAGGATCGGGAATTGCGTAGCCATGTCGGCCACGTTGTGCACTTGAACGAGATCGATCTGCCCGCCGAAGCGCTCGAGCGACGTGTCTACCTGCGCCCGCGCGCGCGCGGGGTCGGCGCTCTGGCCGCGGCCCGCAACGTTGAGCTTCGTGGCCCAGAACAACCGGTCGCGCACGCCGAGCTCGTTGACAGCCTTGGCCGCGACTTCCTCCGACGCGCCGTAGCCGGGCGCGGTGTCGAACACGGTGCCGCCGTTCTCGATCATCGCCGTGAACACGGCCTTGATGGCCTCGACGTCGGCCGCGCCGGCCACTTGGCTGAAGGTGGCCGAGCTGCCCAAGCCGATGATCGGCAGCTGTTCGCCGGTCTTCGGGATCGGCCGCGTGATGACCTGGCCGGCCTGTGCAAACAGCTCGTGCGGCAATGCCAAGGCCGCGCCCAGCTTTGCCGTCCAAGCAAGATATTCGCGTCGCGTCAGCATCGGATCTTCTCCCCTCGAGTGCATTCGCCCGAAACGGGAAAATAACACCCTGGCGCCCCGGCCTGGACCGGCGCCTATGGAATCTCCAGCTTGGCGGCGTTACTCCGTGCGCGTGGCCGGCTGGAGGTTGATGAACGGCAGCGCCGCGCCCGGCACCATCGTCGCCGGCAGCTTGCCGTCCCACTTCTCGACGGCCTGGAGCTGGACGAGATCGGCGTTGGCGCGCAATGCGTCGGCGCGCGCGCGAATCGCCGCGGCTTCGGCCTCGCCGCGCAAGCGAATCGCTTCGGCCTCGCCTTCCGCCTTCGTGCGCGCGATCTGCGCTTCGACCTCCGTCGTGCGCAGGTTCTGCTCGCGCTTCTGAATTTCCACTTGCGCGAGCATGCGCTGCTCGACGCTCTGCTCGTAGGCCTCCGAGAAATCGATGTTCTCGATTTGCACGCTCAAGATTTCGATCGGGCCCGTTATCGACGACGTGACGACGTTCTGGAAGTCCCGGTTGAGCCCGGCGCGCTCCTGAATCGCGCGGACGGCGTCGTAGGTGCCGAAGATCGACTTGGTCTGCGACAAAACGCGCGGATCGATGAGCCGCGAGACGGCACCCTGTAAGTCGCCGAATTCCTCGTAGATCTGGCTCGGATTGGAAACCTGATACGTGACGCTGATCGTGAGGTTCGCGGGCTGCTGGTCGCGCGAGTAGGCCTCGATGTTCACGTACCGCTGCGTTTGCGTCTGCACGGTAACCATGCTCACCCGGTCGATCAGAGGGATCTTCAGATGCAACCCGGGCTCGGACACGCCGACGATTGCGCCGAAGCGCAGCACCACGGCGCGCTCGCCTTGATCCACCTGATACCAAGACGAGAACACGACGTAGATAGCGATGAGGCCACCGAGCAGCCAGACGCCCAAGCGAAATACGCTGCTCGAGCTCGGCGGCCGGACATTGATCTCTCTCACGTTTGAGCCCCCTTTGTACATGTTCTAAGGCCCTCGACACGCGGAACGAAGGAGCGGGCAGAGCATATCAGCCCGGCCTGCCCGGGGCATGGCGGGGGAGCCGAGCGGCGCGCGGCTGGGGTTCGGCGGCCTCGAGCTTGCAAACGGCGGCTCGACGCGCTCCGTCAAGCCGCGATCGAGAATTCCCAGGTGAGATAGAGGATCTGGCTCGTGCTGCCGCCGAGCAGGTCGCCGAGCGACGCCTCGCGATCGCGCCGCCGCGAGCGTTTCGACTCCTCGATCGGCCGCAGCACGAGCGCGTACTCGCCGGGGCCGAGCGGCATCTTCGGCACGACGCGATATTGGCCGCGGCCGAGCCGCGTGCTCTCCGTGAGGACGCTCTCCTCGATGATCGGGCCGCGCGGCAGCGCATCCGTGCTCGCGCCATCCGTCTCGGCCGCGGCGACGAGACGATAATTGTCCTTCGTCGGCACGAGCTGCACGATGGCCGGCTGATAGCGATCGGGGTCGACGCCGGGGATGTGCGCGTAGTCGATCTCGAACACCGGCGAGACGTCGAGCACGCGCGAGCTTTGCGTCGCCGCGAGTGCCCACACCGCGGTGCCCTCTTCATCGGGCCGAAAGAGGCTGCCGAGCGTCGACGCGATACCGCTGACGGCGGGATTCGCGAACGCGAGCGCCTGGCTCGCCAGTCCCTGGAGGTTCTTGATCCGCTCGCCGCGCCGGCTGCCGCCGCCCGTGATCGCGACTTGCGCGATCGTCGGAGCGATCTCGGCTCGCTCCGTTTGTTGAATCAACCATACGCGCGGCGCAGGCGTCGCACGCGACGCGGGCGGCTCCGGAGCGCGCCGTGCTTTGAGCGCCTCCTCTTGCTGTTCGGCAAGCTGCTGAATCATTTCGGTGAGCCGCGCGTATTCGATCGAAGCTTGCGTCTCGGCGAGCTCCGCAGCCGTGGGCTGGCGTTCCGCGGGACGGTTCTGCGCTTCCTCGGCGTCGATCATCGCCTCGATGACGGGCTCGGAGACGCCGGCGAGCTTCAAAGCCACCAGCGCGCGCGGCGACAGATCGAACGCGACGGGGTTGGCGCCGATGATGGAGATGATCGTCGAGTCGCTGAACTCGGCCTCGACCATCGCCTGCACGTCGGCGTTGCTCATGCCGGGAGGCTGATCCGCCGTTTCCGCAGCCGCGCGAGCGCCGCCGGGCTCCGCGGCGGGGGATGCGGATTCGCCCACGGCCTCGTGGCGCAACGGCGCGAGCTCTCCCGCGGACGGCGCCGGCGCGAACGGCGGCGCCGGCTCGTCGAGGGACGGCACGGGCTCTTCGGCAGAAGCCGCGGACTCTTCGGCGAACGGTGCGGGGCGCTCGTAGCTCTCGACGCCGGCGTCGCTCTGCGCCTTTGCGCTCGTGAGCGGCGCGCAAAGCGCCGCCACCGCCACGAAGGCGAGCAGTTGCCAATGTCCCGTTGGCAGCACGTGTTCCATCCATGAGCCGCGAAAGCGCTCATGCTATCGGCCGTTACGCTCGGCCCGCAACCCCGCGCTCGAGAACGTCGCCGATCGGCGACGCGCGAGGAGTATATAATCGCGCGCAGGTCGCCGGCCTTTCGACGACGCGATTCGACAGCAACAACACGAAGGTGACGAACCATGGCGAAGTATTCCGGGGGATGCGAGCACGTCCACACGAGCTCGGACAAGGAGCCGATCGATAATCACGTTTGCCACTGCTCGGTGTGCAAGCGCGTAACGGGGCAACCCACGACGCACGTGGTGTTCTTCAACCACGGCGATCTCAAGGTCGACAACATGGCGGGGCTGAAGCGCCAGCCGTTCAACGATCAGAATCCGAAAGGGCCGCTCGAGCTTTGCACGTGCGCGCAGTGCGGCAAGCCGATCATGCTCGACGACAAGCAGAAGCGCATCCGCGTGATCGTGCCGAACCTGATGGGCCACTCGAAGATCGCGAACCCGAGCTACCATGCGTTCTACGACCCGAAGTCGGGCGTCAAGAAGCCGTCCGACGGCCGGCCCGTCTACGAAGGGCTGCGCCCCGACTTCGTCTGGCCGAAAGGGGTACCGGCTTAGCGAGCTTTCGCACACCACGCTCGCACCTGCGGGCGTGGTTGTCCGGCGGCGCCGCGCGACATCGCCCGCGCTAGACTGCGGCCCTGGACACTCTCGGCCCGCGGCATGACGATAACGAGCACGTTCGTCATCCACCTCGATCGCCGGAGTCCGTCATGCGAATCAGAATCGCCGCAATCGCCGTGAGCGCGCTCGTCTTTTCGTCGTCGACCGCACCGGCCCAGGAAGCGCTGATCCCCCAATTGAGCTTCGCCGCCATCAGCGCGCGCCATCCGTCCGTGCGAATGTCGGATGCCGAGATCGCACGGCTGCGTGCCGAGGGCGAATGCCTCGCCGGCATCAAGGCGCTCGGCAGCCTGCCGATGGAGCAGTTTCAGCCGAACATCGAGTGGCTGAACATCCGCACGCAGGCGATGCTGGCGCTCGCGCGGCCCTGCGAGGTGCTCACGATGCTCGAGGCCGCGCACGACGCGCTCGGGACGTCGAACGCACCGAAGCTCAGGGAGTAGCGGGATCTTCGTCGCCGGAAGCGCCGAGCGGACCCAAGAAAATCCACTCCGCCGCGGAATTTTCAGAGCGGCCGGCGACGGAACTGCCACGCCGCGAACGCGAGGACTCCGGCGATGAATAGCACCGTCCACACGATCATCGCGGCGCTCGGCACGGAGGCGACGCCGAACGGCCCGGCTTGGAAGACCACGGCCGTCAGAGGCTGTAGCTCGTACGCGGCGCGGCGCCACATCGCGTCCGAAGGGCTCACGAGGCTCACGACCGTGCCGACGTAGCGCGCCGTCGTGTTCTGAAACAGGCTCAGGATCTGCTCGATCCAGCCCGCGATGAACGCGACGCCGTAGAAGCCGAATGCCACGATGCCGTTCGTGATTGTGGAAAGCCGCACGCCGCCCGCGATCGTGATCGTGAGCATCACGGCCGCGCCGAGCAGCATGAGCGCGAGCGGCGCAACGACGGCCGGCGCCGTGAAGTCCGCGAACGCGCGCATCGTGAGCAGCACGCCGCCGCCGAGCAGCGCGAGGTAGGCGGCCGTCATTGCGAGGTAGGCGAGCCACTTGCCGACGACGATCGCCGCGCGGTCGATCGGCTTCGACGCGAGCGTTTGGATTACGCCGGAGCCGATCTCGCCGGAGAGCGAGTCGATCGGCAGCAGGATCGCAACGGCGGTCACGAGGAAATTCACCACGTAGAGGCCCGCGACGGTCAAGACGGTCGCAGCGATGCGCATCTCGACGGGATTGGTGCCGCCTTGCGCCTCGGCAATGCGAAAACCGTGGTACATCGCCGTCGCGAACACAGCGAGGAACAAGAGGCCGCAGACGAGCGCCGCGAGCGCGATGCGGCGCCGGCGCGTCTCGAGCCAGGTCAGCCGGGCGATCAGCAACGTCCCGCGCATGTCTTCAACCCGGCCTCTGGTCGTCGCCCATGACCTCGACGAACCACTCCTCGAGCGTCTTGCGGCGGCAGCGAAGCTCGTAGAGCGCGGCGCCGCGGCCGACGAGCCACCGCGCGAGCTCCGGCAGCACGTTCTCGGCGTGGGCGTGCAGGCGCACGAGAGCGCCGTCGCGCGTGACTCCGCTGCCGAACGCGGCCAGCCCTTCGAGCAGCGCCTCGTCGGCGCCGCCCAAGCGCAGCTCCACGTCGAGCGTGCCTTCGGCGCTCGCGAGCGTAAGCTCGTGCACGACGCGGCCGTTCTTCACGAAAGCCACGCGATCGCAGGTGGCCTCCACTTCGCCGAGCAGATGCGAGTTCAGGAACACCGTGGCGCCGCCGGCGCGCAGCTCCTCGATCACGTCGCGCACGAGCAGACGGCCGAGCGGATCGAGGCCCGACGTCGGCTCGTCGAGGAACACGAGCTGCGGCTCGCCGAGCAGCGCGGCCGCGAGGCCGGCGCGCTGCGTCATGCCTTTGCTGTAGGTACGCAGCGGCCGGTGGCCCGCGTCGTCGAGCCCGACGCGCAGCAGCAGCGCCTCGATGCGCGTCTCGAGCCCGCGCCTCGGGAGACCGAGGAGACGCCCGTGGAAATACAGGAGCTCGCGCGCGTTCAAGCAGTCGTGAAAGCGAAAGTGCTCGGGCAGGAAGCCGATGCGCGCGCGAGCCTCGGTATTGCCGAGCGGCGCGCCGAGCACGGTGCCGCTGCCCGACGTCGGCGGCACGAGGCCGAGCAGCAGCTTCAGCGACGTGGTCTTGCCGGCCCCGTTCGGCCCCAAAAAGCCGAAAACCTCGCCGCGCGGCACGGCGAGGGACAAACCCGCTACCGCGACGTTGCGGCCGAACTCGCGCCGCAACGCCGCGGTCTCGATTGCGTATTCGGGCATCTATTGCAGAGTTTGCGCGATCTCGAGCAGCTCCGCGCCGTTGAGGGGACCGGCCACGGCGAACGACTGGCCGCCCGCCGACCACATCAGCACGCTGCCGGGGCTATCTTGGTCGCGCACGCGCGACTCGATCAAGAGGCCCTCGTTGCCGGACACGTTGACGGGGCGATACCCGACGGCTTGCGACGGCACGGGCACGATCAACGTCGAGCGCCAGTCGATCGTGACGGACATGCGATAAGCCTCGTCGCGCGGCATGCCGAGCACACGCAACGCAGCGTAGGCGAGCTGCGACAGATCGACGCCGGCCGGGAACGTCACTTCGGGGCTGCGGCCCTGGATAACGTGGATGGCTAGCTCGCCGGACGTGAACCGCTGCGTGACGACGGGCGACACGTGCACCGTGACGGGTTGGCCGTCGAGACCCACGGGCAGCTCCACGTCGGCGAGGCCGAGCGTGTCGAGCAGCGCCTGAAGGCCGGCCGTTTTCAACGCGACGGTCGCCGTCACCTCCGGCGTCCCGACGATCTCGGCGCTCGTGAATCCCGGCGGCAGCCACGCCGGCGTCAGCACGTCGATGCCCGCGGCAGCGCCGGCATCGGCCGTCGTCGCATACGAGACATGCTCGGCAATCCCGTTCAGATCGAGCTCGAAGCTGCCGATCAGCGAGGACGGATCGAAGCCGCTCGACTCGAGCGCGCGAAACCGCTCGACGTCGACCTCGATGCCCGTGAACTGCGTGACGCGGAAGAGATTCAAGAACGCCTGCGCCGCCACCTGCACGGGCGGCAGGGTGAACGCGAACCCCACGACGGCGATCGACGCCGCCGCGGCGAGCCACTTGCGCACGCGGGCTGGAGGCGCGATGCGCGCGACGGCGCTGGGGGGGAGGGTGCGCAGCGTCGCGCGCAATCGCGCTGCAAACTCGGCGTCCGGCTGCTTCTTCAGATCGCGAAGGAATTGATCGTCCATCGTCGGCACCTCGATTCTTTACCAGTCGCGGCGCAACGCCTGCACGGCTCGGTGCAGGATCGTGCCCACGTTCGATTCGCTCAAACCCGTGAGCTCGGCGATGGCGCGATTCGTGGCCTCGGCGCCGTACTTCAGCGCCACGAGCTCTTGCTCGCGCAGCGGAAGCTTCTCGAGCAGCGCGGCGAGGCGGGCGAGATCCGACTCCCTCGACACCTCGTCGTGGGGAGTGCCGGGCGCGGCCACCTCTTCCGCCGCGTCGAGCGGCAGATGCGCCCGCTGCGCGCGCAGATGGTCCGTCGCGACATTGCGCGCGATGCTGAGCAGCCACGTGGAGAAACCCGCCACGTCGCGCCGGTACCTTGCGCGCGCCGACCAGGCCTTCTCGAACGTACGTGATGTCAAATCTTCCGCGAGCGCCTCGTTGCCGAGGCGGTAGCGGAGGAAGTTGTAAACGCGCGGCAGCTGCTCCGTGAACACCGCGTCCCAATCGGGCTCGGCGGCCGCGATGCCAAAGAGCAGTGGTTTCGGAAGCTCGCCTTCGATTGCCATCGGAGCAATATACGGGCGGCGCGAGCGGGTATCACGCGCGCGCTTCCGACGCTCCGAGCCCGAGCGCCCGGATGCCGCTTGATCGAAATTGCGCTGCCGGCGCCAAATGCTCGAGTCGTTCACGTGCACGCCGGAGGCATCGAACATGGAGCAGCGAACCGTCAACCCTTGGAAATGGCAGGACCAGTACGGCTTCTCGCAAGCCGTCGAAACGACGAGCGCGAGCCGCGTGCTGTACTGCGCCGGCCAGGCGTCCGTCGACGAGAACGGCACGCCGGTGCACGCGGGCGACATGCGCAAGCAGATCGAGCAGGCGTTCGACAACCTCGAGACGGTGTTGAAGGCGGCCGGCTACAGCCTCGCGAACGTCGTGCGGCTCAACTACTACACGACGGACATCGACGGCTTCCTCCGCGCATCCGACGTCGTCGGCGCTCGGCTCGCCGCGGCCAAGTGCCAGCCGCCCGGCACGCTGCTCGGCGTTTCGAAGCTCGCGTTCCCCGGGCTCATGATCGAGATGGAGGCGACGGCCGCGAAGTGACGGCCCCGGGGCCCGTCCCGGAACCGAGATTTCGCGTCCCGGCCCCGGAACACGACCGTACCCTGGCGTACGCACACCGAGCGCCCGCGTAGCGCAGAATCAATGCGTTAGCTCGGTCGCCACGGCCGGCACGATCCGTGCGTATAGCGACGCGAACGCAAGGGAGGTTCGATGGGCGTAAAGACGTTTTCGCCGTTGCTCGGTGCGGTTTGGCTCGTTCTTCCGTTCGCCGCCGGAGCACATCATTCGCCGGCGATGTTCGATCCCTCGAAGCAGCTGACGCTGACGGGAACAGTCCGCGAGTTTCAGTGGACGAACCCGCACAGCTACATCCAGCTCGTCGTGACATCCGACGACGGCGCGGAGCAAGAGTGGAGCCTCGAGATGGGCGCCAACGTCTATCTCTATAACTTAGGCTGGCGGCCGTCGACGGTGAAGACCGGCGACACGCTGACGGCCACCGTGATTGCGCTGCGCAACGGCGAACCCGGCGGGCTGCTCGTCGAGGCGCGGACGGCCGACGGCAAATCGCTGGGAGCGAACCCATGAACGTCTCGCGAAGGATCGCGGTGCACGCTTCGTTTTGCGCCGCATTCGCCATGGCGTGCGGCGTCGCGCCGGCGGCGCTGCACGCGCAGTCGTTGCCGGACTGGAGCGGCTACTGGATCGGCGAAGGCCTCGAGGCGCAGATCTCGGGCTTTCCCGAAGGCGGCGACTACAAGCTGCTCGGGCAAACCGCGCCCTGGAACGAAGAAGGCCGCGCGCGCGTCACGGCGGCGAGCCGCCGCAGCGCGGATCAGAAAGCCAACGGCTGGGGCTATCCGCTGATGATGAACTCCGCCGCGCCGCTGCAGTTCCTGGTCACGCCGCGCGAGACGCTCATCGTCAACGTGTACCGCGACGTGCGGCACGTCTATACCGACGGCCGCGCCTTGCCAGCCGAAGAAGATCGTTGGCCGACGACGTGGGGCGAGTCCGTCGGCCGCTGGGAAGGCGACACGCTCGTCATCGAAACCGTTTCGGTCAGAAATCCGAACCGCTACTTCTTTTCGTCGCCGCCGTTGTCCGAGCAGGCGCGCTACGTCGAGCGTTTGCGCAAGGCGGGCCCGGATCGCATCGAATCCGTCATGACGATCGAGGATCCCGTCACGCTCTCGGCGCCATGGGTGGTCAATCTCGCTTACACGCGCGCGGCGGGGCTCGATCGCATGATCCACGACGATTACGACAACGACCGCAGCGTGGTCGAGAACGGCTTGTTCACGATCGTGCCGGACGAGTGAGGTCGCGATGAAAGAGTTTCGGTTGGCCGTGCGGCAGTTGCTGCGGTATCCGTCGTTCAGCGCGGTCGTCATCGCGACGCTCGCGCTCGGGCTCGGCGCGTGCACGCTAATCTTCAGCGTCGTGAACGGCGTGCTGCTTACGCCGTTGCCGTATCCCGAGCCCGATCGCATCGTACGCGTTCGCCAGATCGGCGAGACGGGCCTTGTCTCCGAGAACATCTCCGAGCCGAATTTTCGCGACTTGAAGGAGCAAACGCGATCGTTCGCGGTGCTCGCGCGTTACTCCGCCGGCGTTCAGCCCGTGTCGGGCGGCAGCGAGCCGACACGTGTTCAGACTGCGGATGTGTCGGCCGGCTTTCTCGACGTCGTCGGAATCCAACCGGTCGCCGGTCGAGCGTTTTCGCCGGACGATCATCGGGCCGGCGCCGCGCCGGCCGCGATCATCAGCTACGCGTATTGGCAACGCTATTTCGGCGGCGACCCCGCCTTCGGCGGGCGCACGCTCAAGATCGCCGATGAAACCTATTCGATCGTCGGCGTCATGCCGCAGGGCTTCGACTACCCCGAGGGCACGGAGATCTGGATACCGGCCGAGCTGCGCGGCTACGTCGGATCGCGCACGGCACACGACTTTCGCGCCGCGGGCCGGCTCGCGCCGGGCGTGTCGCTCGCGCAAGCCCAGGCGGACACGAGCGCCGTCGCGCGCCGCGTGAAGGCAGAACACGGTGGCGGCACTTGGATGTCCGATGCGGCCGTCACTCCACTCCATGACGCCATGGTCAGCAGCGCGCGGCCGGCCCTGCTCGTGCTCCTAGCCTCCGTCGCGCTGTTGTTCGTCGTCGCCGCCGCGAACGCTGCGAATCTGGTGCTCGCGCGGGCCATCGGCCGCGATCAAGAATTCGGCATTCGCTCCGCGCTCGGCGCCGGCTGGCGTCAGCTCGCGCGGCAGTTCTTCGCGGAGACGCTGCTCCTCTCCGGCGTCGCGGGACTGCTCGGCATCTTGTTTGCCGCGTGGGGCGTCAACGCGGTCGTGCGGCTCGCGGCCGACCGGCTGCCGCGGGCGGATTCGATCGGCATCGACTGGACCGTGCTCGGTTTCGCGCTGGCGCTCAGCGTGGCGACGGCAGGCGGCTTGAGCGTGCTGGCCGCGTGGCGCGCGAGCTCCGGAGGCGTCGCGCTGCGCTACAACCAGCGCACCGGCGGCGCTCGGCGCTCGCCGCTCATCGAGGGCCTCGTCGTCGCTCAAGTCGGCTTGGCGCTCCTGCTCGTCGTCGGCGCGGCGCTGCTCGGCCGCAGCTTCGTCGTGTTAACGAGCCTCGATCCCGGCTTTCGCACCGAGGGCCTCGTGTTCATGGACGTCTCCGCGCCGTGGCCCGGCGACCGCAGGGAGCTCGAGCCGTTGGTGCCCTTCTATGACGAGCTGATCGAGCGCTTGCGCGCGCTGCCCGGCGTCGACGCCGTCGCGGGTGTCTCGATTCCGCCCGGCGCGGGCGGCGGATGGAACGGCTCGGCATTCAGCCAAACGCATCCCGACGAGATTCGGAGCTTCGAGGACCTTGGCGCCGTCGCGGCCGATCCTACTCGCGTCTCACGCCTCACCGAATACCGTGTTGCGAGCGACGACTATTTCGCGGCTGTCGGCATTCGGCTGTTGCGCGGCCGAACCTTCGAGCGCACCGACGGCCCGGACGCCGAGCGTGTCGGCGTCGTGAGCCAGTCGCTCGCCGAGCGCCTGTGGCCGGGCCAAGATCCGCTCGGCAAGCTGGTTCAGTTCGGCGGAATGGACGGCGACCTCCGGCCCTCGACGGTCGTCGGCGTCGTCGCGGACGTGCGCGGCACCTTCGGCCTCGAACAGGAGCCAAGACCCACCTTCTATGCGCCTTACCGCCAACGGCCGTGGAGCCTCGTGATGTTCGAAATCGTCATTCGCACGGCCGACGCCGCGCGCATCATCCCGGCGGCGCGCGACATGGTGCAGCGCATGGACCCCGAGATGGCACCGCAGTTTTCGACGTCCGAGCAGACGTACTCGGCCCAGCTCGCGCCGCGCCGGTTGAACCTCGTGTTGATCGGCGTGTTCGGCGGCACGGCGCTGTTGCTCGCGCTCGCGGGCATCTATGGCAGCATGGCGTTTCAAGTCGCGCGGCGCACACACGAGATCGGGGTGCGCATGGCGCTCGGGGCGAAGCCCGCGCGCGTCGTTTCGATGGTCGTGCGGCGCAGCTTGCTACTCGCGGGGCTCGGCGTCGCCGCGGGCCTTGCGATCGCGCTAGCCGCCTCGCGCCTCGTGAGCTCGCTGTTGTACGGAATCGCACCGCACGACCCGATTTCGTACGCCGCCGGTGCCGCGCTCCTGCTACTCGCCGCCGTCGCAGCGGGACTACTGCCCGCCTTGCGCGCGGCGCGCGTCGATCCCGTGACCGCGCTTCGGAGCGAGTAAGCGCCGCACCGCGCGGCGCGCTGACCGGCTGCGCGCGAGCTGAGTCGCTGCTGTACGCGCTCGCGAGCGCACTTGATTCGAAGCACGTACCAGATCGAGCTCGGCACGATCGCGCGCAAGATTCATTGGAAGATTGGAAGCGCGGCCGAGTCACGATCCACGCAGCGCGAGACGGTCGTCCGCACGAGGTAGTGGCTCGCGCAGCGATCGTGACGCTGCCCGTCTGCGTGTCTTAGCTGCCGCCCGAAGTACCGAACGGCGTGCGCTTTGTTCCCGCCCTCACGGCCAAAGAACAAGGGCTCGCGAGCGGCCCCGTGATCAAGGTCTTGTTGCGCTTTCGCGAGCCGTTCTCAGAGCAGGTCGATGACGCGCGTTACGCCGAGCGCTGCCTAGCCGATTTTCAAGGCGCCTATCTGCACGACTGGCAAGCAGATCCGTTCGCGTGCGGCGCACACAGCTACGCGGTCGCCGGCGGCGGCAACGCGCGCGAGCTGCCGGAACGGCCGCTCGCGAGCACGCTGTTCTTCACGGGCGAGGCGCCGGCACAGCCGGCGAATCCGGTACGGTCGCGGGCGCGCTCGACAGCGGCAAACGCGCCCTGGAGCAGCTGCTAGGGTCCGCTCGGAGGTCGGGTAGCAGCAGGCGGCGCGCTGCTACCGCGTAGGTGTATGCGCTCTTTTCTCTCCGCCACTTGCTCGCGAAAACGGGCGGTCCGGCCAGTCTTGCCGCTTGCATCGGTGCTTGTGGCCATTGTTAGAGCCCCACGTGCTTGCGAAGCATGCGCACGCCGAGCTTCAAGTCCAACGCGAACGCGCCGAGCCCCGGGACGCTGCGCTGCACGCGCATCGAATCGAGGGCGTTATCGGCGCAGCCGAAGTGCACGCACGCGAGCCGGCGCGCCTCTTCCGAAGGAATAGCCCCGGCCGCGCAACGCCTCCTCGGCCAGCTCGAGATGCGCCTCGAGCTCGCGCCGCAAGTCGTCGTCGGCGCGCCGGCCTCGTACCGTGCCCCATAGCCGCGAAGCCCATTCGCGAAGCTCCGGCCATGGCGCACGAGCACTCATGGCTGCGGCGCGAACAGCTGATCGATGATCGACACCATGCGGTCCCAGCCGCGCTTCTCGTTGACGAGCCCGCGCCGGCCCGCGGCCGTGATGCGGTAGTAGCGCGCCTTGCGGTTGTTGCTCGTCACACCCCACTCGCCTTTCACGAAGCCGCGCTGCTCGAGCCGCATCAGCGACGGATAGAGCGTGCCCATGTTGAGCTGCAGCGCGCCGCCGGACACTTGCCCGAGGCTCTCGGCGATCGCGTAGCCGTGCTGCGCGCCGAGCGACGCGAGCGTCTGAAGCACCATGAGATCGAGCGTGCCTTGCAGAACGCCCGCTTTGCTTCGAGCTTTAATGGTCACGCCAATAGAGTCAGTGTTCTTTGTTCGGACGTCAAATGGTGCATGGGTTCGCGGCGGCCGAAGCGCCTTTGGGGACCGTTGGCCGCGGCGCCGTTTGCTACTACCATGATCCGCGGCTGATCGCGCTTTCCGGAGGGAATATGACGCCTCGAAGCGGTTTGCTCGTAGCCGCGGCGCTCGTCGCGAGCCCCGCGGCCGCTCACCACGGAATCGGCACCTTCGACACGCGGCAAGAAATCACGCTCACGGGGACCGTGACCGGCGTCGATTTCGTGAACCCGCACTCGTGGGTCTATCTCGACGTGAAGGGCGACGACGGCACGATCCAGCCGTGGCGCTGCGAGATGCGCTCGGCGACGACGCTGCGCCGCTCGGGCTGGACGCCCGAGATGTTCGAGCCGGGCAAGCCGGTGAAGATCACGGCCGCGCCCGATCGCGTCGACCCGCGCTCCTGCTATCTATCGACGATCGTGTTTGCGGACGGCAGATCTGCCGACCGCTACGGACAGCTTTCCGCAGCGCCGGCGCCGCGCGTCTCCGCCGAGCGCCCGACGCGGCTACCCTCGGGCGAGCCGAACCTCTCGGGCGACTGGGCACCCGAGCAGCTCGTGATGACGGACCCGCGCGGCCGCGGCGGCGCGCTCGTGCCGCTCTCTCGTGCGGACAGTTTCGAGCCGGGCGCCAGCACGGCCGAGAACGCGCGCCAATACCGCACGCGCGACGTAACGCTCACGCCGGCCGGCCAAGTGGCGGCGGACGCGTTCGAGACGTACAACCCGGAGCACAACCCGCGCTTGCGCTGCGAGACGACGAGCATCATTTTCGACTGGACCTATGACGGCGCCGTCAATCGCATCACGCAAACGCCCGACACCATCACGCTCGAGTACGGCCAGCTCGGCTTCACGCGCACGATCCACATGGATCAGACACGGCACCCGGAGAACGTCGAGCCGAGCCGCGGCGGACACTCGATAGGCCGCTGGGACGGCGACGTGCTCGTCGTCGACACCGTCGGGTTCGCGCCCGGCGTGTTGTCGCCGCCGGTGATGCATACGGACCAGCTGCACGTCGTCGAGCGGTTCTGGGTCGATCCGGAGGGACCTACGCTGATGCGCAGCTACGCGGCCCAGGACCCCGTCTACTTCACGAGCACCTACAGCGGCAGCGACATGCTGTCGCTCGCCGACGTGCCGTATTCGCCGGACGAGTGCAACGGCGACCTCACGTTCCTCGACTACTCGAAGGAAGCGCAGCCGCGGCCCGCGCCCGAAGCGCCGGCACCGGCGAAGCCCTGGTGGAAATTCTGGGACTGAGCCGCTGCCGGCTCACTGCGGCGGCGTGAAGGACCAGTTCCCGGTCGTCGTCCGTGGGCCGCGCGTCTGCGCCGGCATCTCGCCGACGACCGCTTGCTCGCGCATCTCGACTACCGCGACATTGCGAAGCTGCTGCCGCTTTTTCGCTGCGTGGGCGTCACCGGCCGGACGAGCGCGAGATCGATCCGCGAGTATCGAAAAAGCGCATCGTTCCGGAGTTTGTACCCAAAGCGTCGCGCTTCCGCTCGAATGAGCCGCAGGGCGAACTGACGCTACGCGGCCTTGCGCCCCCACAATGCCTTGGTCGCGAGCTTCGCGCCGTCGGACAGCGCCTTGAGCTTCGCCCAAGCGATCTGGGGGTGGCAGCGGAGGCCGAGGCCGCAGTCGGTGGAGGCGATGACGTTCTCGCGGCCGACCATGCGCGCGAATCGCTGAATGCGATCCGCGACGAGCCGCGGGTGCTCGATCAGCGACGTTGAGTGCGTCACGACGCCCGGTGCGAGGATCTTGCCCTCGGGCAGCTTCGTCGTTTCCCAAAGCGCTGCCTCGTGCTCGTGCCGTACGTTCGCGGCTTCGAACAGATACGTCTGTGCTTTCACAGAGAGCATCACATCCACGATGTCGGGCAGCGGCAGGTCGCGCGAGTGCGGCCCGTGCCAGCTGCCCCAGCAGAGGTGATAGCGGATCTGCTCTTCTGGGATGTTGCGCAGCGCGTGGTTGAGTGCCTCGCAACGCATCCGGCAATACTTGCGATAGCCGTCGAGCCCCATCTCGAGGCCGATGCGATCCCAGAGCGCGCCGAGCCACGCGTCGTCCACCTGCACTTGGAAGCCGGCGTTCGCGATGCCCTCGTATTCCACGCGCAGCGCTTCGGCGAGCGCGTACACGTATTCCTCGTCGTTCTTGTAGAAATCGTTCTTGCGGCCCGGCTCGACGCTGAGCGGCGCCGTGGTCGTGAGGAACGCGTCGGACACAGGATTCTTGCCGAGTGCGGCCTTCAGCGTCGCGATCTCGCGCTCGAGCGCCTTGCCGCCCTTGTACGTGATGGGCCCGGTGCAGACCCAGTCGTCGATCGCCGCGGTGCTCTCCTTTGCGCCTTCGGGGACCTTCGGCGCCGACCCCGATTGCTCGAACAGCGTGCCTCGCTCGAGATTCACTCGGTAAAAGTCGGCGAACTCGACCCAATCGGCGCTCGACATCAGCAGCGTGCCGAGGCCGCCACGCTGGCCAGCGGGCTCGAAGCCGCCGAGCCGAGCGCTGATGTACTGCGTCCAGTGGCCGCCTTTCGTGAGCTCGCCTTCGTTGATGAGGTCGATGCCCGCTTGGCGCTGAAACTCGACGACGGCCGCGACCGCATCGCGGAGCCGCTGGTCGCCGACGTCGGGATGCGCCCAGACGTCCTCGGGTGCCGGCAGTGCGCCGACGTGAGTCGTCAGAATTGCGTTCGTGCTGCGTCGCATGGCGCTGATCTCCGGTTGATTAGAACGCACGCCGCAGCGTGACATACCATTCGCGCGGCCAACCCGGCCGTCCGGTGCCGGCGAAGTAGGGCGGGAACGGCCGGCCGAACTGGCTCTCATAGTAGAACTCGTCAGTCAGATTCGTGCCGATCAGCGCCGCGCTCCAATCATCGTTCGGCGACGCCCATTGCAGTCGGAAGCTCACGAGGCTCACGTCGTCGATGAAGCTCGTCGGCGCGTTGATTGCGTCGGTGTAGAACTCGGAGCGGTACGCATAGTCGAGGCGCGGGGTCAGCGAGCCGCCGTGCGGCAGGTCGAACGCATACTGCAAGCCGATCGTGAGCTTCTCGTCCGGCGTGTAGACCGTCGTCATGTCCGGCGTGATGCCGGTGCGCGGATCGACGCGCTCATACTGAAAATCCAACACGCCGAGCGCGGCGTCGATGCGCAAGTGGTCGTTCGGCAGGTACTCGAGCTCGACTTCGACGCCCTGGATCTCGGCGTCTCCGACGTTCGCCGACATCGTGCACGGCGCGCCCGGGAACGGCGAGAACGCGTCACACGAGAGCAGCGTGAGCTGCACTTCGTCGTAGGAGTTCGCGAACGCCGCAACGTTGAAGCGCAAACGATCGCCGGCGAGGTGCGTCTTGAGTCCGATCTCGAAGGCATCGAGCGTTTCGGGGTCGTACTGCTGCACCTGCGAGACGAAGAACGGCCGCGGGTTCACGCCGCCGCCCTTGTAGCCGGTCGACACCTGTCCGTAGAGGAGCACGCGCTCGGCCGCGCGGAAGTCGAGTACGACACGGTAGTCGGTGCGGTCGCCGCTGTACTCGCCCGTGAAGTTCACGAGCGCGCCGAGCAGCGGATGCGGATCGCCGTTGAAATCCCAGCGGTTGAACGTGAAGCGCTTGAGATCGTCGGTATAGCGCACAGCGGCCGTGATTCTCGTGCGGTCGGTGACGTCGAACACCGCATGCGCGTACACCGATTTCGATTCGGTTTTTACCGGGTCGCGGAACAGAATTTCGAGATCGAGCCCGCCGCCGCCGGGCGCGAGCCCGCCCGGAATGTTCACTCGGCCTTCCGATACGCCGTCCGCGTCGTAAAAGAAGAGTCCAACGGTCCAGTCCGCGAGGCCGGTGTCTCCGGACACGCGAACCTCCTGCGTCCACTGCTCGTGCGTGAGACGCCAGTATTGGTCGAGAACAGTCGCGGGCGACGCGTCGACGCCGTTCGAGAACGGCACTCTCGACTCGCGATAGCCGGTGATCGACTCGAGCGTCAACGAATCGCCGAGCTCGGCGCGCAGGAGGTTCGAGATGCCGCGCGAATCGAGCGGCGTCGTATCCGGCATCGCGAACGCGTCGGTCGGCGTGCCGGTTGGTTGGCTCAAGTACGTCTCGTAGTTCGTGTAGCTTTCGGGGCCCGTGATGTAGTTCGCCCCGCCGGTCCAGAGCGGCGACTGGAATTGCAGCTTGCTGGCGGGGTTCTCGGAGCGATCTTCGGTCGCGTCGACGATCAGGGTGTTCTCGACGCGATCGCCGGGCGTCCACAGCAGCGTCGCGCGCGCCGTCGTCACGTCCTGGCCGCCTTCGCTGCCGATGATGCAGTCCTCGCGGAGCCGCTGCGTGCCGCCGGCCGTGTTGCCGGTAGCGCAAGCGTAATCCAGGCGGTCGACATAGCCGTCGCGGTCGATCGCTGCCGCGGCGATCCGTGCGTAGAGTTTGTCCTCGACGAGCGGCAGGTTCGCCGCGCCGCGCGCCATGATTCGATCGAACGAGCCGAAGCCGGCCTCGGCATACCCGCCCGCCTCGGGGCCCGGACGTGTCGAAAACAGCTTGATCGCGCCGCCAATCGAGTTCTTGCCGGCCAACGTGCCCTGCGGTCCGCGGAGGATTTCGACGCGGTCCGTGTCGAGCAGCTCGAACACGGCGCCGGTCAACACGCCGTAGTAGACGTCGTCGACATACATGCCGACGCCGGGCTCGACTGCGAAGTGAGGATCGGCCTGCCCGACGCCGCGAATGAAAACGCCGGCCATCTGCCCGAACCCGCCGGCACCCCGCGACAGCTGTACGTTCGGCGCGAAGCTCGACGCGTGCGCGACGTCGGTCGCGTTGCGTCGCTCGAGCATGTCGCCGGAGAGCGCCGAGATCGCGATCGGCGTCTCCTGCGCGGACTGCGTGCGGAATTGCGCAGTGACGATGATCTCCTCGAGCGCGCTCGGCTCGTCCTGGGCGTGAGCATTCGCGCCGAGCAACAATGCATGCGAAACGGCCGCTGCGATTGGCAGTCGTCGTACGCGGCCACTCACTCGATATCCCTTGCTGTGTCTCATGACGGTTTCCCCCCGGGCGAACTCACACGTGCCTTCGAGAGCGGCCGCTTGCTCGGAGCCCGGCTAGCGGCGCCGACTGGGCGCCGATAAACTAGCCGAGCCGAAAACGACAGCGCTTTGCCAGGACGGCCCATCGGACTTTGCTCGGACGGCGCGGCGCCGGTGCGGGCGATCGGGGCGCGGCGGTCCAAAGGCAGTCGAGATGACTCGGGGGTTCCACGCAACGCTTGAGGTGACGTCGGCGTCGGCCGTGACGCGCCGGCCGCGCCAAACTGCCTGGGCGGACTTGATCGCGAAGTACATCGGCGGCACTCACCGCACCGAAGCGGTTGGTCGCGATGAGGGTTTCTTCGGCGAGCTCACCCATTGGCGCTTCGGCGAGCTCAAGTTCGTCTTGTCGAAAGTTCGCGGTGTGTCGGTGCGCGGTATTCAGGCCACCGACGAGCGCGCCCACAATCTGCACGACGCGTGGCTCTGCATGTGCCTATCGGGCGGTTTCGAGCTCGACGCGGGCCGGCGCTCGACGGTAATCGATCCGACCGGCGTGGCCGTCATGCAATGCGGCCGGCCGCACGTCGTGACCTTCGCGCCCGACGCCGACGTGCTCTGGGTGCGTGCGCCGCGCTACCACTTCAGAAGCCTCGATCACTGCGCGTCCGGGTTCGTGACGCTCGACGCGTCGCGCGGCGTCGGCCGGCTCGCGTTGCAGTCGTTGCACGGTCTCTATCAGCAGGCCGCATTGCTCGACGACGAGGATGCGGGCCAGATCGTGCACAGCACGCTGGGGCTCGTGTCGGCTGCGATGGAGCAAGCCGGCCGGCGCGGCAGGGCGCCCGAGCTCGCCGAGCCGTCTCAGCTCGAGCAGCTCAAGCAGTTCATCGAGAACAATTTGCACGACGAGGGGTTGTCGCTCGAAACAGCCGCACGGTCGCTCGGCAGGAATCCGCGCTACTTGAACCGAGTGTTCGAAGCCGCAGGCGATTCCTTCATGCGCTGGACGTGGAATCGGCGCCTCGAGCGCGCGTACGAGATGATCGTGTCGGCCGATGCGACTAGCTCGATCACCGACGTCGCGTTCAATTGCGGGTTCAAGAACCTGTCGCACTTCAGCCGTGCGTTTCGCGAGCGGTTCGGCTGCGCGCCGAGCGCCATGCTGCGACTCGCGAGGCGGGCGACGCAGCACTGAGGCGTGCGGCGCGAGCCGGCGCGGTGGAGCACCGATGTACCGCAGCCCTCATCCGCCGCTCGACGTATCTGCCGTGCGACTCGCGGAGCTCGTGCTCGCCGGCGCGACGGCACGCCGCGGTCGTGTGCACCGTGACGGGCCGAAGCGTTGCGTATACGGAGCTGCCGTAGCGCGTCGAGCGCACGGCCGCGGGCCTCGCTGCGCTCGGCATCTAGAAGGGCGACGTCTGCGCGATATCTGCGCCAAGCTCGCCGGAGGACGTGATTGCCGTGCTCGCCATCGCGTGCTTGGGCGCGGTGGCAACGACGGCGAACCCCGTCAATACGAAGGACCATCTCGATCGGGCTAGCCGCTGCGAGCCCGGCGTGAAGCGCTGTTGGACGGAGCGCTCCGGCGTTGGCGGCACATCCGTGCCGTTGCGCTCGAATCGTGAAGTCGCCGGCGAGGTCGACGTACTCGAAGAGACTTACGTTGCAACGCGCCGGTGTCGTCTGCGTCAGCGCGCGGGCTCGACGGGCCGGCGGCCGAGCACCAGCAGCACTACGCCGGCAGTGATGACGCCCGCCGCGAGCCACTCGAATGGCGTCACCGTCTCGCCGCCGAGCCAAATGCCGAGCGCGAGCGCGATTACGGGATTCACGAACGTGTAGCTCGCAGCGAGTCCGGCGCTCACGCGCGACAGCAGCACCATGTAGGCGTTGAACGCGAGCAGCGAGCCGAACACGATCAGATAGATCCACGACCAGGCGGCCAACGGCTCCGGCGGCCACGCGGGGCGCTCGCGGACTAGGAAGGCGACGATCATCAGCAGCGCGCTGCCGCACAGCATCTCGCTCGCGAAGCCCATCGCGCCCGGCGCGAGCGAGAACCGGCGCTGCGAGAGCACGCTGCCGAGCGACCAGCTCAAGCAAGCCACCGTGATCGCGACGAGGCCCGTTCGCGACGCCGTGAACGCCTCGCCTTGCACGAGCAGCAATACGCCGGCGAGGCCCACGACCATGCCGACCAGCTCGAGCCGACCCGGCTTGATGCCGAACGGCAAGTTCATCGCCGTGATGATGATCGGAATGATCGCGATGTACGCCACCACGAGCCCCGACGCGACGGTGAGCTCCGAGTACGCCGTGAGACCCATGCCGGTCACGAGCATCAACGTACCGACGATCGCGGCGTTGCGCCACTCAACGAGCGTCGGCAGCGCGCGTCCGCGCAGCTTGAGCCACACGATCAGCAGCAAGCCGGCGACGAGAAATCGCGAGCCCATCTGAGAGAACGGCGGAAAGCTGACGAGCGCGAACTTGATCGCGAGATACGTCGAGCCCCAGATGAACCAAGTTGCAGCGAGGCAAGCGAGCAGCAGCGGCGACAGGCGCACGGACGTCTCCCAAAGGCCGTGCGAGCTTACTGCTTCGCGAGTGCGTTCTCACGCGCTTCGCAGTTTGCCGGTATTCGTCTAGGCTCGGACGCAGCCTCATGACCTTGGGAAACAGCATGGAAATCTACGTGAGCACGGACGTGGAAGCCGATGGCCCCATTCCGGGGCTCAACTCCATGTTGAGCTTCGCCTCGGCGGCGTACACCGCGGACAAGAAGCTGCTCGGCACGTTCAGCGCAAACCTCGAAACCCTCCCGGGGGCTTCGCCGGATCCGAGGACGACGAAGTGGTGGGCGACGCAGCCCGAAGCGTGGGCTGCCTGCCGGCGCGATCAGCGCCGTCCCGAAGATGCGCTGCGCGAGTACGCCGCTTGGCTCAAAGCCTTGCCCGGAAAACCCGTGTTCGTGGGGTATCCGGCTACGTACGATTTTCTGTTCATACAGTGGTATCTCGGGCGCTTCGTCGGCGAAAGCCCTTTCGGCTTTGCCGCTCTCGACGTCAAGAGCTACGCCATGGCGCTGCTCAAGAAGGAGTTCCGCGAGACAACCAAGGAGCGCATGCCCGCGCACTGGTTCGACGCGCACCCTCATACGCACATCGCGCTCGACGACGCCATCGAGCAAGGCACGCTGCTCTGCAACATGCTGGCCGAGAAGCTCGGCCGCGCGTCGCAACACACCGCGCCGGGTCTTCTCGGGAAGCTCGAACGGATCGTTCGTGCCGATACCCACCTCATGCAATTGCTGAACGTCGCGCGGGCCGCGGACCTTCCACAGTGGCGACTCGCCGCCGGGTGCGTTTATCAAACGGTGTGGAACGTGCTCACGAATCGGCCGGCGGGAACGGGCATCAACGACTACGACCTCATCTATTTCGACGACTCCGATCTCTCCGCGGAGGCGGAAGCCGCCGTCCAAGCCCGAATTCGCGCCGCGCTACCGGAGTTTCCCGCCCCGATAGAAGCCTGCAATCAAGCGCGGGTGCACTTGTGGTTCGAAAGCTATTTCGGAGCTCCCTATTCGCCGATCGCGTCCGCGGACGAGGCGATCACGCGCTACGCGTCCGCGACGCACGCCATCGGCGTGCGGCTGACCCACGACGATCGGTTGGACGTCTTCGCTCCGTTCGGGCTCGACGACATCTTCGGCATGATCGTGAGGCCCAACCGCGTGCTGCCGAACAAGGCCACCCACGAGAAGAAGGCGGCGCGCGCTCGAGAGATCTGGCCGGAGCTGCGGGTCATCCCCTGGGACTGACGCGCAGCGACGGAGTCAGGCCGCCCACAACGTCGCGAGCTCGAGCTCGAGAGCTTCGAACGGCTCGGTACGCACCCGGTCGCCGGCCGAACGTGTGGCAAGCAGCTGTCATCGCCCGGACACGAGCCGCAACAGCTCCAGCGCCTGCCGCAGCGGATCGACGAGCCACGCGTAAGCCACGCCCCCGCGTGCGTAGATCGCGAGCTTCTTGACGCGATCGATGCGTTCCGTCGACGGCGACAACACCTCGCACACCCAATCGGGCGCGACGGCCGGATACTCTTCGGTCGGCAGCGCGGGCGGGCGTCCGCATCGCCGGGCGCCGAGATCAGGCGCGCCTTTCGCGGCGCTTGCTTGAGTTATCGCGAGTGGGGCCGCGCTCCGGAGCGTCTTCCGCTATCCTTCTCTGCAATATCGCGCGGGGGAAGCTCGCATGAGAGTTGCACGCTCCATTCTGTGCACCGCGGTGTTGTGGGTGATCACGTGCGCGCCCGGCCGTGGCCAACCGGCGCAGATCGGCGTGCCGGTGCCGCCGCTCGGCGACGGGCCGTGGGTGTTCGATACGGCCGAGCAGCACAAAGTACGCGTCAGCGTCGTAACGAAGGGCCTCTCGCATCCCTGGGCCATCGCGTTCTTGCCCGACGGCGCCATGCTGATCACCGAGCGCCCCGGTCGCCTGCGGTTCGTGCGCGACGGCGTGCTCGACCCCCAGCCGATTTCCGGCTTGCCCCCGATTCGCACCGACGGCAACGGCGGCCTCATGGACGTTGCGCTGCATCCCGAGTTCGAGCGGAACGCTCTCGTCTATCTCACGTATACCAAACCCGTCGGCAACGGCATGGGCACTCCGGCGCTGATGCGCGGCCGGCTCGAAGGCCACGCCCTCGCCGACGTGGAGGATCTCGTCGTCCCCGACTACTACGAGGGTAACTCGGGCTTGAACGGCCGCGTCGTTTTCGGCCGCGACGGCAAGGTCTACATGTCGACCGGGGGCCGGTCGCAGAACGACATCGCGAACGTCGCGCAAGATCGCATGAGCCTGCGCGGCAAGATCCTGCGACTCAACGACGACGGCTCCGTGCCGCCCGACAATCCATTCGTGGGCCGCCATGGCCATCGGCCGGAGATCTATTCGCTGGGGCACCGCAACCAGCTCGGCCTCATCGTCCATCCGACGACCGGCGAGATCTGGCAGCACGAAAACGGCCCGCAAGGCGGCGACGAGCTCAACGTCATTCTGCCCGGGCGCGATTACGGTTGGCCCGAGGTGAGCTTCGGGCGCGACTACTCGGGCCGCCGCGTCTCCGAGCACCCGACGAGAGAGGGCATCGAGCCGCCGCTCGTCGTGTGGGTTCCCGCGATCGCCGTCGCCGGAATGGCCGTGTACACCGGCGAGCGGTTCCCGGCGTGGAAGGGCAACGTGTTCGTCGGCGCGATGATGGAGGGCCGGATCCCGGGCACGGGCCACCTCCAGCGCGTGGTCTTCAATCAAAACATGGAAGAGATTCGCCGCGAGTCGATGTTGCGGGAGCTCAGGCAACGCATCCGAGAGGTGCGCCAAGGGCCCGACGAGCTGCTCTACTTGCTCACGGACGAGGACGACGGCGCGCTGCTGCGCCTCGAGCCGGCGCCCTGATCGAAGGCAGGACACGGAACATGAGTGCATCGGCCACTTCCGCTGTAGGCGCGACACAGCGCGCGTTCAAGCCGTCGTTTTTCTTCTGGATGACGCTGACGATGGCGTTCTTCGTCTTCAGCGGTTTCGGCATGACCTACTTGTTCCCGCTGGCGCGGGGCACGTTCCCGCCGGCGCCGCCGATCGTGCATTTGCACGGCATCGTGTTTTTCTCCTGGATGATTCTGCTGATCGTGCAAGCCGCGCTGATCAGAAGCGGCAACGTGGCGTTGCACCGCAGTCTCGGCACGTACGGCATCGCGCACGCCACCGTGATCCTCTACACCGGTGCGTTGATTCAGCTCCTCGGAATCTCGAGGAGCATTCGCAACGGCGGCACGGGCCCGTTCGATGCCGGGTTCCTGGGGCTGATGGCCGTCGTGGGGTTCGCGCTGCTGTTCACGCTGGCCATTCGCAACGTGCGCAGACCGGAGGTGCACAAGAGGCTCATTCTTTTCGCGATGCTGCCGATCCTGCCGCCCGGCGTGAACCGCTTCTACCAGGTTCCGTTCGCTCTCGACTACATCCCCGTGCTGCCGTTGTACGTGACGCTCGACTCGATGGCCCTGGCGATTCTCGTGCAGGAGTGGCGCAGCACCGGCAAGATCGGCAAGTACTCGATGATCGGCGCCGGCTTCATCTTTTTTCAGAGCGTCGTTCACGTGCCGATCGTCCAGTCGGACTGGTTCCTAGAGGCCGTACGCTACGTTGCCGGCATGATTCGTTACCGCTGACGCTCGCGCGGATTCTGGCAACGGAGATAAGTTCGTTCAGATCGGTATCGCGAGTTCACGACCACGAGCACGCCTTGCGACGACCTCGAAAAGCTGCCGGTACGTTTCGAGACCACTCCGAGCAGGATCGCGATCGAGACAGGCGGCAGATTCTGATCGGACGACATGAAGTGAAGTTGCGGGCCATTGACTGCGACGGGCAATTTTGCTTCCGCGGCGACCCATCATGGTCTCGTTGTCTTGCGAGCCGGCGTGCTCACTGCCGACCCACCCCTGGGACAAGCGTTTCGTGGTTCGAGCGTCGGCAACGGCATTCTTGTCGTCGAAGCCTGGTGCACTCCCGCCGCTGAGCCAATCCGACTCGAAGTGCCCGCGATCGTGGACGTGCAGTGTCGCGAACGGCAGTGCTTGCTCGGGCTGGGCCCGGGAGCGTCCGGAGTCAGCAGCGACCTTTGGGTCGGGACGCCCTCGATCGTGTTATTGCCTGTCGGCCTTCAAGCGGCTTGTAGAATGGAGAGGAAGCCCACAGCGACGCCGAGTTCCCGAATCCAAGTCCGCCGCGGGAGGGCGGAGCACGAATGACTATCGATCCTTCCGAGCGCCGTCAGGAGCCGGTAAAGCTACGTCTCGACCGACACTTCGCACCGTGCCCCAGCGAACCAGGTGATGAGTTGTACCCCAACGGCATTTTCGAGTTCAACATCTCACGGCTCATTGCCTTTATCGCGGCTAACTTGGACCGATTTCCCATTGAGCTCATTCAGCTCGCCGACATTCCAGACTACGGTCCTGGCAACCTCGATGAAAAAGCCATCGAGGCGGCTGACCTCTCTCGTCCGATCCTGCTGGCGGAGATCGCCCCGGATCGTTACAACCTGATCGATGGGCATCACCGCGTTGCAAGGGCGCGCAGAGAAGGAGTTCGTTGCCTTCCAGCCCGTCGCCTGCGGTGCCCGGAGCATGTTGCCTTTCTGACGTCCGTCAGGGCCTATGAGGCATACGTCGGATACTGGAACGACAAGGTCGATGCGATCTCGCCTACCGTAGGTGTCCGACGACGGCGTGCGCCTCCTCGATCGTGACGAGACAGCCGTACTTTTGCTCAAGGAACGCGTCGACGAACGACCGCACTGCATGGGATTGTGATCGCTCGCCGCGCGCTGAACGGACCGAAGCTTTGCGCGAGATCGGCCACAGTCAGCCTGTCGACCATCCGGCCACCACGCACCAGCTCCGTCAGCTGCTGCGTCTTATGCGAATCTTTCGATCGGTGACGACCACGAAACAGCGCTGCCAGGACTCGATGGCTTCGTCGTGGAAGACCGCTCGAATGCGCTCGATCAGTGTACGACGCGACGGATTCGCGAGCCGCACGACAAGGATGCCGAAATGCGTGCCCGGCTCGTAGTCTCTGAGGTCGGAAAAATCCAAGTCCTGCGTGACGAGGAATCTGCCGGCACGCTGCGTCGCATCCCAAATCTCAGCGTCCTGCCTTCCGCTCAACTGCTCCTGCTGGACAGTGTCGACGTCGTGTCCCAACGCAGCGAGCGGCTCGACCAAGGTGGCCGGCAGGTTCTCGTCGAGCTTTATTTTCACGACGCGTAGGGCAGCGCCGGAACGGGTAGGTCCTCCTCAGCAGAAGCGGCCGCGAACGCGATGGCGGCACGTACGTCTTCGGGGGTTAGTGTCGGGAATCCCTCCAGAATCTGCTCTACGCTATCCCCGTCCGCGAGGCTAGCGAGCACTGTCCGCAATGTTACGCGGGTGCCCTTGATGACGGGCTCTCCGCCGCAGATGCGGGGGTCGCGAACGATGCGAGCTCGATAATCCATGAGGGCTCTCCGGAACGTGCTTCATTATCTCCCGCACGAAGTGGACATCCAAGCACGCGCCGGCCCATGGCACGCTGTCTTACCGCCGATGGCTGACCTTGTCGTATCGCGCCGATCGACCGCGTCGATGGTGAGCAGTCGCCGGCGATCAACGCTATTCCGCCGACTGACTGGACTCTAATGAGGTCCAGTCATTCGCAGCTCGCCTGGGGCGTCTCGATTCGCGCGCTGCTTCGGTCATTCGAGGCATCCCACCGGCGAACGACCTGATTAGCCACCATGCGAGTCACTGAAATAGCGTCAGCGCCGCCGCGTGCGGTCGACCGGGTTCGTCCCGAATACGACATTTGGCTCCGGAGAAACGGGGCATCTGCCCGCGGGAGTAGCTCAAGCCGTCCGGCCTGTCGGATTCCAGAAGCCGTTTTATCTGCTCACTTACAGCTTCATCACTTCGAGTCCAAGAACCCGGGCGGCGAGGTGTATCGACCGTCCGCATTGAGGAATCGCACTTTCTCTGGCCACCTTCACCTCGAAGCGAGAAACGAGATCGCGAGCGACAGCTTGCCACTCTTGGGTTGTTGACGTGCCGTAGATAGACACCGAGACGCCGCGTCCCGGAATCGGCGGCTGGTAGTCTCGACTGGCCCATCGGCGCTCGAGCACGTACACAATGAGGGGTCCGCCGCACGCGCTGACATACAGTGTCCGCACGACGCCCGGCTCGTTTTCGCTGCCATCCTTAAACGACCAGTCGCGATCGCGAGCGAAAGCCGAGAGCGCATTCCTAAGATCGAGCCATTGCTCGCTCTCGATCCCGACGTCAATGACAAACAGCGGCGCCACGCTAGTCGCCCTGTCAATGAAGGGATCGTGGCACGACACGTCCTGCGATGGCTTCTCAGCAGGCTGTGCTCCACGCAAGTGGAACCAAGCCGTCCCGACGAGGATCGCGCCTGCACTGACCAGCCCGGGAAGCGTATACGGGGGCATTAGACTTCTGGTCATTGCGGTTGCCCGACTAAGGAATCTGAACGCCCCCCATCTCCGTAACGATTCTAGGATATCGTTTGATCAATCGTCCGGAAGACTTCGTTCATCTTCGCTGAAGACATCGTTCGACGCCGGCAGGCTGCGGCAAGCCGTTACGCGGCGTCGTCGAGCACTTCAAGAACGACATCCGGCCGCTTATCTATCACCTTCAGCAGAATGCGTGCACTCGCCTCAGGGACCTTGCGCCCCTGCTCCCAGTCTCTAACAGCGCCCTTAGAAAATCCGAAGCGTGCGGCGAACGCTTCCTGCGTGAAGCCGAGCTTCGTGCGGATAGCGGCAACGTCCACCGACGCTGGAACATGAACGCGGTACTTCGTCGGATCGGCCTCACCGCGCGCGTAGGTCTCCGCGTCTTCGAGGCCGCGCATGATGCGCTCGAAGTTCACGTTCTTCTTCCTTGTCGATGTATTGGGCCTCTTCGTGCTTTTCCTCATTGAGGTCATCCTTTTGGTCCAACGTCTATACCGAGACTCGCTCGCAACCGCGCCGTTGCTTGCTTCATTGCGTTTCGCTCGGCTGCGGAGAAGTTTGCTCGCGAGCCCTTGGCGAGAACGGCGAGCAGAAACACGGGCACGTCCTCTCCACCGAAGAAGGTGACCACGCGATAGCCGCCCGACTTGCCCTTCCCCTTGCCGCTGACTCGAACCTTTCGACAGCCGCCTGATCCGACGATTAGATCGCCAGCCCGGGGGTTGGCGGCAATGAGATCCACAGCGGCCTCTCTCTCATCGGAAGTCATGTGCTCGTGCTTCGCGTCGGCGAGGTACGAAGGTGTTTCGATGACCGCGTGCACGCATTACAGTACGGCGTAGCCGTACACGCGTCAAGTGCTCCCTGGCCCTGGTGTGTCCTTAGCGCATAGGGGATCAGAGGAATATTCGTCCGTCCGCTGTTGGCCGAACAACGTCTCTGGCCGAACGGACGTAGTGGCCGCCGTCAACGAGCAAAGAGCGTTCGATTGCAGTCGTTCGCGAGCCGATCACCGACAACGAGCGCTCCGGCGCATGGCGGAGGAGTTTTGTCGACGTCGCATGGGCAAGATCCCCAACCGGTCTGAAGAGATTCGAACTTTCCCAGCCTTCGTAAACTATTGATACGTCTCGCGGTCGCAGATTCTTCGACGGGTCGCGTCGATGCTGTTTCTTGAGTGGCGAAAGTTCGAGCTTCTTAGTTTTTCTCGTATTCCCGGGAACTTACGAGAAGCCTGGACGGTAACAAAGAGCAGGTTGGCGCGCCCGGAGAGACTCGAACTCCCGACCCTCAGGTTCGAAGCCTGATGCTCTATCCAACTGAGCTACGGGCGCGTGGGCGCGATTGTAAAGGAGCGAGCGCGCGGAAGTCCCATTGGATCCGGCGTTTCTCGAGAACTGGCACCAGAGCATGATGGCCTCGCATTTCGGCTGGACCGAAGACGACTACCGGCGCGCTCACGCGGCGCTGCCGAGGGCGCTCGAGCTCGCAAAACGCTTCTACGACGCCGGCGTGAGGCTGTCGATCGGCACCGCGAACTTCGTGCGCGAGCTCGTGCTGCACGTGCGAGCCGGCATCCCGCCGTGGGAAGTGCTGCGGCTCGCGACGAGCGGCGCCGCCGAGCGGCTCGGGATGGCGGACCGCACGGGAACACTGGCGCCGCGCTTCGAAGCCGACATCGTGTTCCTCAAGAGCAATCCGCTGGAGAAGATGGAGAACGCCGGCGACGTCGACACCGCCGTGCAGAACGGTCGCGCCTCTCGCGCCGAGGACCTCCTCGAACGGACAAGGGTATCGAACTGACTTGGCAAGAACTTCATTTCTGGCGACGTCGACGGGATTTCGGCGTTGCATGTCTTCGCCGGCGGCGCGCACAATCAGTGCGCCCCTGGAAAAGAGTTTCGATGACCGCTACGGCTGTCAAACCGGCTACCGCACTGCGCTTGTCGCGCGCCGAGTTGCGCCGCCGCTGGCGACAGCTCGCCGACAACCCTGTTGTGGCCGGGATCCCGTGCAAGGTCGAGCTCAACGAGAAGGGCGCCATCGTCGTGAGTCCGCCGACGGTTCGGCATGCTTTCATACAAGGATTCATAACGCGCGAGCTCGCGCGGCAACGGCCCGACGGCACGACGCTTCCGGAGTGCCCCGTCGAAACCGAGATCGGCATTCGGGTACCCGACGTCGTGTGGTCGTCACCGGAGCACATGGCGCAACACCGCGGCGAAAAAGAGCTCAGCGTTGCGCCGGATCTCTGTGTCGAGGTGCTATCGCCGACGAACACGCGCGTCGAGATGACCGAGAAGACGGCGGCCTATCTCGCGGCCGGCGCAAAAGAGGTCTGGATCGTCGGCGAGAACGGTACTCTGGAAATTCACACGAGTGCCGGCAGGTTCGCCACAAGCACGCTCGGGTTCGATCTCCCGCGCTTGCCGAACGATCGATCGCTCCAGGCGCCCTAGCGGAACGTTTAGCCGCCCCGCCCGCCGAAGTTGACGACCTCGCTGCCGTCCGGAAACGTGGCGCGCTGCAACGTGCCGCCCGGCTCGCCGCTCTTCAGCGGCCAGACGACGACCTTGACCTTCTGCCCAGGCTCGAAAGTGCGCTTCGTCCAGCCGCGCCGGCCGAGAAAATTCGGGCTCATGCCTTCGAGGCCCCAACGCGTCGTCGAGCCGTCGGCGTTCGTGACGTTGATCCACAAGAACGTGTGCGGGTTCGTCCACTGGAACTCCACCACCTCGCCCTCGAGCTCCTTGTTCGTCTGCATGTCGAACACGCTGAACGAGTGATGCGCCTGCGCGTTCGCGGTCCACGCGGCGAGCGCGAGGATGGCCACCACGCTGCCGAGCACCATGGCGACGTCACGCAGCGAGCGAGTGCGGCTGCGGCGATTCGACGTTTTCATGCGAACATCACTCCTCGAAGCTCAGATCGATGCCGGCCTTGCCGTCATCGGTCGTGAAGTTCCTGTTGTTCTGCTGGCAGACGTACTCGGCGAGCGTCCAGTCGCGGTGGCGGCCGTACGCGGCCGTGCGCGTCCATGGCTTCGTGAGCGCGTCCGGATCGTGAATCGTCGTTTGCACCTCGAGCCGGTCCGGCGCGGCGAGGCGAAAGCGCTCGACGATGCGCATCTTCTCGCTGTGGCGTTGGCCCTGATTGCCGAGCGACGTGTCGGTCGTGAAGCCGACCGTGTCGACGACGAGCGTGTCGCCTTCCCAGTGGCCGATCGAGTGGCCGTTGAACGTGAGGTCCGGATCCTCGGGATGCTCGCGGCCGTCCGTGAAGATCTGGCGCCATTGCGAGTACGCCTCGATCAGGATCGTCACCTTGCCTGGAGTGAACAAGATCTCGATCGGATACGGCTGCGTCATGATCGCGGGCATGCCGTTCGGCACGCAGTTCGCTGCGGGGCCGTCCTCGATCTCGCCGCGCTGGACGGCGGCCTGGTACTCCTGAAGTTTCGCCGCGTATTCCGGCGTGAACGCGGGCGGCTCGCCGGCGCCGCGCGGACCGCCGCCGAACGTGATCTCCCACAAGCCACCGAAGTCGGGCAGCTTGGCGATGGATTCCCAGGTGTCGCCCTGCGGGCCTGATTTTTGCGCGGCGAGCGGCGCGGCGGTAACGAAGGCAATGACGGCAATCGACCAGGCGTAGCGCAGCATGCTTCCCCCCTTGCCTGGTTATACACTAGCACCGCCGAACCCAGGCAGTCTGGAGAATCTTCGAGGCTCATGCTCGAGAACGCCGAACGCGCGCCGAACTCGTCGTGGCTCGACGGCGCGCTCGCGCGCTTCGCCGCGGACAACGCCGAGCTCGCGCCGCGCACGCGCGCGGTGCTCGATTCCTGCATCGGCGACCCGCGCCGACACGCGCGCATGCTGAACACGCTGTCGCTGCTCGAGCACATGGGCAGCCGCAAGATCATGGCCACGCAGCATTCAGCGGCGATCGACCAGGCCACGCTGAAGCACGTTGCGGAGGAAGCGCACCACGCGTTTTTCATGAAGCGCCAGGCCGAGAAGACGGCGGAGCGCGCGCTCGAGTACGTGCACGCAGACTTGCTGGCGCCGTCCTCGGCGCGCATGTATTTCCAGCGGCTCGAAAGTGCCACCGTGAAGGCGCTGGGCTCGAAGCGCAGCGCGCGCGCCGCTTATCTCTACATGTCGGCGATCGTCGAATTTCGGGCGCTCTGGTTCTACGAGCTGTACCAGCAGGCCCTGAACCGCTCGCGTCACGCGCTGTCGTTGAGGCGCGTGCTCGGCGAGGAGCGTGCGCACCTCGCCGACATGGCCGAACGGCTCGAAGCCGACGGCGACGGCAGCGGCGCTCATGCGCCGGAGCTGCTACGCGTCGAGAAACGTTTGTTTGCCCGCCTGCTCCGAGGCCTCGAGTGCGAGGTTGGTATCATTCACTGAAGAGGCCCGCCGTGCGAGACTTCGACGATACGGCGCGGGCCGTCCGCGCACCGAGCTTCGGGGCTCAGGCGTTCTCGCGTGCGCTGGTGCTCACGCTCGCGCTTGCCGCGTGCGCGGCACATGCCGAAGTGAGCTCGCGGATCATGCGCGTGGCCGATACGCGCGTCGAGTACAAGCTCGTGCTGCCCGACGGCTACGACGCGGCGAAGACGTACCCTGCCATCCTCGTCTTCGGCGGCGGACCGCAGACGATGAACACGATCGACGGCGCGCTCGAACGCAATTTCCGCGCGCTGGCCGAGCAGCGCGGCTACATCGTGGTCGGGCCCGCGGCGCCCGACGGCGACCTGTTCTTCTACGACGGCGACCGGATCTTCCCTGCGTTCCTCGACAACATTCTGGCGGCGCACAAGATCGAAGGCGGCAAGTTCCACGTTGCCGGGCCGTCGAACGGCGGCATCGCGGCGATGCACGTCGCGGCGAAGCATCCGCGGTACTTTTGGTCCGCGACGGCGTTTCCGGGCTACTTGTGGCAGCCGACGGAGGCGAAGCTGCGCGCGCTCGACGGCATTTGCGTCTATCTCTACATCGGCGAGAACGACGATTACCGCTGGCACGGCGAGATGGAGCGCGAGGTCGAGTACCTGCGCTCGCGCGGAAGCGAGGCGCGGTACACCGTCGAGCGCGGCCAACCGCACCGACTCGAGACGCTCGCCGGCGCTGGCGCGAGCCGGCTCTTCGACGGCTTTGAAGCCGCGCGGCGCGGCTGCAAGCGCACGCCCTGAAGGCACCGGCGGAGCCCAATCCCACGCGGCGTGGTCGCGTTCCCGACCCCCGGCGCACCCTTGAAAAAGCGCCCTCCGACCCCTAGAAAACCGCCGTTTCGCGGGCTCCGGAAACAACGGCCCGCTCAAATGGGATACAAGGAGGATGATGGTCTATGGCACTCGTCAAATACGAACCCTGGGGCATTGGGCAGCTCCAGAACGAGATCAACCGTCTGTTCCGCTCGTTCGGCGACGCCTTCGGCGATTGGGACTCGAGCGGCGCTACCGCAGGCTGGGTTCCGCCCGTCGACATCTACGAGCACGACGATCGATTCGAGCTCTACATGGACCTCCCCGGCGTCGACGCTTCGGGAGTGGACATCACGCTCGAAGACGGCGTGCTCACGGTCAGCGGTGAGCGCACACACTTCACCGGCCCGCGCGACGCCAATGACCGCGGCGAGCTGCGCCGCAACGAACGCGGCGAAGGCCGCTTTTATCGGCGCTTCGTGTTGCCGGACACCGTGGATTCCGATCGCGTGAAGGCGACGAATCGCAACGGCGTGCTCGAGCTCACGATTCCGAAGCAGGCCAAAGCGCTCCCGCGGCGCATCAAGGTCGCGGCGTAAGCGAGACCTAGCTCGGGAAACTCACGGGAGCAATGCACGTTGGGGGGCTCTCCGAGCCCCCCGATGGGCACGTTTTGCCGGAGGGAGTGTAATGAGCAGTTTGCAACAGGTTCGCGAAGGACTGTCCAAAGCTTGGGATACGATCGCCGTCGGTTGGCGCGAGCTGCGCGAGCTCGCCGGCGACGCGCTGACGCGCTTCAACCCGCGCGCCGCACAAGGTTCCCCCGACCTGCCCGTAGCAGCGCGGGGCGCGCGGTGGGGCTTGCTCGCCGCCGAGGTCACCGACTCCGACCGCACGATCGACGTTGCGCTCGAGGTTCCTGGCCTCGAGCCCAAGGACTTCGAGATCGAAGTCCAAGGCGACATCCTCGTCGTGCGAGGTGAGAAAAAGCTCTCGCGCGAGGAAACCCGGGGCCATTACTATGTGATGGAGCGCGCCTACGGGCGATTCGAGCGGGCGATCAAACTGCCCGCGCCGGTCGACGATTCTGCGGCGCAGGCGCGCTATCGACACGGCGTACTCACCGTGTCGCTGCCGAAGTCGAACGGAGCACGAGGGCGTAGGATCGCGGTCGAAGAACGCTGATCGAAGTCGACTCGATGAACAAGCTCGTACGAAACCTAACGTCGCTCGTGGCACCGCTCGCGGCGCTCGCGCTCGTTGCGCCGCGAGCCGGTGCGCAAGAGCAAGCGCAGGAGCCCGATGCCCCCACCGTGCAGGAAGGGCTCCAGCCGCGCATCACGTTGATCGAGCTGACGCCGCACATTGCCGTCAACGACGCCGCCACGCTGATCGAGGCGGAGGACTCCGAGCGCGCGCTCGAGCTGCTCGAGGGTTTCATCGCGAATCATCCCGAGCCCGTCGCCGAAGCCTTCTATCTACTCGGCGTCGCACACTACAAGCTGGGCGACACGGCGAAGGCGTTGCCGGCGGCCGAGCGCGCCGCGACGCTGGCCGAGGACGCGCCCGCGAGCTGGCTCGAGCTCGTCGCCGCGCTGCTGAAGCAGCGCGGGGATTACCGCGCGGCCATTCCGTGGCTCGAACGGCTCGTCGAAAAGGAGCCCGGCAACCGGGTCTACTGGCTCGAGCTGTCGCTCGCCTACGAGAACGCCGGCGACTACGAGCATGCGCTCGCGACGATGCGTCTCGCGCACACGGCCGGGCTCCTCACCGACGACGCCGACTTCCGCAGGCTGTCGGACCTACTCGTTCATGAGGGCATTCCGCTCCAGGGCGCGGTGGTGCTCGAGCAAGCGATGGACAGCCGGATCGTGCGCGCCGACGAGGCGGCGTACACGAAGCTCGGCACGGCTTGGTTCATGGCCGGCGAGCTCGACGAGGCCGTGTTCCCGCTCGAGAACGCCGCTCGCCTCGCCGAAACGGGCGACGGCTACGTGCGCCTCGCGATGGCACACGTCGAGCGCAAGGACTGGGCCGCCGCGATTGCGGCGCTGCACGCCGGCATGGGCCGCGGCTCGCTGAGCGACGAAGGCCGCGCGAACTTGCTCATGGGCGTGGCGCTTTACGGACAAGGCAAGTTCGCCGAAGCCGAGGAGTGGCTCACGATGGCCGCCCAAGTGCCGGCGCACCGCCCAGCAGCGCAGAGCTATCTCGACGCGATCGCGGCCCGCACCGCAGCCGCCCGCTAGGCTCGCAGCCCCCGTCTTGCGGCCCCCGTCAATTACGAGCGGGAGCGAGCCTGCGCTGCCGCGTCGCACGCCAACTCGCGCTCCGCCCGCATCCCCGCGCGTCGCATCACCCAAGCGGCGGGGCAAACTCCCGTGAACGCCTGCTGAAACAGGTTGGCGCCCACGAACACCGTGAGCCACACGAACCCCGGGTGCACGTAGTGCGTCAACACGACGGACAGCAGCACCATGAACCCCGCGAACGCATCCACACCACGCTCCACCGACATCGTCATCGCTCCCTTCGAGCTCCTACCGCCGCCATCTAAGGGCAGCGCTCTTCACCCGGCAATTTCGGGAAGTACGACCGCTCTCTCGGCGAGTACGCATTGTTCGCCCCGTCGAGCGAGCCTTGAATGACGGCAAGCCGTCACGCGGGAGAAGAGCATGGCTCGGATCGTCATCATCGGCGCAGGAACGGGAGGTGTGCCGGCCGCTTACGAGCTGCGGCACGCGCTCGGCCGGCAACCCGAGATCACCCTCGTCAACAACTCGAAGCGGTTCCAGTTCGTGCCGTCGAATCCCTGGATCGCGGTCGGTTGGCGGACGCCGGAGCAGACGAGTCTCGATCTAGAGCCGTACCTCGCGCAACACGCTATCCGGTTCGTTCCCCAGCCGGTTACGCGCATCGCGGCGGGCGACAAGTCCGTCGAGCTCGCAGACGGCACGCGGCTCGGATACGACTTTCTCGTGCTTACGACGGGCCCGAAGCTCGCCTTCGAGGAGATTCGAGGCTTCGACCCTGCGAGCGGCAACTCGCACTCCATTTGCACGCTCGAGCACGCGCTGGACACCTACGCTCACTACCGCAAGTTTCTCGAGGATCCGGGGCACGTCGTCGTCGGCGCCGTGCAAGGCGCGAGCTGCTTCGGCCCGGCCTACGAGTTCGCCATGATCCTCGACGCGGATCTGCGCAAGCGTAAGCTTCGCCACCGCGTGCCGATGACGTTCGTGACGAGCGAGCCGTACATCGGCCACATGGGACTCGGCGGCGTCGGCGACTCGAAAGGCCTCATGGAGTCGGAGCTCAGACAGCGGCACATACAGTGGATCACGAACGCAACCGTCGACGAGATCGCGCCTCGTAGAATCGTCGTCACCGAGCACGATGCGCAAGGGCAGCCCCTCAAAACGCAAACGCTCGAGTCGAAATTTACGATGCTTCTGCCCGCGTTCAAGGGCGTAGACGCCGTCGCCTCCGTCGAAGGACTCTGCAACGCGCGTGGGTTCGTGGTCGTCGACGAGCATCAGCGCAGCCCGAAGTACCCGTCGATCTACGCGGCCGGCGTCGCCATCGCGATTCCGCCCGTCCAGAAGACGCCGGTGCCGACCGGTGCACCGAAGACGGGATACATGATCGAATCGATGGTGAGCGCGATCGTCGCCAACATCGGCGCCGAGCTGCGCGGCGAGCCGCCGGCGGCGCAGCCATCCCTCTCCGCGATCTGCCTCGCCGACGCCGGCGACGATGGCCTCGCATTCGTGGCGCAGCCGGAGCTGCCACCGCGTAACGTGACATGGGCAAAGAAGGGCAAGTGGGTGCACCTTGCGAAAGTCGCCTTCGAGAAGTACTTCATCCACAAAATCAAGACCGGCAATACAGACCCCGTCTACGAGCGCTACGTGTTGAAGGCGCTCGGAATCGAGCGGCTGCGGACGTGACTCGAAGAAAAGCGAGATCATGAGCGAGTTCGTTGCACGCGTGCGGTCCTCCCTTCGGCCATCGCGCTCGGCATTGCTCTACTGCCGGCGCCGTCGGATCTCGTCCGGCATCCATGCCGGCGCGCACTGGGTGCTCGTCGCGGGGCTCACGTTCGCGGCGCCCACGGCGGCCGCGGAGACGCTCGAGGAAGCTTGGCGAGCCGCGCTCGCGGCTGACGCGCGCCTCGCCGCCGCCGAAACGCGCACGGCGGCCAGGGAGGCGGCGATCCTCGTCGCGCGGGCCGAGCGTCGCCCCAGCGTGACGGCATCGACCATCACGAGCCGGTGGCGAGACACGCCGGCGTTCGATTTCCGCGGCGCCGGCCTGCCCGTTGCGCTGCCGTTGTTCGGCGGCAAGACGCTGAATCTTGCGTCGGCCGAGATGTCGCTACCTCTTTATACGGGCGGCGCACTCGCTGCGAACATGTCCGCGGCCACGGCCTCGCGCGATCGTGAGGCGCGTCTCGCCGACGCGCTCCGCCAAGACGTGCTACTCGCCGTCGCCGAGGCCTACGTCGGCGTGCTGCGAGCCTCGAGCGCGCTCGACGTCGCGCGCTCGCTCAGCGCGAGCTTGGCGGCACACGCCCGCGACGTCGAAGACATGCGCCGCTCGGGACAAGTTCCGGCGAACGACTATCTGGCGGCCGCCGTATCGCTCGCGGACGCACGCCAACGCGAGCTAACGGCGCAGAGCGCGCTTCAGGTCGCGCGGGCGGCTTACAATCGAAGGCTGGGCCGTCCCTTCGGCTCGCCCGTCGTCGTCGAGTCGCTCACGGAGCCGCTCGGCGGCGTGGCGATCACCGCATCGTTAGAGGAGCTCGTAGCGGCGGCGCGCGCGGCGCGGCCCGAGCTCGAGGAGCTCGCCGCGGCGGCCGACGCCCTCGAAGCGCAAGCAGCGGCCGCGCGCGCCGCGCGCCGCCCGCAGCTCGCTTTGAACGGCGGCTACGCGCACGTCGAGAACGACTTCTTGAGCCGCGAGGACTTCTGGTATGCCTCCTTCGGCGTGCGCTTCAACGCATTCGACGGAGGACGCAGCCGCCATGCGAGCGCGGCGCTCGAGCGTCAAGCAGCCGCGGTCGAAAGCGAGCGGCGTGACCGCGGCGCCGAGATCGAGCTCGAAGTTCACAGAGCTCTTGCCGAGCTCACGACGGCGCGGGAGCGCGTCGCCGCTGCCTCCGCGGCCGTGGAGCAAGCCGAGGAAAATCTCCGCGTCGTGCGCGATCGCTACCGCAACGGCGAGGGCACGAACACCGAGGTGCTCGACGCCGAGGGGCTGCGCACGCTCTCGGCGAGCAATTTCGATACGGCGCGCTACGACGTGCGATTGGCGGAGCTGAAGCTCAGCCGCGCGATCGGTGCGCTCTGATCCACGCATGGCCGCCCACGACGACATGGCTGCTCGCGCCGGAGGAACAGGAAACGCGGTGGCCGTTTCGAAGGAGTCGTACGGATGACGTTGCGCTGCTCGTCATGCTCCCGGTTCGTCGCGCTGCTCTCCGCGGCCGCCGCGAGCGCGGCTGCGGCCCTCGACGTCCCTTTTTCGACGTTGACGCCGACATACGAGGCCTCACCGCGGGAACGCGTATTCGACGGCACCGTCGAGGCCGTCGATCAAGCGACAGTGTCGGCGCAGACGTCGGGTCGAGTCGCCGAGATCTACTACGACGTCGACGACTTCGTCGCTGCCGGCGCCCCGATCATGCGTTTCACGGACACGGAACAGCGGGCCGCGCTCGACGCCGCCCGCGCCGCTGTCGAAGAAGCCGAGGCGCGGGCCGCGGAGGCGGAGAGCGAGTTTGCGCGCATTTCGGCGATGTTCGAGAACGGCACCGTTGCCCGAGCGCGCTACGAGCAGGCGCAGGCGAGCCGCGCCGCCGCCTCGGCGCGGCTCGAAGCCGCGCGCGCCGGTCTCATGAATGCCGAGGAACAGCTCGAATTCACCGTCGTCCGGGCGCCGTACGCGGGCATCGTGTCCCGACGCCACGTCGCCGTCGGCGAGCTCGTGCGACCCGGCGCACCGCTGATGAGCGGCCTGTCGCTCGATCGAGTCAGGGTCGTCGTGGACGTACCGCAAAGCATGCTCGACCCGATCCGCGAGATCGGCAAAGCCAACGTCTATGTCGGCGAGCGAACGATCGCCGCCGAGTCGCTGACGTTCTTCCCCGTCGCCGACGCGGCGACGAACACGTTCCGCGTGCGCGCCGCCTTGCCCGCCGGCAGCGCCACGCTGTACCCCGGCACGTTCGTGAAGATCGGCTTCGTCGTCGGGGAAACGGAACGGATGCTGGTGCCAGCGAGCGCGCTCGTGCAGCGCAGCGAGCTCACGGCCGTCTACGTCGTCGGCGAGGAAGCGGTTACGCTGCGCCAAGTTCGCGTCGGCCGCCGCTATGGCGACAAGATCGAGGTGCTTGCGGGGCTCGCGGCCGGCGAGACGGTAGCTGCGGACCCCGTAGCAGCCGGCGTTTACCTGCGAGAGCGCGCTCGACGATGAACTCCCCGGGCACACTGGGATTTTCGGGGCGCCTGGCGGCCGCGTTTCAAACGTCGAAGATCACGCCGCTGCTCGCGCTGACGGGCCTCCTGCTCGGGCTGTTCGCCATGCTCGTCACGCCGCGCGAAGAAGAGCCGCAGATCAACGTCACGTTCGCGAACGTGTTCGTGCCTTATCCCGGGGCGAGCGCGGCCGAGGTGGAGAACCTCGTGTCGATCCCGATGGAGCAAGTGCTCGCCGAGATCGAAGGGGTGAAGCACACCTACTCGATGTCGCGTCCCGGCATGGCCGTGCTGACGATTCAATTCGAAGTGGGCCAGGACCGCACCGAGGCGATCGTGCGGCTCTACAACGCCGTGCTATCGAACCAGGATGCACGCCGCGCGGCCGCCGGGATCCAGGCGCCGCTCGTCCAGCCGATGGGCATCGACGACGTGCCGATCGTCACCGTGACCCTCTGGACCGATGACGAAACGCGCGGCGGCCACGACTTGCAGCGGATCGCACACGCGCTCGAGGCGGAGCTCAAACGCGTATCCGGCACGCGCGACGTCTACACGATCGGCGGGCCGGACAACGTCGTGCACGTGCGGCTCGACGCGCAGCGCCTCGCCGCGTACGGCCTCAATCTGGACGAGCTGCGGCAAACGCTGGCCGCGGCGAACGCCGCGACGCACTCCGGCGCTATCGTGGCACGCGACGCCGAGATCCCGGTAACGGCCGGCCGCTTCCTCCGCACCGCGGGCGAAGTCGCCGAGATCGTCGTCGGCGTGCACGACGGGAAGCCGATCTATCTCGACGACGTTGCCGACATCGCAGCGGGCCCGGATCAGCCCGAACGTTACGTGCGCTTCGGCACTGGGTTGGGCGCCGCGCAGCTCGATCTGCCGGCCGGCATCACGGCGCCGGCCGTGACGCTCGCAATCGCCAAAAAGTCCGGCACGAACGCTGTCGACATCGCACGTGCGATCGAGGCGCGGCTCGCGGCTCTCGAAGGCGTGTTGATTCCCGAGGGCGTGCGAGCCACCGTCACGCGCAACTACGGCAAGACGGCCGACGACAAGGCGCGCACGTTGATCGGAAAGCTGGTGTTTGCCACGACGGCCGTCGTTGTGCTCGTGTTGCTCACGCTCGGTTGGCGCGAGGCCGTCGTCGTCGGCGCCGCCGTGGTGCTCACGCTGGCCGTTACGCTGTTTGCATCATGGGCGTGGGGCTTCACGATCAACCGCGTCTCGCTATTCGCACTGATCTTCTCCATCGGCATCCTCGTCGACGATGCGATCGTCGTCGTGGAAAACGTTCACCGTCATATGGCGATGGGCGCGGTCACCCTGCGCGAGGCAATACCGCGCGCCGTCGACGAGGTCGGAGGACCGACGATCCTCGCGACATTCACGGTCATCGCGGCGCTGCTCCCCATGGCGTTCGTATCTGGGCTCATGGGCCCTTATATGAGCCCGATACCGATCAATGCGAGCTTAGGGATGTTGCTTTCGCTCGCCATCGCGCTCGTCGTCACGCCGTGGCTCGCGAACCGGTTGCTCGCAGGACATGACCCCCGCCGCGTGCAAACGGAGCCGACGCTCGAGCCGCTGTTTCGAGGCCTCATGAGCCCCTTCTTGAGCGCAACCTCAGGCCGCCGCTCGAGGCACAAGCTCTACGGCGGCGTAGCGCTCGCGATTGCCTTGGCCATGGGGCTGGCCGTCGCGCGGCTCGTGGTGCTCAAGATGCTGCCGTTCGACAACAAGTCCGAGCTGCAAATCGTCGTCGACATGCCCGAAGGCACGTCGGTGGAGCGCACCGCCGCCGTGCTCGACGAGCTGGCTGCGCACGTCGCCACCGTGCGGGAAGTCAGCGACTATCAAACGTATGCCGGCACTGCGTCGCCGATCAACTTCAACGGCCTCGTACGCCAGTACTACCTTCGGGCGGGTGCGAACGTCGGCGACATTCAGGTCAATCTCGTGGACAAGGAGCTCCGCGAGCGGCAGAGCCATGAAATAGCGCGAAGCCTGCGCGAGCCGCTCGTGGCGATCGGGCGCAAGCACGGCGCGTCCGTGAAGATCGTCGAGGTACCCCCGGGACCGCCCGTGCAAGCGCCGCTCGTCGCGGAGATCTATGGGCCGGATTACACAGGCCAGCTTGCGCTCGCGAGCGAGCTAAACGCGCTCTTTGCCGCAACCGAGGGCATCGTAGACGTCGACGACAGCGTAGAGACGCCGGCGCCGCGCTGGCTGTTCGAGGTCGATCGCCATAAGGCGGCTTTGCTTGGCGTCGCACAGGCCGACGTCGCGCGTGCCCTTTCGGCCGCGCTCGGCGGTGAGGACGTGACGTACCTGCATGACGAGCACGCCAAGTATCCGATACCGATCCGGCTCGAGCTTCCCGTCGCCGACAAAGCGGCGCTCGACGACTTATTGATGCTCCGCGTCGGTGGCCGCTTCGGTCACCTCGTCCCGCTGGCCGAGGTCGTACGGCCGATCGAGGCACAGTGGGAGAAGGCGATCTATCACAAGGACCTCCTCCCCGTCGCATTCGTCACGGCCGACATGGCGGGCGATCTCGATAGCCCTCTTTACGGCATGTTCCGGCTCGCCGCAAAGATCGCGGACACCGCGTGGACCCCCGGCGGTGAAGCGCAGGAAGCCGTTGGCGTTGCGCGCGGCGGGCGAACATTGGCGCAGTACTACGTTGCTCAACCCGACGTCACGTACGACTACAGTTTGAAGTGGGATGGCGAGTGGCAAGTCACGTACGACACGTTCCGCGATATGGGACTCGCCTACAGCGTCGGGCTCGTGCTCATTTATTTGCTCGTCGTGGCGCATTTCGGCTCTTACTCCGTGCCGCTCGTAATCATGGCCCCTATTCCACTCACGATCATCGGGGTCATGCCAGGCCACGCGCTGCTCGGCGCGCAGTTCACGGCGACGTCGATGATCGGCATGATCGCGCTCGCCGGTATCATCGTTCGCAACTCGATCTTGCTCGTGGATTTCATTCAGCAGGAGCTCGCTGCCGGCGCGAACCTCGAGGCCGCCGTCGTGCGCGCCGGCGCGGTTCGTGCGAAGCCGATCGCACTGACGGCTTTCGCCGCCGTGCTCGGAGCCTTCTTCATCCTCGACGATCCCATTTTCAACGGTCTCGCCGTGTCCCTGATCTTCGGCATTCTGATCTCGACCATGCTGACGCTCGTCGTGATTCCCGTTATCTACTACGCGCTTCGGGTGCGCCTTGCGCCCGCCGGCGCTTAGAACTTGGCGCTTAGAACTTCTCGGACCAGGGCCGCAAGTCGATTTCGTGCGTCCAGGCGCTGCGGCGCTGCCGGTGCAGCGCAAGATACGTTTGCGCGATGGCGTCGGGCTCGAGCAGCGAGTCCGGCCCGCGCTCGCCGAGCAGGTGCGCGTAGCGCTTCGAGTGGATCTGCCCGTCGATGATCACGTGCGCCACGTGGATACCCCTCGGCCCGAGCTCGCGCGCCATGCTCTGCGCGACGGCGCGCAAGCCGAACTTCGGCGACGCGAGGTTCACGAAGCTCGCGCCGCCGCGCAACGATGCCGTCGCGCCCGTGAAAAGAATCGTCCCAGCGCCGTGCTCGATCATGCGCCGCGCCGCGGCTTGCCCCACGAGGAAGCCCGCGAAGCAGCCGACCCGCCAACAGCGCTCGAACTCCGCGGCATCGGTCTCGAGAATACTGCTGCGGACGAACGCGCCGGCGTTGAAAACGGCGACCTCGGGTTGGCCGAGCGACGCCGCGCGCTCGAAGACGCGCTCCACGTCGGCCTGCTGCGTCGCGTCGCAGTCGACGCGGACGACGCGGTCGTCCGCGTCGTCGAAGCCCTCGAGCTTCGACGCGGACCGCGCCGCCGCAACGACGGTGTAGCCCTCTTTAGCGAACGTGCGCACGAGTGCGGCACCGAGGCCGGGCCCGACGCCGACGATGACGGCGGTTGCTTGCGGCATGGCATCCTCCTCGCAGCTGGACCGCTGCTCCTCTCAATGTAGCAGCTCGTCGATGCCTGAACGGTATTCCCGCGCCGACCGCGCGCCGACGTACACGCGCTTCACGTCGCCCGCGGCGAACAGCATCACCGTCGGCACCGAGCGCACGCCGTAGCGCGCCGCGAGCCGCGGGTCCGCGTCGATGTCGACCTTCGCCACCGTGACGCGATCGGCGTAATCGCTCGCGAGCCCCTCGATGACGGGCGCGACGGCGCGACACGGTCCGCACCAAGCCGCGGTGAAATCCACGACGGCGGGCCGCGGCGACTCCAGCACGACGCGATCGAAGTCGGCCTCGCCGACGGTCAATAGGGCTTTTCGTTCCTGTTCCATTGCGGATACTCCTTTCGTTAGCATGCGGCCGTTCGACCGAGCGGCCCTCAAGCCGTCGGCACCGGCGCGGCTTCCCAACCGCCGCCGAGCGCCTTGTAGATGAGCACGACGGCGGCGTTCAGATTCGCCTCTGCGGCGGCGACCTCGTCCTCCGCTTGCAACAACGTTCGCTCGGCATCGAGCAGCCGCAGGAAGTCGAGCGCGCCTTCGCGATATTGAATGCGCGCGAGCTCGGCGGCTCTGCGCGACGCCGTGGCCTGCTCGAGCACCGACTCAAGCCGCTGCCGCTCCGTGCCGTAAATCGCGAACGCGTTCTCCGTTTCCTCGAGCGCGCGCAGCACGGTTAGCTCGTATGCGGCGAGCGCGGCTTCGGCGCGCGCTTCGCTCACGAGCACCCGCGAGTACGCGCCGCGCTCGAACCCCGCCCACGACAGCACGGGCGACAGGCTCCAGGCGCGGCTCGTCGACTCGCCTAGCTCGTCGGCGTCGCCGGCCACGAAGCCGATGAAGCCCGAGAGCGTGAGGCGCGGGAAGAGATCCGCCTTCGCGACGCCGACGCGCGCCGTCGCGGCGGCCAGCGCCCGCTCCGCTGCGCGGATATCGGGCCGGCGCTTCAGCAGCGCGGCCGGCGTATCGACGGCGAGCGTCGTCAGATGCGGCGCGACCTCCTTGTAAGCGAGCTCGTCAGCAAGCGCGCCCGGTCGCTCGCCGAGCAGCACCGCCAACCGGTTCGCGGCAATCGTCTCGGCTGCGGCGAGCGGCGGGATCGTCGCTTCCGTGGCCGAAAGCCGTGCCGCCGCGCTTTGGACGTCGAGCTCGCTGCCGCGGCCGAGCTCCAGCCGGACGCGCGTCAGCTCGAGCGTCTCTCGTTGATAACCCAAGTTCTGCCGCGCGACGCGTAGACGCTTTTGCGCGCCGCGTAGCTCGACGTAGTTGCGGGCAACCTCGGCCGCGATCAGCACCTGGGCATCGCGCAGGTCCGCCACTGCGGCACCGGCCTCGGCGCCGGCCGCCTCGACGCCGCGGCGCACGCGGCCGAAGAGATCGAGCTCCCACAGCGTCGCGAGCCCTGAGTCGTAGCTCTCGACCTCGACGCGGTCCGTCGTGAAGCCGGGCTGCTGCCCCTTGCTCTCGGAGCGCGCGATCTCGGCCGTCACGCCGGGCCAACGGTCGCGGCGTGCGCCGCTGAGCACCGCGCGCGCCTCCTCGACGCGCGCGAGCGCGATTTTGAGGTCGAGGTCGTCGGCGAGCGCGCGCTCGATCAAGCTGTCGAGCACGGGGTCTTGGAACTGCTCCCACCACGCTGCCTCGAACGGCTCTTCGGCGACGCCGGCCGTCGACGCTTCGATGAACGGCGTCGCGGCGGTTTCCGGCGCGCGGTAATCGGGCCCGACGGCGCAGGCGTTGAGCAGCGCCGCGACGGTCACCAACCATGCGTATCTCATCTCAAATCACTCCCTATGGAATCAGCGCGGCCGCGACGGCGTTCATGTCGTTGATCGACGCACGCTCGGCCGCGCGCTCACGCGCATGCCCCGCGAGCCGCTGCACGAGCCAGTAGAACACCGGCGTCAGCACGAGGCCGAAGACGGTGACACCGATCATGCCGGAGAACACGGCCACGCCCATCGCGTTGCGCATCTCGGCACCGGCGCCATGCGCCAGCACGAGCGGCACGACGCCGGCGGTGAACGCGATCGACGTCATCAGAATGGGCCGCAACCGCAAACGCGCGGCGTCGATAATCGCCTCCCACGTGCTCGCGCCGGCTTGCTCGCGCGTACGCGCGAACTCGACGATCAAGATCGCGTTCTTCGCAGCGAGGCCCACGAGAACGATGAGTCCGATCTGCGTGAAGATGTTGTTGTCGCTGCCCGCGAGCCAGACGCCCGCGATCGCGGAAAGCAGCGTCATCGGCACGATCAAGATCACCACGAGCGGCAGCGTCAGGCTTTCGTAGAGCGCCGCGAGCACGAGGAACACGAGCAGCACGGAGATCGGGAATACCCAGACGCCCGCGTTGCCGGCGATCTGCTTCTGATACGTGAGCTCCGTCCACTCGGCGTGCATGCCGTTCGGCAGCATGGTTTCCGTGAGCCCAGCGATCAGCGCCTCGGCCTGGCCCGACGAGTAGCCCGGCGCCGGCCCGCCGTTGATCTCGGCGGACGGATAGCCGTTGTAGTGCATGACGCGGTCGGGTCCCGCGGTCTGCTCGAGCGAGACGAACGAGCCGAGCGGCACCATCTCGCCCGAGTTGTTGCGTACCTTCAGCGAGCGGATGTCCTCGGGCTCGAGGCGGAACGCCATGTCCGCCTGCGCGTTCACCTGATACGTGCGCCCGAAGCGGTTGAAGTCGTTCACGTAGAGCGAGCCGAGGTATACCTGCATCGTGTCGAAGATCTCGGAGAGCGGCACGCCCTGCGCCATCGCCTTGTCGCGGTCGACGTCGGCGCGCACTTGCGGCACATTCACCTGGTAGCTCGAGAAGAGTCCCGTGAGGCCCGGCGTCTGCCAGCCCGCGCCGACGATCTTCTGCGTCTCCTCGTACAGAGCCTCGTAGCCAAGGCCCGCGCGGTCCTCGATCTGGAGCTTGAAGCCGCCGATCGTGGAGAGGCCCTGGATCGGCGGCGGCGGGAAAATCGCGATGTACGCGTCTTGGATTGCCGCGAACTTCCGGTTCAGCGAGGCCGCGATCTCGTTCGCGGAGCGCGTCTTCTCGAAGTTCGGATCCTCGAAGTCGCGCAGCGCGACGAACGCGATGCCGACGTTCGGGGCATTGACGAACCCGTTCACGGACAAGCCGGGGAACGCCACTGAATGCGCGACGCCGGGCTCGTCCAGCATGATGTCCGTCATGCGGCGAATGACGTCCTCGGTGCGATCGAGCGTCGCGGCCTCCGGCAGCTGCGCGAACGCGACGAGGTACTCCTTGTCCTGCTGCGGGATGAAGCCCTGCGGCACGCTGTTGAAGCCGAGCCACGTCACGCCGATGAGGCCGACGTAGACGATCGCGGCCGCGGCGGCGCGCTTCAGCGTCTTGCCCGTGAGCCAGACGTAGCGCTCGGCGAGCCGCTCGAACACGCGGTTGAAGGGGCCGATCGCCCAGCCGAAGGCGAAATCGATACCGCGCTGGAACCGATCCGCCGGCGCGCCGTGCGGCTTCAGCAGCAGAGCCGCGAGCGCCGGCGACAGAGTGAGCGAGTTGACGGCCGAGATCACGGTGCTGATCGCGATCGTGAGCGCGAACTGCCCGTAGAACTGCCCGGAGAGGCCGCTGATGAACGCCGTCGGCACGAACACGGCGATCAAGACGGCCGAGATCGCGATGATCGGGCTCGTGACCTCCTTCATGGCCTGCTTCGCCGCTGCGAGCGGCGCGAGGCCGCGCGCGATGTTGCGCTCCACGTTCTCGACCACGACGATCGCGTCGTCGACGACGATGCCGATCGCGAGCACGAGGCCGAACAGCGACAACGCGTTCAGCGAGAAGCCCAAGAGGTGCATCACGGCGAGCGTGCCGACGAGCGACACGGGCACGGCCGCGAGCGGAATTATCGACGCGCGCCACGTGCGCAAAAACAGCACGACGACGAGCACGACGAGCATCAGCGCCTCGAACAGCGTATGGACGACGGCGCTGATCGACTCGCGCACGAACACGGTCGGGTCGTAGACGATGCGGTAGTCGACGCCCTCGGGGAAGTCCTGCTTGAGCTCCTCCATCTTGGCGCGGACCCGGTTCGAGACCTCGATCGCGTTGCTCGAGCCCGGCTGTTGATAGACGGGGATCGCGACGGCCGGCTCGTTGTCGAGCAGCGAGCGCAGCGCGTAGGTGCTCGCGCCGAGCTCGACGCGCGCGACGTCCTTGAGCCGCGTGATCTGGCCGCGATCGCCGCTCTTGACGACGATGTTCTCGAACTCTTCCTCGGTGACGAGCCTACCCTGCGTATCGACGAGAATCTGGAACTGCGCTGCGCTCGGCGCCGGCGGGCTGCCCAGCTGACCGGCGGCGACTTGCACGTTCTGCTCGCGAATCGCACGCACGACGTCGGTCGGCGTCAGGTTCAGCGCGGCGACCTTCTCCGGATCGAGCCACACGCGCATCGAGTACTCGCCGGCGCCGAACACCTGCGCGTCGCCGACGCCGTCGAGCCGCCGCAGCTCGTCGCGCACGCGCAGCGTGGCGTAGTTCGACAAATACAGCATGTCGTAGCGGTTGTCGGGCGACACCAGGTGCACCACGAGCGTGAAGTCGGGCAACGACTTCTCCGTGACGACGCCGAGCCGCTGCGTGACCTCGGGCAGCTTCGGCAGCGCCTGCGCGACGCGGTTCTGCACGAGCACCTGCGCCTGGTCGAGATCCGTGCCCAGCTCGAACGTGACGTTCAGCGTCATCAAGCCGTCGGCCGTCGACTGCGAGGACGTGTACAGCATGTCCTCCACGCCGCTGATCGCCTGCTCGAGCGGCGACGCCACCGTCTCCGCGATCACCTGCGGATTCGCGCCCGGATACATCGCGCGCACGACGACGGTGGGCGGAACCACCTCCGGGTACTCGCTGATCGGCAGGAGCCGCAGCGACAGCGCGCCGGCGATGAAAACGATCGCCGACAGAACGCCGGCGAAAATCGGCCGCTCGATGAAAAATTGCGAGAACTTCATGATCCGTACCTCAGAACGCAGCGTTGACCGACGCTTCGCTCGCTTCGATCTCGAGGCGCGCGAGCGCAGGCGATTCGTCGTCGATGTCGACTCTCGTCTGCGCAACGCTCACGCCGGGGCGCACGCGCTGCAGGCCGTTGACGATGACCACGTCGCCGGCCGTAAGGCCGCTGCGCACGACGCGCAAACCGTCCACGAGCCGGCCGGTCTCGACGGGTCTGTACTGAACGACGCCCTGTTCGTCGACTACGAACACGAAGCGCTTGCCGAGATCGGTGCCGATCGCGCGGTCGTCGACGAGCGCCGCGCGGTAGCTCGATGGGCTCACGAGCTTCATGCGCGCGAACAGGCCCGGCGTGAACCGCCCGTCGCGGTTGTCGAGCACGGCGCGCGCACGAATCGTGCCGTGCTCCGGGTCGACCTGGTTGTCGACGAAGTCGAGCTGCGCGACGTGCGGATAGCCTTCTTCGTTGATGAGGCCGACGTGCACGACGCTGCGTTCCGCGGCGTTCGGCTGCAGCACGTGATCGAGATAGGTTTGCTCGTCGACCTCGAAGTACGCGTACACGGCGTCGTCGGAGACGATGGTCGTCAGCACGACGGACGCGTCGACCAAGTTGCCGGCCGTCACGATCGCGCGCGACACGCGGCCCGCGATCGGTGCGGTGACGCGAGTGAACGAGAGGTCGAGCTCGGCCTTCTCGAGCGCCGCGTTGATCGCGGCGAGTTGCGCCGCCGCGACGCTCGCGTCGGCGGCGTTGCGCTCGAACTCCTCTTTCGACGTGGCGTTGTTCGCGAGCAAGCGCTCGGCGCGGTCGCGATAGGACTTGGCGAGCTCGAGCTCTGCCCGCGCGCGCTCGCGCTCGGCCTTCAAGCGGTCGACTTCCGCCTTGAACGGCCGCGGATCGATTTGATACAAGAGGTCGCCTGCCGCTACGCGCCCGCCTTCGGAGAAGTGCACGGACTCCACGTAGCCGCCGACACGGGGCCTGATCTCGACGCTTTCCGTAGCCTCGAGACGGCCCGTGAAATCGGCCCAGTCGTGGAGCTCGCGGACGGCCACTTCGGCCGTCGTCACTTCCGGCGCCGGCGGAGCCGGTGGGGGGTTGCCCGCTTCGCCGACGCTGCAAGCGACGAGCGCGAGCGGCAGGACGAGCGAAAAGAGACCTGAAACCGTACGGCCCTGAATCCTGGTAGGCGACATACAAAATCCTTTTCAGTCAGATGGTTGTTCGTCTTGCGACCGAATCGGGATGGCACCGCTCGAGCACTCGCCTATTGCTGACTCGAGTGTTACTATACCGTTCAGTAACACCATGGGCCGGTACGATACTTACCGGTAAGTAACATGTCAACACCCGAGTTGAAAGTTTCTTCTCACTCGTCGCCGTTCACCGCGACGGGGCAATGCGGTTCGAACGCCTGCGCACGCGACCGACTCTTCAGCGCCGCGATCAACCTCTTCTATCGGCACGGTATCCGTCCCGTCAGCGTCGACGCGATCGCCGCCGAAGCCGGCACGACGAAGGTCACGTTCTATCGCGTGTTCGAATCGAAGGACGATCTCGTCGTCCAGGTGCTCGAGGAGCAGTCGAAGCGGTTCTGGGAATGGTGGGATGCGATCGTCGCCGAGCATCCCGGCGCGCCGCGCAAGCAGATCGAAGCGCTCGTCGAGCGCTTTCGCAACGACATCATCGGCGACGAAGAATGTCGCGGCTGCGCGGTCGGCAACGCCGCCATCGAGATCGAAGAGGATCATCCCGCGCGCGCCGTGATCAAGCGGCACAAGCTCGAGATCGCGCATCGCTTGCGCGAGCTCTGTCGGCAGATGGGCGCGCGCCAGCCCGACGTGCTCGGCGACGCGCTGAGCCTGCTCTTCAGCGGCGCGTTCGCCGCGCGGCTCACCTACGACGGCCGCGAGCAGATCGCCAACGTGTCGGCGGCAGCCATCGCGCTGCTCGACTCGCCGGCGCTCGGCGCGCCGCAGAGCTGACGCGCCGAGGAGCGTCGGTTAGCGGCCGTTGTACGCGGCCGCGAGCTTCTCGATATCGAACTTCACCTGCCGCAGCATTTCATCGGCCGCGCGCTTCGCCTTCGTTCGATCCTTGTCGGTAAGCATCTCGCCGAGCACCCTCGGCGAGATCTGCCAGCGAAGGCCGTATTTGTCGATGATCCACCCGCACGCCTGCGGCTTCCCGCCATTCTCGAGGATCGCGTTCCAGTAGCGATCGAGCTCTTCCTGCGAGTCGCAGTTCACGAGGAACGAGACGGCGTCGTTGAACGAATCGTGCTTCCCGGCACTGATGGCCATGAACGCCTGGTCGCAGAGCGTGAACTCGACGACGGCGACCGAGCCCGCGGGCCCGCTCGGCGACTCGGTGGGCAACGTCGTGACACGGTCGACGCGCGAATTGGGGAACACGCTGGCATAGAACCGCGCGGCCTCTTCAGCCTCGCTCACGTACCACAGGTGCGGAACGATCTTTTGAACACTGGACTGGCTCATGACGGTATCTCTCGGTTGAGTGGAACGACGTTTTGCCTTGGGATCGCCTCGCAGCGGATCCGACGGCCTACGTGCTTTTGTCGAACGTGCACAACCGAATTCGACACCCGAGCTCAAACGCCGGCGGGCCGTTCTACGCCGCGCGAGCCATACGTCCCCACGACGTGGGGTGCGAAAGGAATGTCCTCCGTTCGCCCAGATAGGCCCGTTGACGGCGGCCTCGGCGGACACGATGATTGTTGAAACTTTCAACAACTCGAGCATCCCATGGCCATCGTCAACTTCAGTGTGCCCGATGACGTAAAGAAGGCATTTGACAAGACGTTCAAAGGTCAAAACAAGAGCGCTGTCATCGCCGAGCTCATGCGGCGAGCCGTAACGGAGGCGGAGCGCACCAAGCGCCGCGCTGAGCTGTTCCGGCGGCTGACGGACGATCGACGCCGGCGGCCGAGCGTCGGCGAGGAGGTGGCCCGAAGAGCACGGGCAGCCGGCAGGCCGTGACCCTCGTCGTCGACGCCAGCGTCGTCGTGAAGTGGCTGCTCGCGGATCCAGACCGCGAGGACGATACCAATCAAGCCGAGCGCCTCATGGCTTTTGTGCTGGGCGGAGGCGAAGCCATTCTTCAGCCCGCGCACTGGTTGATCGAGGTTAGCGCCGTGCTCGCGCGCATGAGCCCCGTCACCGCCGTTGACGACGTCGAGCGATTGCAGGCACTCGAGCTTCCGATCGCCGACGGAGCCGCCGTGCTCGCGCGCGCTTGCCGACTCGCGATCGACCTCGAGCAACACCTGTTCGACACGCTGTATCACGCGGTCGCGCTCGAGATACCCAGCGCGATGCTCGTGACGGCCGACGAGAAGTATCTGGCCGCGAGTGCCCGTCTCGGCAGCATCATGCCGCTCGCCGAGTGGGCGCCTCCGCGCTAGAACCGGAACGTGTAGCTCGCCTTCGCGACGACATCGCTCGTGAGCGAATGGAAGCGGTTGTCCTCGTCGAAGTCCTGGAGGTTGTGGTTGATGACGAAAAAGAGCTCGCGTCCGGCCTCGGGAATCCAGTTCAGGCGCAGGTTGAGCCCCATGACCTCGCTGACGTTGTCGTACTGAATCAGGTTCGTCCACGACAGCTTCGACGAGAACACGACGTCGAACGTCGTGTTCAAGATGCGCGCCGAAAACTTGCCGCCGGGGATCGGCAGGTCGATCTCCTGGATGTTGAAGCCGACGCCCGTGCGAAAGCGCGGTGACGCCGCCCACGTGAAGCTGCCGAACGTGCGCACGCGGCCGCCGTTGTAGAAGCCGCCGTCCGTTCGCGCAATGCGCCCCGAGAACCGGCGGTGCGCCGAGAAGCCGAACTCGATGCCGTGATCCGTGAACGAGTATTCGCCGGCGGGAATGAACACGTTCGGCCGGATCTCGAACGGCACGTCGAGCACCTCCTTTTCGAAGTTCGAGCGCAAGTAAAGCATGTCGTTCCGGCGCGTGTGCGCCTGAAGCGGCGTGAGCCCGATCTGCTGCGACTGCAACTGCCCGTCGAGGCTTTCGATGCGCTGACCGTCGAGATTGAAGAACAGCGACTGCCAACGGCCGGTGGCCGGCCGGTGCGTGTAGGCGATCTGCCCCGCGTAGTCGCGCACGTCCGTGCGGCTCGTGAAACCGAGCGCGGGATAAAAGTTCGCCTCGACGCGCCGCATGGAGAACGCGCCGCGGAGCTTGTTGTTGCTCGGAATCGAGAACCCCAGTCCTGCCGCGCCGTCGTCGCCGTCGGGCTTGAACGGATTCGGCACCTCTCCGGGCAGCCACTCGGTGTCCGTGGTTTGATACCATGCGCCGGCCTCGATCGTGCGGCCGCCCGGCAAGCGCGAGTTGCGATAGAGCACGTCGAACCCCGCGAGCGAGTTGTCGCGTGGATGAAGCGGATCGCCGTCCGTGAACACCATACCGACGGTCGATTCGCTGCCGATGCCGGCCTTCGCGCGCACGACCGAAAGCGTCGTCTCGTCCACGACGGCGAGAGGGTTGTCGTCCTGGCGGATCGACAGCGCGCCGAGCTCGAACCGCCCGGCGCGCCCGCTGATCTTGCCGCCGTAGTTGAGGTCGACGGGCTCGCCGAACGCGCCGAGACCGATGCGGCGCGAGAAGAACGGCCGCGCGTTCTGCCGCTCGGCATTGCTCAAGGCGCCCGTGCCGTCCGACGCGCCGATCCGTCCGAACTCGAAGATGTCGGCCTCGCGCAGGAAGAAGTCGCGCTTCTCGGGGAAGAACAAACCGAAGCGCGTGAGGTTCACCTGACGGTCGTCGACCTCGGTCGCCGAGAAGTCCGTGTTGAACGTCAGCGAGGCGTTCAGCTGCGGTGTGAGCTTGTAGAAGAGATCCAGAGACGGCTCGAAGTCGTCGTCCGACGCGTCTAGATCGGGCTCGACGACGACGGTGGACGGGTCGTCGGTGTTCAGCACGCGCCGCTTCACCAGACTGGCGCTCGGCACGATGTCGAGCCCGATGCCTTGATTCAATCCCGACAAGCCCGTCATTCGGCCGGCCGTGCTCGGATCCCAGCGCCGGTTCCGCGAGACCCACGCCATGTCCTCGTTGCGCGTCTCGAGGCTGCGCGAAAAGTTGAGGCCCCACGCGTCGCTCGACGGATCGAACGACAGCGACTTGAACGGGATCTCGTACTCGGCCGTCCACCCTCGGTCGAAACGCTGCGTGGCGGCGAACCAGATGCTGTCCCAGTCGCTGTAGTACTCCGACACGTTGCGATACAGACCGTCGAACCGCACTCCGTGCGCGTTCAAGCCGAAGAAGTAGCCGCCGCGCTGCGTGTTGAAGGGGTCGAGCGTCACGAACAGCGTGTCTTCCTGCGTGATCGAAGCGCCCTGGCGCATCACGTTCGCCGTGATCTCGCCCGGCGGCGTGTAGATGCGCGCGCCGACGTAGAGCGCATCGTCGTCGTAGAGCAAATAGATCTCGGTGCGCTCCGACGGCGGGGCGTATTCCACGGGGTTCACCTGATGCAAGTCGTCGATCCGGGCCGCGTTGGCCCAGGCCGCGTCGTCGAGCGCGCCGTCGATGACGGGACGCACCGCCGCGCGCGCGATCTGCACCGTCTTCCGACCCGGGTCGCGCAACGCGGCGTCCTGGGCGGCCGCCGCGCAGTGGAATGCCGCAAGTGCGACGGCAGCGGTCGCGGCGCTCGCAAGTCTCATTCGATTTCTGATTGCCCGCTCAAGAGAGCGCGAACGATACCCGAAAGACGTCATCGACGGCGCGGACGTCGGCAGCACCGCGCTGGATTTTCTTGAAGCGATTGCCGATCCGGGAGCGAAGCAGGTACAACAGCCAATACCCACACTCCTGGAGAGCCGCCGTGCTGGCGCGCGACCTGTTGATCCGTATGTGCCGCGCGCGGGCGGCCCTGCTCGACGTCGATGCCGATGTGACCGTGGCCTCGCTTGCCAGGGCCAGCCGGCTCTCGCGCTCGCAGTTCATCTCGAGATATCGAGCGGCATTCGGCGACACTCCGCACCAGACGCGGATTCGCGCGCGTGTCGAGCGCGCACGCTGGCTGCTCGCCACGAGCCGCCTCACCGTCACCGAGGTCTGCATGGCCGTCGGCTTTTCGAGCCTCGGCAGCTTCAGCCGGCTGTTTCGGCTGCGTTGCGGCGAGTCGCCGTCGACGTTTCGATCCCGGCTGGCCGGCCTCGCCGAAGGCCCGCGCGCGGCAAGCGTGGCGCCTCATTGCCTGCCGCTGCTCACGGCGGCGTGGCGTGCGCCGTCGTACTTTTCGAGAAGCGCTCGCTAGAGTCGGCGGCTAGAGTCGAAGAGCCGATTCACTAGGAAGACGCCATGCTCCGGATCAAGCTCTGCTCTATTTTCGTCGACGATCAAGCGAAGGCGCTGCGCTTTTACACCGACGTGCTCGGCTTCGCGAAAGCAAAGGACGTTCCCGTCGGCGAATTCCGCTGGCTGACCGTGCGCGCCGCCGACGGCGGCGACACCGAGCTCGTGCTCGAGCCGAACGCGAATCCCGCGGCCCGCACGTATCAGCAGGCATTGCTCGAGCAAGGGATTCCGGCCACGGCGTTCGAGGTCGACGACGTGAAGGCCGAGTTCGAGCGCCTGCGCAAGCGCGGCGTGGAGTTCACGACGCCGCCGACGCCGGCCGGACCCGTCACGATCGCCGTGCTGCTCGACACCTGCGGCAATCTGATCCAGCTCTACCAGCCGCCGAAGACGGTGTAGTCGCCGCCACGCCCCCGGTCAGTCGGCCCACGGCAGCCAAGGAAGGAACACGGCGAGCGCCGTGAAGCGCTCCCCGAGCCAATGCCAAGCCGTGTGACCCACGATCACGGCGATCACGACGCCGCCTACACGCGCGTCGACGTAGCGGAACAAGACGTTCAAACCGGGCACCACGAGCAAGAGAACGAGCAATTGCCCGAGCTCGATGCCGACGTTGAACGCGAGCAGCGAGGTCAGCACGTGAGCGCCGGCGAACTGCAGCGTGTTTTGCAGCGCGAACGAGAAGCCGAAGCCGTGCACGAGCCCGAAGCCGAACGCGATCGGCCAGCGTGATCGCGGCGCGGCGAAAAGGACGTTCTCGATGGCCATGTAGGCGATCGACAGCGCGATCAGCGTCTCGACGAGCGGCGGGAACCAAAAGCCGGCCGGCGCCAAGCCGTAAGCCGAGAAGATCAACGTGACGGAGTGGCCGGCCGTGAACGCCGTGACGATCCAGACGAGCGCGCGAAGCTGCCGCCGGAACGGCACGACGAGGCAGAGCAGGAACAAGAGGTGATCCGCGCCGTCCAGGATGTGCTCGAAGCCCTGCACGAGGAACCGCAGCATCGATTGATGCCAGCGCGGGTCGAGCGCGACCAATCCGGAGTCTCCTTCGACCTGGAACACGCGCTCGACGCCGCCGGCGCCGATGAAGCGCACGGCGTTCACGACGCGCATGCCGAGCCGCTCCGTGCGCGCGCGCAGCGAGAACAACGAGGTTGAGTCTTGGATCGGCGCTGCGAATTCCACGTCGAGCAGCGCCTGCTGCCACGGCAGGTCGAGGCCCGCCGGCAGCGGCGGCGCCCGTAGGTGCGCGAGCGCAGAGTCGTACTCGGCGAACGACCGATCGCTCGGGATCGACGCGCGCACGTTGACGATATCGAGGCGCAAGCGCCGGCCGCCTTCATAGAGCTCGAGGTTGTCGGCGAGCCAAAGCTCTGCGGCGTCGCGAAGCTGCGGCCCGGCGCGCGGCACGTCGAGATAGCCGGGCCCGACGGTCGGGAACGTGATGTCCTGCATCGCGTCGAGAGGCGCGCGGACGAGAAGGCGCACGCGATCGCCGTCGGGCCGCACGATCATGCGGACCGTCACGTCGCTAGGAACCTCGTGCGCACGCGCCGCCGCCAGAGCCGTGGCTGCGAGAGCAGCGAGCATGACCAGGCGCCGCAAGTCGTCGTGCCCCGTTCTCGTTCTTCGGAGGAGGCAATTTCCGCTATTATCGGTAGCGAGAACAAGCCCTGGGAGCTGCGTCGAACGGCCGGGGCGGCGGACACGGATGCCGCAAGAACAACGCAGGAAGCCGTTGTCGAGAGCACTTGCCGGGGGGGGTAGCCATGACTCGTCGAGCCGGATTTCTGGTCTTTGCGTTGAGCGGCGTTCTCGTCGCAGCGTGCAACGATGCGGCGCCACCCCCTGCGCCCAGCGGCTCGGCGGGCGCGGCGCCCGCCGCTAGCGCGACACCGGCGGCTTCCGCCGCGCTGTCGCCGGAGTTCGGCGCATCCGGCGTCGCGCCGCGCTTCGAGGTCGATCCATTCTGGCCGAAGCCGCTGCCGAACCACTGGCTGCTCGGCTCGACGATCGGCGTTTCGGTCGATTCGCGCGATCACGTTTGGATCATTCATCGGCAACAGTCCCTGAACGCGCAAACCGAAGCGAGCGCCGGCACGAACACGCCGGCCGGCGCGTGCTGCACGGCGGCGCCGCCCGTCATCGAGCTCGACGCCGCGGGCAACGTCGTCGCCTCGTGGGGCGGGCCCGGCGAAGGCTACGACTGGCCCGCGTCGAACCACGGCATCACCGTCGATCACATGGACAACGTGTGGATCGGCGGCAACGACGTCAAAGACGCGCACGTTCTGAAGTTCTCGCGCTCCGGCCAGTTCCTCCTACAGCTCGGCAAGCCCGAGCAGAACCAGGGCAGCAACGATCCCGTGAACTTTTGGCGCGTCGCCGAGATCTCGATCGACGCCGAAGCAAACGAGGCGTACATCGCCGACGGCTACGGCAACAAGCGCGTCGTCGTCATCGACGCGAGCACGGGCGAGCGCAAGCGCTACTGGGGCGCCTACGGCAACCGGCCCGACGACGCGGATCTCGGCTTGTACGACCCGGCCGCGCCGCCGGCACAGCAGTTCCGCAACCCCGTGCACTGCGCCGAGCCGTCACGCGACGGCTTCGTCTACGTCTGCGACCGCGTCAACGACCGCATTCAGGTGTTCCGCAAGGACGGCACGTACGTCAGCGAGCTGCGCGTCGCGCCCGAGACGCGCGGAGCCGGCTCCGTGTGGGACATCGCGCTGTCGCACGATCCCGGGCAGGCGTACATCTACCTCGCCGACGGCCTGAACGAGCGCGTCTACATCATTCATCGCGAATCGATGCAGATTCTCACGAGCTTCGGGGATGGCGGCCGGCAGCCCGGGCAATTCTTCGGCGTTCATAGCATCGCCGTCGATTCGCAGGGCAACGTCTACACCACCGAGACCTACGAAGGTAAGCGCGTGCAGAAGTTCGTCTTCCGCGGCCTCGGGCCCATCCCGGGCGACTCGCAAGGCGCGCTGTGGCCGCGCTGATGCGCGCGGCTTGCGTGCGGCTCGCCGCCGCGTGCGCGGCTCTCTCGGCATCGGCGCAACAAAGCCCTGCCCCGGCCGACGCCGTCATCGAGCATTTCCGCGCCTATCGCGCCGCGCTCGAGCGCAACGACTTGCCGGCCGCGGAGATCGAGGCCGCTGCGGCGCTTGCGGAGTCGGAAGCGACGTGGGGGCCGCGCACGGCAGTGCTTGCCCTGAACCTCGCAAATTTGCGGCTCGAGATCGGCGACGATTACGACGCGCTGACACCGGCGCGCACGGCGCATTCGCTCGCCACCTCCGCTGCCGACTCTGGCATCGACCATCGGCTTGCAGCCTTGACGCTCGGACGCGCCGAGCTCGCGGCCGGCGAGCGCGCCGGCGCCCAGCGGCTCATGGAAGCGATCGCCGCGGCGGAAGAAGACGCTGCGCTCGCCGCCGAGCTCTACCCGGCAGCCGCTGCCCTCGGCGAGTGGGGGCTTGGATCCGGCCAATACGATACTGCGGAGGACGCGTGGCGAACCGCAGGCAAGGTCGCTGCGACGACGGCCGATCCGACCTTCGCGCGCGCTCGCGCGCTGATTGGCGAAGGGACGGCGATCTTTCTGGGCAACGCCTACCCGCGGGAAACTCAAACAGGCACTCGCATGTTCAGGGTCTCGACGCCGCGCGCTCGGGCTGCAAACGACGCGTTCGTGATCGCGCAAGCACTGCTGCGGCCGGCAGCGTACGCCGAGCAGCCGCCCGGCACGGTGCTCACGGCGGGCCAACTGGCCTACGCGCAGGCCCTTGGGTGGCAAGGCGCCCTGCTCGCGCGTCTCGAGAGTCTCGGCGAAGCGCCGCCGACGCCGACGCTGCTCGTAACCGTCCCGGACATTCCGCCCTTCGACGGGCGTGGCCTATGCGCTCTCCGCGCGTTCGATACGGGCCCCGAGATCCAGTACCCGGCCGAGGCTTTGCTCCGCTACGGCGTCGGTGCCGTCGTCGTCCACTTCGCGCTGGACGCAACCGGCAACATCCGTGCCCGCACGATCGCGGCCTCGATTCCATCCGGGCCGCTCGCCGAAGCCGTCGAAAAGACCCTGCCGCAGTGGCGGCTCGACAAGGCCCCCGGTTCCTCGCCGGACTGCCGCGTGCCGCCGTCGTGGTACTTTCCGGTGCACTTCATCTTGAAGTAGGCGCCGACGCTCCGCGCATACCAGACGGCGTCGCCGTGACGAGGCGCAACGCCCAAGCCCGGGCGCTGTACAATGCGCGGCGCCGCACCGCGTACTTGGGCTCATGAACAACAACGAATTTGCCGACACATGACCGCAGCCGCAGGGCAGAAGCCTGCTTCCGTTCGCGTGCTGCGGATCGCCGTCTGGCTCGCGCTCGTCGCCGCATTCGCGCTCCTTTACTACCGTTACTCGAGCACGAATTTCACGGCGGTCGCCGCGACGTCGGCTTGGCTCGCCTACGCCATGTATCTGTCGATCGCCGCGGTGCGCGGCCTCGCGTTGATTCCGGCGACGAGCGTCGTCGTGCTCGCGATACCGTTGTTTCCGCCGCTGCCGTTGTTCTTGTTGACGCTCGTCGGAATCGCGGTCTCTTCGGCGACGATCTACGCGTTCGCAGGCTCGCTGAAGCTCGGCGGGTACTTCGAGCGAAGGTACGCGAAACACACGCAGCGGTTGCGTGCGGCGCTCAACAAGCGCCCGACCACGATCGTCGCGGCGTGCAGCTTCTTGCTCGTGGTGCCGACGGACCTCGTTTGCTACGTCTGCGGCGCACTCAGAATCTCGTTCCCGCGGTTCATGGCCGGAGTGCTGATCGGCGAAGGCGCCATTTGCGGCGTCTACATCTTTGCCGGCAGCACCTTGCTCGACCTCGGTAAGCGCGCCCTCGAGCTCGATGCGGCGACGGCGCAGGTTGTCCCCTACCCTTCGGCCGCGACGTCCGACGCGGACCTGCTCGCGAATTTCCCACGGAAGTACACGCTCGGGCACGGCCGGTAGCCGCGACCGTGCCAAAATCGTTATAGTCGATAGCCGATGACGGCTCGGCACGAGGCTAGGAGAAGGGCATGCGCTCCGTTCTCTCGATAGTTGCATTCACGCTCGCGGCGACGGCTGTGATGGCGCATCACTCGGCGCCGGTGTTCTACAAGGTCGAGGAGCGAATCACGCTGACGGGCACCGTGACGGAGTTTCGCTTCAACAATCCCCACGCCATCCTGAAGTTCGACGTCGTGGCCGACAACGGCGAGACGCAGCACTGGACCGCGGAGACGACGTCGCCGTCGATCTTGCGCCGCCGCGGCTGGAGCCAGCAAAGCTTCGCGCCCGGCGAGCGAGTGAAGCTCGAAGGGATGCCGTCCGTCGACGGCAGCTACTTGATGCGCATCACGCGCGCGTTTCGCGCGGACGGCAGCGAGATCGGCGTGCCGCCCGGAACCAACAACTGAGGGGCAGGGCCATCATGCGCTCCTTGCTGCTCGCGTGCTTGGCGCCGGCCGCTTTCTTGGCACCCGCCGAGGCGCAGTCGCCCGAGGGTCACGGCATCGCCGGCTTCTGGTCGTTGACGGGCCCGATGGTGCCGCGCCGCCCGCCGATACCCACCGAGACGGAGCTGATGGCCCACTTTCCCGACGAGACGATCGTGCTCGCCGATGCCGGCGCGACGGAGTTTCCGCCGGGGGACTACGGCGGCCTCGCGATCCGCGAGCCGCTGGTCGAAGCGGCGAAGGGCTACGATCCGGAGGAACAGACTACGGTCTCCCTCACCTGCCGGCCGCCGGGCTTGATCTACTCGATGCAGGGCCCGTTCCCGATCGAAATCTTCGAGGGCCGCGATCTCATCGTCATCAAACTCGAGTACTTCGACCTCGTGCGCGTCATCTTCATGAACGAGACCGAGCATCCCGACGACTGGCCGCATTCGCAGGCGGGACACTCCATCGGCCGCTGGGATGGCGACACGCTCGTCGTCGACACGGTGAAGCTCACGGCCGGCACACTGTTCAACAACGGCGTCGACCACACCGAGGACGTTCACTTGATCGAGCGCTTTCGGCTCGCCGATCCGAATCGGCTCATCGTCACGCAGCAGTTCGAGGATCCGGGCTCGTTCGACGGCGTCGCGGCCCGCGTGCTGTCGTTCACGCGCGGCGACGATCATGTCTACCCCTACGACTGCGACCCGGCTTACGGTCTCTCGATCGACTCGCGGCAGGGGCCCGAGGCGCGCTGAGCGCTAGCCGCCGCGGAGCGGCGCAAGCACTTCTTCGAGCGTGCGCGGTGCGCGGCCCGTGAGCTTCGCCACCGCGTCCGTACAACTGTCCATGTACCCTTCGCGGATCGAACGGCCGAACGACGCCACGAGCTCCGCGCCATAGCGGAGATGATTGTCGCCCGTCGCGTCGCCGACGAGCGTCGCGACGAGCTCGGCGTCTTCGAGCGCACGCGCCCGCACCGGCTTGCCGCCGAGCCGCGAATAGAGCGCGGCGAGCTCGTCGGCCGTGTAAGCCTCGCCGCCCGTGATGTCGTAGACGGTGTGCCCGTGACCGCTTTGCAGCAACACGGCGGCCGCCGCGGCTGCGCAGTCTTCGCGCGCGACGTAGGCGACGGCGCCGCTCCCGCGGTTGTGCACGAGCACGCCCGTCTTGAGCGCCGCCTCCGCCTCGGGCAGCTGGTACTCCGCATAGAGACTGTTGCGCAGCACCGTCCACTCGAGCCCGCTCTGCATCAGGGCTTGCTCGGTGGCGAAGTGGCTCGGCGCCACGACGGCCGGATTCGGCGGGGCCGGCTTCAAGCCGGACGTGTAGATCACGTGCCGAACGCCGGCTGCTTCGGCCGCCTCGAGCGCCGCTCGATGCTGCGCCGTGCGCCGTTCGAGATCCGTGGCGCTCACGAGCAGCAAGCGCTCGGCGCCCGCGAACGCCGCGCGCAGCGTGTCGGGCGCGGCGAAGTCCGCCTGTCGCACCGTGATGCCGCGCTCGGCGAGCGAGACGAGCGCCGCCGGAGTCCGCGTGGTCAGGATCACGTCGTCCGGCACCGCCCTCGCGAGCACGAGCTCGGCGACACGCCGCGCAAGCTGCCCCGAGCCTCCCGTGATTGCGATCTTCACGATCCGGTTGCACCGGCCCCGGCATCGAGCCCGGGGCCGGTGCCTCGCTCCGAACGTTAGAACTGCACCGTCATGCCGACATAATACCGGCGCCCGAGCACATCGTAGAACGCGCCGTTCGTCACACCCGTCTGCGTGTAGCCCTCGGCCACGGTACGCAAGTTCACGACGGGCGGCTCTTCGTCCAGCAGGTTGTCGATGCCGAAGCGCAGGTTGTAGCGGTCGGAAAAGGTGTACCGGCCCGAGAGATCGAAGACGTTGTAGCTCTCGGTGTCGGTGTACTGCGCCTGCGTGCGAATCGTGCCCTCCGGCGCGATGCTCGGCAGATGCCGCCAGCGCAACGTAGTGCCCCAGTTCGCAGTGCTGTAACCCACCGTCGTGAACAGCCGGTAGTCGTACGCGAACTGATTCACGCCGCGCACGTCGCTCGGCCCCGTAGTGCCCTTGAAGTCGAGCCACGGCGAGGCGGCATTTACCTGCGTCTTCCAGTGATCGGTGATGGTCGCGAGCACGTTGAGATTCAGCGCGCCGGGGCCGACGTCGTCGAGGCCCCAATCGAACTGCACGTCGTAGCCCGCAAGATCGGCCGCCGCCTCGTTCGTGTACGTGACGTCGACCGTGGCGACCGCACCGCTCGTCGGGTTACGAACGATCAGCCGACAGGACGGGTGCGTCGGGCTGTAGCCGGGATTGGTGTCGGCGCTCAAGCACTCGCGATACAGCGTGTCCGGCACTTGCGGCGCGATCATGTCGTCGAGCTCGATTCGCCAGTAGTCGAACGTCAGCGTCGCGCGTTCGGTGAGGTCCGCCACTACGCCGAGCGTCAACGTTCTCGCCTCCTCCGACCGCAGGTTCGGATTGCCGCTCAGGTTCGAGATGCGCGGGCTCACGAAGCCGCTCGGTTGCGGCGTGTCGCCGCCGTAGTAGTTCGCCGCGCCCGTCGGCCCCATCAGCTGTTGGCACAGTGCTTTGACTTGAGCGGCGGCAGCGGGTCCCGCGGAGTTCAGGTTCGGATTAGCCGTGTACGGCAATCTTGCGGGATTGAGCTCGGAGCACGGGTCGCCCTGGAACAGGCTGAACGGCGCGAACTGCTCCTTCGACTGGAACAGCTCGCCGATGTTCGGCGCCCGGTTCGCCACTTGTCGACCGCCGCGCACGCGCACGCGGTCGACGACCTGCCAATCGATGAGCGCCTTCCAGGTGTCGACGTCGTTGCTCGGCTCGTTGTCCGTGCTGCGGTAACCGAGCTCGAGGTTCAGCGAGCGAGCGCCCCAGACGTCGCCGACGACCGGCACTAGCAGCTCGCCGTAAACTTCCGTCGCTTCCGTCTTGCCGAACGCGTCGCCGACCGGGAAGAAGCCCGCGAGCTGGTCGAGCACCGATTCTTGCGAGTTCAGCGGATCCGGCTTGAACTCGAAGCGGTTCTCGCGGCTGCCGACGCCGGCCGCGAAGCGCAGCTCGCCGGCCGGCATCTCGGCGATGGCGCCCTGCATGTTGTACTCGACGATGTTCTGGCGCATCTCGCCCGACGCCTTGGAACGCGCGCGAATGGCGGCTTGGCAGTCCTGCGACGGCACGAAGTCTTCGGTATAGCCGCTGACGCCGTAGACGGCCGGCAAACCGCTCGTGCAGCTGATGGAGCCGGAAGCGAAGCCGGCGCCCAGCTCGTTGCCGATGTAGAGCATGCCGCGGCCGTAGTTCGGTTGCCGCATCACGAATCGATAGCGCTCGAGCGAAACGCCGCCGCCGTACGTGCTTTCCGTGAACGTCGAGCCCGACGACGCGTAGAGCTCCCAGGTCCAGTCCTTGAAATCCATGTTGCCTTCGAGGCCGCCGACGAGCTGATACGAGTCGACCTCCACGTAGCTGCGGCGCGGGTCCGCGAAGAGCGTCGTCTGGCGGAATTCCCAGTCCGCTTCGGGGTCCAGCCGGCTGTCGAGCAGCCGCGTGAGCTCGGGCGGCGTGGGGAACGCCTCCGACTTCGTGCACCCGCCGACCGGCGCGCACGCGAGCCCGAATCGGCCGCCCGGCAGATACTCGCCGAGCGTGGTCATGTTCTCGCCGTTGTCGCCCGTGTTCGGCAAGCCGTCCGGTCCAAGCGAGACGACCGACGGCCCGTAGATGCCTTGGCCGTGCGGCGCGCTCGCGCGCCAGCCGCCCAGCATCGGCGAGGCCGCTTGCCGCTGCTCCGTCGAGGACCGGCTGTACAGCACCTGGGCGACGGCACGCAGGTTGTCAGACAGGTCGTAATGGCCGCGGCCGAAGAGCGAATAGCGGTCGAGCGGGATCTGGAGATACTCGGCGAGCTCGTTCTGCCGCAGTTGGCCGTTCGACGACGCGTTCGACTGCTCGATGAACCGCAAGGGCAAACCGCGCTCGTCGTTCAAGCCGCCGTTGTAGCGGAAAGCGCCGTCGCGCGTTTCCTTGTACAGCGTGCCGTCCGAGTTCATGTAGTACTGGCCGGCCGTCGCGAAGGCCGGTGTGTCGGGCACGCCGAAGATCGAGAGCACCTCGCTCCGCCTATGCATGTTCGACGCTACGGGCGAGTAGCCGGCGGCCGAATAGAAGTCCGTCTGCGAAAGCGAGCGTGGGTCGCGGAAGCCCGCCACCCTGAAGTCGCGGTCGATGGCGAACACCTCGTCGCGTTTCGAGCGCTCGAAGCCGAGCAGCACGTTGCCGCGGCCGTCGCCCGAGTTGGCGCCGAGCAGCACGGAGTAGCGATACTCGGCGCCGTCGCCTTCGGCCGTCTGTCCGTACTGGACGTCGAAGTCGACGCCCTCGAAGTCGCGCTTGGTGATGAAGTTCACGACGCCGGCCACGGCGTCGGCGCCGTACACCGACGAAGCGCCGCCCGTGATGGTCTCGACGCGCTCGATCGCCGCCGCGGGGATGGTGTTGATGCTGACGGACATGCCGGCGTTGATCGGCATCGCGCGGCGGCCGTCGAGCAGCACGAGGTTTCTGTTGGGCCCGAGACCGCGCAGGCTCAGCGTCGCCTGACCCGGTGTGCGCGTGGCGCCGACGGCGAGCTGCTCGCTGAAAAACGACGTGCCCGCCACGCCGAACTCCGAGCCGACGTTGAACTGCGTGACGGCCGGCGTGAACTGCGGCAGCTGGTTCAGCACGCTTTCCATCGCAACCGTGCTCGACTCCAAGAAGCGCTCGGTATCGACCGTCATGATCGGGCTGTTCGCATCGAAGTCGCGCCGCACGATTCGCGAGCCGGTTACGGTAATTTCCTCGAGCGCGGCGTCCTGCGCGTACGCCGCGCCACCGGCCCCGGCGCCTACGAGTAACGCCGAGATGGCCGAAGCCAACGCGCTGCACGCGAGCCGATCGATCCGTGATGATTGAGATTCCACGATGAGTCCCCCTATGTAGTGAGTACTGACAAGTCTCGAGAGGAACGGCGAGCCGCCGGCCGCCGAGCCGCTCGTGTCTGCGCCAACGCCGCGACGCGTCGAAGCGCCGCGCTGCGTCGTGCAGGTACTGAACGATAATACGCCCCGCGCGACAGGTCGCGTTTCAGCAACAACTAGTGTGCGGAGTACCCTGCTAGCCGCCGAAGGCCCGTCGCAGCGCCGTTGCGCAACGGCATAACTGATCGAACAGTTGTTGCGCGCCCGTCGCGGCCGGCAAGGGCATCGCATCGATGCGAGCGAGCCCCCGGCACGCGCAGCTCGCATGGTCGACGGCGTCGCGGGACCTTATTCTGGCGGTATGGACGATGGATGAAGGCGAACGAGGACTCATGCGGACGCAAACCGTTTGGATTTCGTTGGCCGCGATCGCGGCGTACGGCCACACGCACGGCCTTGCGGCGCAGCCGGCCGTCACGGCGGGCGAGCTCGTCGTCGAGCCGCCGACGCTGATCTCGCTCGGCTTCGAGTGGTACATCGAGGGCGACACGGACCGCGACGCGGCCGTCGCCGTCGCCTACCGCCGCGCCGGCGAGCGCGAATGGCGCGACAGCCTGCCGTTACTGCGCGTGCAGAACGAGCGCACCTTCTACGTCGAGACGCTCTACTACACGGCGCCGAACATGTTCGCGGGCAGCGTGTTCGAGCTCGCCGAGGACACCGAGTACGAGGTCCGTTTCACGCTGACGGACCCGGACGGCGTGAGCGGCGAAGCCGAGCGGACCGTGCGCGTGCGTACGCGCGCCGAGCCCGAGCCTCACTCGGGCGGCAACACGTACCACGTCTATCCGTTCGGCCACGAGGGTCCTAAAGAGGAGCCCGCGTTCTCGGGCCTGCTCGCCGCCTACTACAAGAACGCGCTCGGCGGCGACTGGAGCCGTGCGGCGCCGCCGCGCGTGCAGCCCGGCGACACGATTCTCGTGCACGCCGGCGTCTACAAGGACTTCGACCGCTTCAGCTATAGCCACGAGATCCGCACGCAATACGGCACTTGCTGCGGCACGCCGTGGGACGGCACGTTCTATCTCACCCAAGACGGCACGCCCGAGCAGCCGATCGCGATCAAGGCAGCCGGCGACGGCGAGGTGATCTTCGACGGCGACGGCAACAACGTGCTGTTCAACGTCATGGGGGCCGACTACACGTATTTCGAAGGCATCACGTTTCGCAACACGAATCTCGCAATAGAAGCCGGGCAGAAGAACATCGCGGGCGCCGAGGGGCTCACCGTCAAACACTCCACCTTCGACGACGTCGGCGTCGCGATCCACAGCGACTGGTCTGGCTCGAAGAATTTCTACATCGCCGACAACGTGATGAATGGCCGCAACGACCCGACGTATCTGATCGGCTGGTTCGGCATCTGGCCGTGGAACCAGGTCGACGGCTTCCTCGAGAAGCAGCGCATGAAGTCGTACTACGCCGTCGCGATCTACGGCTCGGGGCACGTCGTGGCGTACAACCGCGTCACGAACTTCCACGACGGGATCGATCATGCTACGTACGGCATGCCCGACGACTGGCCGAATACGCCGCGCGACCGCATGCCCGTCTCGAACGACTTCTACGGCAACGACGTCTCGAACATGCACGACAACTGCTTCGAGGCCGACGGCGGCATGCACAACATGCGGGTCTTTCGCAATCGCTGTTTCAATGCGGCTGTCGGCGCGATGAGCCCGCAGCCGATCTTCGGCGGGCCCGTCTATTTCATCCGCAACGTCGTTTACAACAGCGTCTACGGGCCGCTGAAGATTCAGGCGGATCCCTCAGGAATCCTCGTGTATCAGAACACGTACGTCGGCGAGATCCAGCAGATCACGCCAGCGTCCAACATTCACTTCCGCAACAACCTGATCATGGGCCAAGGCGCGCGGCCGCTGCTGCTCGCGATCGACACGCACACGCCGTGGAGCTCGTCGGACTACAACGGCTTTCACGTCAACGCCGACGCCGAGCTCTCGTTCCAATGGAACTCGCCGCCGGCGGGCGGCCGCGTCGACTACACGTCGCCGCGCGAGGTGCGGCGCTTCAGGACGCTCGCGGAGTATCAGCGGGCGACGGGTCAGGACGCGCACAGCCGCGAGGTCGACTACTCGGTGTTCGTGAGTGCCGCGGCGCCGGACTTCAGCGATCCGACGCGGCTCGTTTCGCCCGACGAAGTGGATTTGCGGCTGCGGCCGCGCTCGCGTGCCGTCGACGCGGGCACCGTGCTGCCCGGGATCACGGACGAGTTCCGCGGCAGGGCGCCCGATCTCGGCGCGTACGAGCAGGGCGCGGAGCTGCCGCATTACGGGCCGCGGCCGAAACGCTAGGCCGTATACGGCCGCCGGCCGCGCGACGCGCCGGACCGCGGCACGAGCCCGTGTGTCGTCGAGCGCGAACAGCTCCGCCGTCGACAGCGCATTCGCGAGCGCCGGATCGGCCTCCCGCTCGCCGACGCGCATCTGCTGAAAGCCGAGCGCTTGGCCCGCTCGAAGCACGTCGAAAGCCGGCGAGAGCGAGTACTGCCGTCGATCTTCGACAAAGAGAACTTCGTCCAGGAGCGCATCTACCGACGTTCTCGTGAGTACGCCTTTGAGCCCGAGCTTGTCGAGCTCATCGAGAGAAATGCAGCTGATGACCGCGGCGATTTCGTTATGCGCGATACGATCCCAAACGTCCCGAGCGCGTCGATCGCCTTGCAGAAGCTTGACGAAGATGGACGTGTCGAGACCGACAATCAATCGATGCTCCGGTCGGCGGCCTCTCGCTCACGCCGGATTTCCTCCAGAGCTTGCGAGCCGCCAGGCATCGTGCCGATCAGCGCGTTGATTCGCTCGACCGCTTGCGCCCGGCGCCGTTCTTCGAGATACCGCTTAACTGCCTGCGCAACCAACGACGACATGGAAACACCCTGCTCGCGGGCGACATTTTCGGCTTCTTCTCCCACGTCGTCCGGCACGTCAATTGTGATTCTCATCGTGAATCACGCAGTTACGTGCATGACAAGTGTGCATACCATAAACGCATACCCGCGACGCGGCCGGTCCGCGTGGCGACTCACTGACCTCGTCGTCGCCTCCGGAGCCCAAACGCGCAACCCGCTCCACGCGACGGAAAGCCGCCCGCGGCGAGCTCGACCTGCCGTTGCTCGAGCGACTCGCAGCGCGTTTCGGGGCCGGGCACGGTTGCAGCTTTTGAAGAAGGCGCTGGCTCGCAGTGGCAGGCGACGCTCGAAGCATCTTCAAGCTTTCCTTGTCGAGCGCCGACGCCAAGGAAGCGACGGCTGCGCCCCCGCAGTACCGACCTTGGAGGGAGGTGGCCGGCCTGGTTTCAGTACTGGGCGCAGCCGTCCGTCGCTCAGGAGCAGGTTTCGTGCCAACAGGTTACTGCGCGCACAAGCCCTTGATTCGATACCCAAGATCGACGAGAGGCCGTCACCCACGCGCCTGCTCGTTTGCGCTACTAATTCGTCGCAAACGCCACAAGTGTTTCGAATCCGCACGCCGCGTACCGAGGTTCAGCCGCTACAGCGGCTCCTGCCTGGGAGGGCCTTTGGCCTTGAAGCCGGGCACCATGTTGAACATCCCGTTCATGCCGACGGCCGCCGCGATCTGGCCGAGCTGCGCAGGCTCGATGTCTCCCGCGACGTTGATGAACACGGCCTCGTCGCCGGACCCGCTGTCCGTGACCATCACGGTGAGCCCGGAGATCAAGCCGTTGGAGCCCGGCTTCATGTAAATGCGCACGCGCTCGCCGTCCTCGTTCACGCGCACGACGGCGCGCCAACCCTGGCGCTCGAGCCGCGCCGTCGTGTCGTCGACGAACTTCACGAGGTCCGCGATGTCGTCGCCGATGTCCTCGTAAACGCGCACGCTCACGTTCGTGATGCCCTCGAGCGCTGCACCGGCTTCGTCGTCGGCGCCCTTCGCCGCTTCGTTGAAGAAGCCCATGAGCTCGGGATTCAGATCGATCTGCACCGTCGGCTCCTTGTCGAGCCCCGGAATTCGATCGAACGGAAATGCGCCTTGCGCGCTCGCGGCCGTGGCCGCGAGGAGGCCGCTGATCATCAACACCCATCTGCTGTTCATTCTCGTCAACCTCCACTTTCCTCGGTTTCTTTCTCGAGCGCCTCGCGCGTTGCGGCGAATGCATCGCGCAAGCCCGTTCCGACGGCGGTCGCAACTCGTCCTTGGGTCAAGCGCGCGCTCTTTTGCAGGTAGCGCATCGCGACCTCGAGCTCTTGCGCGGCGGCGACTGCGCGCGGGTCGGGCTGGACCGGGGGCTCGGGGCTCAGCCATAGCGCGACGGCGACGACGGCTACAGCCCCGGCCACGCTCGCAAATGCAGGCAGCGCAAACGAGCGCGCGTGCGTCGTGCGGCCCGGGATCGCGAACAGCCGGCTGCGAAGCCCCGCTGGCATCGGCAACGGCGGCGCCGGAGAGCGCAGCGCTCGGTGCACCGCGACCGCGCGCTCGGCCGCGGCGGCGAGACGCGGATCCGCGGCCATCGCTGCGACCATTCGTTTGCGGCCTTCGGGCGCCAGGCTTCCGTCCGCCCACGCTTCTATCTGCGTCCACGCCCACTCGGCGCTCAAGTCGCGTTCCTTCATGACCTTCGCTCCAATTGCCGGCGCAGCCTGCGCCGAGCACGATGCAAGTACACCTTCACCTGATTCGTGTTGAGCCCGAGCACGCGGCCACACGTCGCGCCGTCGAGCCCCTGCACGTCGAACATCACGAGCAGACTGCGCTGCGGCTCGGGCAGCGTATTGACGAGCTTGTGCAGCGCGCCGGCGAGCTCGTGTTGCTCGTATTGCCACGCCGGGTCGCGGCCGTCGGCCAGCTCGGGCAGCTCCTCGGGTTCTTTCGTCACGAGCCGGCCGGCTTTCCGCAGCCGGCTCAAGCAGGCATTGCGCGCCACTTGCAGCAACCATTCGCGCGGCCGCCTCACCGTGTAGCCATGCTGCCAGTAGCTCAAGAACACCTCCTGCGTCACGTCCTCCGCCTCGCGCGTGTCGCGCAACAGTGCAGCCGCGACTCGGAACACGGTGCGGTCGTGCATCAGCACCGCGAGGCGGAACCTCAAGGGCGACATCGCGCCGGCGCCTTCGCCGGGCTCCGCGTCTGCCGGCGGTTCGCTCTCTCGGATCGGTTGCGGCGCCATAGCCCCTGCCGTTGAACCACGCGTGGAAGACGGGCCAACCTTCCGAAGGTTACAAACGCCCGCGCCCGGCCGAGCTT
>JBBIJV010000002.1:0-51280 GCA_037445815.1 Rhodospirillaceae bacterium
TCGATTCAGGCTAATTTGGACAGCAGTGGTGTCGGACAGTAGTGTCGCAAGGTCTCATGCGAGACTTCACGGATACGCAGATTCGCACCGGCGCGCCCTGCGACCCAGCTAGTGATTTGCGGGGAGACACGACACCTACCCGCGCGCCGATGCAGAGCAAGACGCGGAGTGCAAGCAGGAGCCCCAACGGAGGCGTACCTCGAGCGTCGGCCGCGAACGACCTCACGGCAGCATGTACTCACGGTCGGATGCCGCCGTCGGGTGAACGAACTTGGCGTACTTCAGATCTCGAGCCTCCGGAGCCGAGCGCATCGCCAATGCGAAGAGATTCACCACCTCAGCCGCTTCTGGGCCCACGACATGGGCGCCTGGCACGCGATCCGTCTCCTTTTCGACGAGCGTCTTGAAGCCGTAACAGGTTTCATTGACACGAGCCGCCGTACACCGCAAGCATGCCAGGGGGGCAGCGTGCTTCGTAGACGCTCACTTCAACGCGAACGACCCACTCCTTGAGCCTGCTCACTCAAGCTTTCCAGAATGGGGCATCCCTCGCGCGCGTTTCGGCAGAGATGGATCAACAACGACAACTCGTTACGCAGCGTTATGAGCTCGCAGAGCTGCTTCTCGATCGCATCGAGCTTTCGGCCGGCGAGTGCGCTCACTTCGTCGCGCACGTGCTGCGGATCCTCGCGCAGCTCGAGCAGCTGTCTGATTTCCGCGAGCGTGAAATTCATGCGTTGCGCACGCCGAATGAATTTCAATCGAGAGACATCTCTGTCCGTGTAAACACGCGTGCGTGCCGCGTCTCGCGCAACGGCGGGCAAGAGCCCGCTTCTTTCGTAGTAGCGAAGCGTATCGACGCTCACGGCGAGCGCCTTGGCAACTTCACCTATCCTATATTCCGCCACGCCGAGAATCCCGACTGCGTCGCCGCCGCGGCGGCGTCCTGCAGCATCGGCAGCAGCCTGCTCGCCGTCGTTTGGCCCGTGACCGCGAGCGTACCGCCGATAGCGATCGCGGGTACCCGGAGCACGCCGATCGCAACAGCGCGATCGAGCTCTTCGACAACATCGACGATCCGGAGCTCGAACTTTTCCTCGCCAAGAGCGGCGACGGTCTCGGCGACGAGCTTCTCCGCGCCCGCGCAGCACGGGCACGCTTCCGTCACGAACACCTCGATCTTCACGCTCATCGCTTTCTGTTCGGCGCAACGTGCCAGCGTAGACTCAAGAGCCCCAGCGTGTCCCTTGGGCCGTTCAGCTTGCGAATGACGCCGCCCTCGAGAACCCATTTGCGGTGGATCCACTGGAGGCCGGCCGTCGCTTGATGGATGGTCTCGTTGCCTTGCTCGTAGCGACCGCCGAGCTCCAGGACCACGTCCCATTCCGACGTGAGACCCCACTCCGGATACTCGGCCGGCGTCAGCCGATACTGCCACGAGACATCATAGCGCGCCGCATCCGGCCGGCTCGCGAAGCCCGGTTGATGGAGGAAATCGAAATCCAATTCGTAGCGCTCGCGGTACAACGTCGCCACGAGTCCCGCCTGCGCAGCGCCGTGGCGGTCGCTGCCGGCTGGCACGATCGCACCGGCCAGCAATGCCACGCGCGTCGTGCGGCCAGGACCGTCTTTCTGCATGGCAATGTGCCGATACAAGGCACTCACGTCGCCGAGTTGATCACTGCCTCCGGGCGACAGTCGATACGGCACCCCGAAAAGAAGCGTCTGTTTGCCGCTGAGCCCGTACGCGACGCTCATGAGCGCGCTGGTCCGATCGGCATCGTCGTTTCGCTCGAGCTGCTCGCGCACGATGGCGCCGCCGGCTTCGACGGGCAGTGCGACGAAAGAGGTCAGGCCCATCGCGGAGCTCGCACCCGCGGCGCCGAGACCGGCGGCCAGAGCCGCGAGCTGCGTCGCTGCGCGACGGAGCTCAGGTCGTGTTACGCACATCGCCGGGCGTGTACCCCGCATCGATAATCGCCTGCCTGATGACCCCAGCATCGAGCTCGTGCTCCGGCTCGACCTCAATTCGGGCACGGCCGTGTTTGAGGCTGATCTCCACGCTCGCAACGCCCGGGAGCTCGCCGAGTTTCCGCCGCAGCCCCTCTGCGCAGAACGCACAGACCATTCCGCGCACGTCGATCTCGAGCACCGTGCCTCGATCAGCCGCAGTTGCGAGCGGAATGCAAACCAGCAACAGTGTTATGCACAGCAATCGCTTCACGGTCTCTCCCCTTCGATCACATACCGAGCGCCGTGCGCAGCGGTAATGCGAGATACGCTGCAAAAAAGCCGAGACACCAGACCGCCGCCGCGACCCACAGGGTCCGCCTGTTCCAGTGCGTGGCACGCCGGCAGAGCGCCGCTTCGGCGGGATCGGTCGGGCACGAGCGCCCGGCGCGGTACGCAAGCCAGGCCGCTGCGCTCAGCGTCAAAGCAGACAACGCAAACACGTAGCCTTTGTACGTGCTCAAGACGATCAGCACAGGCGCACTGCTCGTGAGCGCCGCGACAGCCGCCCCCATCCCGAGCGCGACGAGCGCGATCGGCAGCGCACAACAGAGGAGCGTGCTCACGCTTGCGAACAAGCTGATCCATGTAGCCGTCCGGTCGACTCGCATGGCTCGGTGATCCTCTGTACTCGACTCGACACGGCTAGAGCCTACAACCTGGAGCCGACTCCAGGTCAAGCGGTCAAGCGTTCGTTGTCAGCCGAAGTGTATCCACGTGTTCTCGCGACATGACGGGACCGTCCCGGCGTCATTGCCGCCGAGCTCAGGCCCGCTCATCCGACACCGCTATTATCCAACCCCCGTTGAGCGCTTGGCTGATCGCCCGCGCGACGACGTCGGCGATCCGGTCCGACGTGATCCACTCCAGCAACGCCTCGCATACGTTTTCGAGCCGCCGCTCAAGTCCGAGCTCGCGCAACGCCAAAAACGTCTCGTGAGTCACTTCACTGACGCGCGGGCTCTCGCGTACACGCCAGACGACCCATCGTCGTCGCGCGGTCGAGCACAACTGCGCGAATGGTTCGTCTCGCCGCAAGGAGCGCCAGACGTCGACGGCGTTACTGCTCGTTTCCAAGAGGTGCAGCGCGGGCGACAACTCGAATTTCAAGCGAGCCCACCGCGCGGCCTCGAGGCCCTCCAATGCATCGGGCGCTACCGGTTCTGTATCGGGCCGGTCGAACACGTCGTGCACCGCCCACTCGAGCGCTGCGAGATCAGATCGGAAGAGCCCGTCTCGTTCCGCTAGCCAGCCCGCAAGCTGGTTGCCCAGATCACGCAGCGAGGGCGAGCGTGACGGATGGGCGAGGACGTATTCACCGGCGACAAGAGCGAACGAGCGTTGTCCCAGCACCGTTCGAGTCGCCGGGAAATCATGCGCGAGCGCTTTCTCGAGTCGCGTGTTGTAAGCGCTTCGATAGACGCGCAAGCGCCGGACCCTTTCAGCCGAATCCCGACCGCGGATTTGTGCGCTCAGGCTCTCTTCCTGCGCGCCGACGACGAGGTAGCGTTGAAAGCTACGCTGAAGCGACCGTAAGCGCTCGTTCACGATCGATCGACTCCCCGGCTCGCACGCGTCCGATCTCTCGTAGCAACTCGGCCAAAGCCGGGTAGTGGTCGTCGCGCTCGAGGCATACCGGCACCGGGCCGAAAGCGCGTCTCGCTTCGGCGTAAAGCGCCCACACCGCGTCACAGACAGGATGGTCGTGAGTGTCGATCAGCAGCGGAGCGCTGCCGCTATGGCCCGCGAGATGATGCTGGGCGACTCGTCGCGCTGGGAGCGCGCTCAGGTATTCGCTCGGATCGAAACCGTGATTTACCGCGCTCACGTGCATATTGTTGAGATCGAGCAGGATGAGGCAATCGGCCTGTTCCGCCACGCCGCGGAGGAAGGCATGTTCGGTCATGGAACCCAAAGCGAGCTCCGCGTAGCTCGATACATTCTCGATAAGGATCTGCCGCCCCAAGGTGTCTTGCACTTCGCGGATACGCGCGGCGACGTGCTCGACCACGTCTTCGGCGTATGGCAAGGGCAACAGATCATGCAGATGGACGCCGTCATGACGCGTCCAGCAGAGGTGATCCGACACCGAGACGGGATCGTAGCGATCGACGAGCTGCTTGAGCCGTGCGAGATAGTCACGGTCGAGCGGATCGGTGCCGCCCAGATTCATCGAGACCCCGTGAAAGGCGATCGGATAGTGCTCGCGTACGTCCGCGAGGACGCGCAGTGGTTTGCCGCCTTCGACCATGAAATTCTCGGTGATCACCTCGAACCAGTCGACCGGGATCTCTCCGCGCGCCGCGGCGGCGTAGAACGGCGGGCGGAGCCCCAGCCCCAACCTCGGCGTATCTCGCGCGTTCGCGGTCATTGCTTCACGGCAGCATGTACTCGAGGTCAGACGCTGCGGTCGGATAAACGAACTTGGCGTACTTGAGATCTCGTGCCTTCAAACCCGAGCGCATCGCGAATGCGAAAAGGTTCACCACCTCGGCCGCCTCGGGGCCCACCACGTGCGCGCCGAGCACGCGATTCTGTGCCGTTCTCCACGAGGGTCTTGAAGCCGTAGCAAGGCTCATTGACCCGAACCGCCGTGTACCACTGCGGGACCTTGTCGTGCTTGACCTCGAAGTCCAATCCCGCCGCGCTCGCCTCGGCCTCGAGCATGCCGACCCGCGCGAGCGGAGGCAGTGTGAACACGGCGCTCGGGATGCCGTGTCGAGATCGCGGTCGAAGCGCGGCAGCGGGCGCGCGCTGCGATGCAGCACCGTGACTTCCGCGCCCGCGCGCGCCGCGATATCAGCAAACTGTAAGTCGATATAACCCCCGCCGATGACGAGGATGCGGCGCAACAACGCATCGAGCTCGAAGAGGTCATCGCTCAAAGCCACGAGTTCCTCGCCCTCGATCGAAAGCGCGACAGGTTTGGCTCCCGCGGCGATGACAACATGGCGCACGTCGAGAACGTGATCACCGACTGGACAAGTGCGCTAACCCTTCGCGGGATCGGCCGCCGACCCGGCGAGCGGCACGCCTCCCCGTATGGCGCACTCTTTTTCCGGTACGTTGAGAAACCCTTGCCCCTTGCATTCGTTTTGTCCGGTGCACGCGTTGAAAGCGGTCGTGCAAGCGGATTGGCCTTTGCATTCATTGATGCCGAAGCAGGCGATCTCGCCGGCTTCGGCCGCCGGCGCGAATACGGCAACCGATTTGTGTAACCCATAGAACGCGGCGGCCGCGCCCGCGGCCAGCGCCCCGCCCGCCGCCACGCGCCGGGCCATATTGACGCTGGGCTGACCACTCGCTGGGCGCGCGGGCTCAGCCTTCCGGGACGCGGCGAGCCGGCCGTTCACGAAGTCCCACGCGCTGCCGGCGAACAATGCTCCGAGGCTGACGTACACGAGCCAAGGCAACGGATAAATGCCGGTGACCATCAGCCAAAGCGACACGGACCCCACGATGGCGCCCGAGAGAGCCAGCCAGAACGGTGCGAGCCGCCCGCGCCGGCGTGCCGAGCGGTACAGCACCCACGCGCTGAACGCAGCGAAGCCGACGAAGAGCGGCACCAAATAGGCATCATGAATGATGAAGCCGAGCCCGATGGCTCCGAGCCCCGCGAGCACCGCCGGGATGCCGAGACAGCAAGCCGCGGCGATCGCCGCGCCGATCAGGCCCGAAAACTGCTTCAGAAAATCCTTCACTGTTGCACTCCTTGAATATCACGCACTCCGCGGCACCCCTTGGCTTGGTAGCGCTCTGGCGATGCACAAGCTTGATTGAGCTCCCGCACGAGCCGATCGAGCACAGCGCGCCGTTCATTCACGCGCGCCAAGACGGTTTCTGGGCTTCGCTGCAACGCGCCACAATCCTCGGCGTCGAGCGTCTCCAAGAACCTTCTGATGTCTTGCATGGACAATCCCGCGAGCAACGCGCGTCCGATCAAACGCAAGCGGCGCACGGCTTCCTCATCGAAGCGCATGTGCCCTGCGGGTGTTCGTGCACATGAGGGCACCAAGCGAAACTGCACGTAATTGCGCGCCTGGTTGATCGTCAGATGGGCTTTGCGAGCCGCGTCGCCCAATCGGTAAGTCGCCCCGGCGTCACCCATCGCACGCCTCACGCGGCGCAGCATGAGAGCATTTTCACGTCCTTGGTGAAGGTCTGCGCGCAAAGCTTGAGTCCCTCGACCATCGTGAGATACGGGAAAAGCTGATCGGCCATCTCCGCGATCGTCATGCGATTGCGAATCGCGAGAGCGGCCGCCTGGATGATCTCGCCGGCCGAATCGGCCAACACCTGCGCGCCCAGCAGCCGCCCTTGACCGGGTTCCGCCACCAGCTTGATAAACCCTTGAGTCTCGAAGTTCGCGAGCGCGCGCGGTACGTTGTCGAGCGCGAGCGTTCTCGCCTCGGCGGGCTGTCCCGCCGTCAGCGCCTCTTCGAGTGTGAGGCCCACCGTCGCTACCTGCGGGTCGGTGAAGATGACCGCCGGCATCGTCCCCAAGTCGAGACTCGCTGCGCCGCCGGTCAGATTTACAGCCGCGCGCGTGCCCGCGGCGGCCGCGACGTAGACGTATTGCGGCTGGCTCGTGCAGTCGCCGGCCGCGTAGATATGAGCCGCGGACGTGCGCATGCGCTCATCGACGATCACGGCACCTGTCGGGTCGAGCGCCACGCCGACGCGGTCCAAACCGAGATCGGCCGTATTCGGCCGTCGGCCGGCCGCTACCAGCAACGCATCACCCACGAGCGCGCCGCCGGGGATCTCGAGCCCGAATGCACCGTCATACGTCACCGCCGACGGCACCGTGTGCGTGAGCACGCGAATGCCTTCTCGTTCGAACACGTCTTGGAGCCCGCGACCGAGCTCCGGATCTTCGCGAGAAAGCAAGGTACTGCGCGCAAGGATGGTCACTTTGGAGCCGAGGCGTCGAAACGCCTGCGCAAGCTCGACCGCGACGACGGAGCCGCCGATGACGATCAGGTGTTTCGGCAGCTCCTCGGCGACAAGCGCTTCGGTGGAAGTCCAATAGGGCGTCCCGGCAAGCCCCGGAATCTCAGGGATGGACGGCGATGCGCCGGTTGCGATCAAAAAGCGATCAGCGACTATGCGCTGCTCGCCCCGCGGCCCGGTGACCACGAGCGCATGCGCATCCTCGAACCGCGCGCGGCCTTGCACGAATCTGATCGCAGGATTCCCGTCAAGAATACGTTGGTACTTGGCTGCCCGAAGCTCTTCGACCCGCGACTGCTGCTGCGCGACGAGCTCATGCCAGGCGATCCGCGGCGCTTTGCGTGCAATACCCTCGAATGGTTGATGCGCTTGCATGTGCGCAACGTGAGCAGCGCGAATCATGATCTTCGAAGGCACGCAGCCGACGTTGACGCACGTGCCGCCCAGAGTGCCCGATTCGATCAGGGTGACGTGGGCGCCTTCCTCGGTTGCTCTGATCGCAGCCGCAAACGCGGCGCTGCCGCTGCCGATCACGGCCACTTGCAGGCCTCGGGGCTTCGGCGTCAACCGCTTCGGCGCGGAATCCCCAATCAAGGTTGCGCCGTAGCCTGCTGCCCTCACGGTACGCAGTAACGTCTCCGAGGTGACGTCGCCGGTATGTGCAACCGTCGCCAATGCGTCCTCATAGGAGACGCTCGCCTGCACGCCCGGGAGCCTGTTGAGAGCGCCTTCGACCTTGTTGGCGCAGCGCGCACAGGTCATGCCGGACACCTTCAGCAGATGTGTTGCCATAGTGATCGAGTTCCGTTTGATGTTAATTCACGATTAGAGCAATCGCGGCGCGAGCACGTTGACGGCGACCGCCGACAAAGCGAGCGCCGTGGCGATCCACAGCGCCACTTTCAGCACCATGTCCGACATCGGACTCGCGCAATAGCTGCCCTCTTCGCAGGCAACCTTCGGCTTGCGGTAAACGCGCCAGAAGCCGGCCGCGAGAAAACCAAACGTCGCCACGAGAAACACTGGTTGATAGGGTGCGAGCGCCGTCAAGTTTCCTATCCACGCGCCGCTGACGCCGAGGCTCAGCAGCAACAGCGGTCCGATGCAACACGATGAGGCGAGCACCGCACCGACGACTCCGCCGGCTGCGAGTAGTCCGCGCTTCCCGGCTTCCTTGGCGATGGTGTCCATCCGTCTTTCACCTCCTTGCAAACGAGGCTACAACCTATAGTGACTATAGATGCAAGCGCTGCCGTCGATCTCCAATGAGACCGGTTCAGCGCGTCGAATCGAAGTGCCGAAAGGCGCGCAGCGCCGCGATCACGGCTACGGCGAAAAGCAGCGTCGACAAAACGAGCGCGAGCGTGAAATGCTCGTTCAGCAGTGCGCCGGACGCGGTGCCGGCAAGCAGCAGCGCGAGAACCGGCAGATGACAGGGGCAGCTGACGATCGCGACGAGCGCGAGAAGATAGGCGCTCGCGTGCGAACCGCGTTGAGCGCTCAAAAAGCGCCCCGTTAGCTCGCGTCTTTGACGTGCGCCGGGTAGCCCGCGTTCGTTGACGCGGCGGCAATCTCTTTGAGATTCGTGACCGAGTCTTCATACGTGACGACCGCTTCTTTGCGATCGAAGCTCACGTCGACCGCGGACACACCGTCGACTCGTTCGATCGCCTTGGCGACCGTCACGGGACACAGGGCGCAGTACATTTTTTCGACCGTCAACGTCACCGTCTGCTGACCGGCCCAGGCCGAACTCGCGCCCGTCCAGAGCACCAATACGCTCACAGCCGTAAATAACTTCTTCATGAACAACTCCTTGGCTTTTTCGATGGAGGTATCGGACCTCCATGCAAAGATAAAAGCTCGAGCTGCTACAGCTTCAAGAGGTTTTTTTCGGGATTTCGTCACATTACGGCCCCTCAACGCGGGACCCTGCGTGCAAGTCATCCCCTCGCGAGCGCTGCCGGTTGATTCGCCTGAGAGCGACCTGGTGCAAAAGCGCGAAATAGTCATTCATTGACGGGACGCGCAACCCGCCAACTCTTCGGCGACCAGCGTGCCCTCGAACTCCAGATCCGGCCCGGCAGCATCGTGGACAACATATCGATCAGTGCTCATGAGCTCTCTCCCCTTGAGCCCGAGCTAGCCGCTTCGCCCGCTTCGGGTGCGGTCGGCGTGATAGTCCGGTTCTCCACACGCGGCGCGGACACGCGATCAAACTCTCGCGTGTCGTTCGTGACGACCGTCAAGTCGTTCGCAAGCGCGATCGCCGGGATCAACAAGTCGCAGTCGCCGATCGGATTGTGACGCAGCCGAAAGCGCAGATCACCGTGCATTTCTGCGGCCGTCCTATCGAAGGTGTAGACGGCATACGGGTCGAGAAACCGATTCCAAAGCTCGCGCTTGCCTGCTGGCTCGGCGTGCTTGGCGGCTCCATGCACAGTTCCGCGATGCTGATCGCAGAGACCGCGACCTCCTCCGGACTGCGCCTTTGCAGGCGCTCGCGCACTGCAGTGGGCCGTCCTCGCTGAGCATGAATCAGCGCGGTCGTGTCGAGCAGGCACGTCATGCGTCATCGTCGCTGGTGAGATCCGACAGCGCGCCGTCCAGCGGCTCGACCTCGCCTAGCTCGAGTTCGCCTTGATGCTGGTCGACCCAGTGCCATGCTCAGGGGCGCCGCTACTTGGCGCAGCGCTAGCGCTCGGTGGCGTATTTTGCGGGGTACCTTCCGGCGTCGACCGGGTCAGAACCTAACCGCCATGCGGCCGGAGCCTTGACGTCGGCTCCGGCCCCGGGGGAGCCAACATCCTCGTAAAAACAATGGGGTACCCAGATCTGAGCTGGGTATCACCTTTCCTGCCACCGGGCGCCGATCTCGGCACATAGTTGGTCCCATACCGAACGAGCACGCCGCGGCCACGTTGGCCCAAAATCATTCGCGGCTCGGTCGCATATTGCCGAAATCATCGGCTCGCAATGATGACATCCATCGTCAGGCTGTTTACGAGCGCGGCCGTCGTCGGCAGAAACGAAGCACAATGCAGCGAACGACGGCTCATCGCCGCTACTCGACTCGGAACTGAACGCCGAAGTACGCAGACCGCGGCTCGCCGGGATTGAGAATCCGATCGCTCGTGGCCGCAACGTTACGAACCGAGTGACTCACGACGTACTCTTCGTCTTCAAGGTTGCGGAACTCTGCGTACACCCGCCAGCGCTCGTTCGCCCAACCGGCGCGCATCCCGAGCAGTGTGTAGGAGTTGATGCGGTATGTGTTCGCGAAGTCGGCGAAGCGCTCGCCGACGAAGTCGAACGTCGGGCCGACGTAGAAGCCGTTCGCGGACCGATAGACAAGCTCGCCTCTCGCGAAATATTCCGGTGCAGCGGGGAGATCGTTGTCGCCGTAGTTCGAGTCGTTGTCGAAACTGTGGTCGTTGATCGTCAAGCTGAGCAGCGGCGAGATAGCCCGATCCGACCGGCCACCGACTGCAAACGTCGCGCTCACCACAGCCTCTAGGCCCGAGTGGATCGTGCGGTCGATATTCGTCACGAGGCTCGTGCCGGGGGCGCTCGGGTCCTCGACTGACAAGATCTCGTCGTCGATCTCGGCGTAGTAGAGCGAGACATCCCAGCCCCAACGATGGCCCGCGCTGAAGTCCCGCCCGCCGCGTGTGCCGACCTCTGCGACCGTGCCTTCCATGGCGCTCAAGGCCTCTCCGACCGCAACGTTGTCTTCGAGCTCGAAGCTCGTCGGTGGCTCGAAGAGACGGCTGAGGTTTCCATAAACACTCGCGCCGTCGCCGACAGCATGGACCACGCCGAGCCGTGGATTGATGCCGTCATATTTGCCCCGCGGATTGTAGAGGGCGCCGCTCGCGGCGTCGGTATTGCGAACCTCGCGATCGGCAGAGACCGCCTGAGCGGCTAGGATCAATTTGGTCCGATCGCTGACCCGCCAGCTGTCCGTCACGAACGCTTCGGTCGTCGAGGAATCATTGTCGACCGACGTCGTCAAGCCATTCGGTGCGCCGCGGAGATTCCGGTAGTTGCCGCCCTCGACGTCGCTTTCGCCGTAGTTGAGACCCAAAAGCAAATCGTGATTGCCCGCGCGTCGGCTATAACGCAGCATCGCACCCGCGTCCCGGTGGTCGGTGTCGATCAGCAAGCTGAAGATCTCGACGCCGCCGAAGGCCACCCAGACGATCGGATGAAATAGCGACTGCTCCTCGATCGACAGGCCGAAGTCGAGCTGCCGATTCTCGTCGATCTGCCAGCTCGTCTTGTTCGCGAGCCGTAACGTTTCGACATTGAGCTGATAGTGGCCGTCGACCGCAGCTTGGCTCGCGCGGCCAGGATCCGCATCGAGCTCCGCACGCGTCAGCGAGCCCGGCAGCTCTTGGTCGTTCTCGAGGTACGCGACGAAGAAACGCGTCGCAACGTTCTCGCCGGCCTGCCACCCCGCGTTGGCATAAAGCCCGCGGCGGTCTTGTTCATTGTGCTCACGATAGCCATCCCACCGTTTGCCTTCGAGCGTCAACATGCCGTCGAACGACTCGTCGAACACCCCGCCGAGACTCAAACGCCCGAGCGTCTGCCCGTGACTGCCTGCGTTCAGCGCGACGTCCAGGCGCGAGCTGTCGCGCGCCGTCGGCGTGATGAAATTAATCGCGCCGCCGAGCGTGCTCGCGCCATACGTCAACGCGTTCGCGCCGCGGGCCACGGTGGCGTAGCGCGCGGCGAGCGGGTCGATGATGCGGTTGTGATTGTTGCCGTCCGCCGTCGTGACCGGCAGCCCGTCTTGCAACAGCTTGATGCCGTTCATGTCCCAATCGGTGGCGTCCAGATTGGAACCGCGGCTCGAGAAGAACATGTCGTCATTGCCGGTGTCGCTCACTGACCAGATGCCCGGCACGTATCGCAGCACATCAGCGAGACTCCCCACTTGACGCTCAAGGAAGTCCTCCATGTCGATCAGGCTTGCGCCGCCCGGCGTGAGCGCGATCTCCGCTTCGAGTGCTCGTCCGAGTTCATCGTCGCGGGCGCGCCCCGTGCGCGGGAAAACTTCGAGCCGCGATCTCGCTTCACTCTCCTGACTGTGAGCCGGCGACGCCGCGAAAAGCCAACAGAGCTGGGTTACGCACACGGCCGCAACCAGTAGATCGAGGAGATGTCGACGCAAAGGCGTTGCTCCATATCGACGGGCCTGCGAGAGATTGTAGAGAGCAACGCACTCGGAGCCGATGCGGCATATTGCCGCAGGGGTGTAACACTCTTGCTGAGCGCGCCGGTGCGACAAATCGTCGCGACGCAGTCGCACAAAATGACGAGATCTACTCGGGCGTCGGCCGCTTCGCGAGCTTGCGCTGCAGCGTTCGTCGGTGCATTCGCAACGCTCGTGCCGTGGCGGAAACATTGCCGCCGTGCTCAACGAGAACGCGCTGGAGGTGCTCCCACTCGAGCCGCCGCGGCGACATCAGGACCGGCGCGTCAGGTTGCGATTCCGCGTTCCCGCGGCTCAACGCGGTGGCGACGACGGCGCCGGTGACCGGCTTCGCGAGATAGTCGTCGGCGCCGAGCTTGATCGCTTGCACGGCCGTCGCAATGCTCGCGTAGCCCGTCAGCACGACAATGCGCATGCAGGGGCTCGCCTCGCGGAGTGGCTTTATCAAGCTCAGGCCGTCATCCGTATCGAGCCTCAAGTCGACGACGGCAGCGTCCGGCACGGCCACGGAGACAGCGGCGAGCGCTCCGTGCGCGGAGTGCGCCATTCGCGTCGACCACCCGCGCCGCTCGAGCACTCGAGCAAGCGTGCTTGCAAACGGTACGTCGTCGTCGATAACGAGAACCGACAAGGCCCTTTCAATGTGCATCGATCAACAATCCCTTGAGCGGCAAATCGATCCTCGCTTCGACGCCGCCGGCCGGCCGGCTCAGGAGCTTGAGATCGCCACCGAACCGCTGAAGTGCCGCGCGGGACAGCAAGAGTCCTATCCCGAGCCCGTGATCCTTGGTCGACAGCACTCTGACACCGATTTCGCTGCGTAGCGCCGGGTCGACGCCCACTCCGTTGTCGAGCACCGCTATCGCGAGCCGGCCGTCTCCGCAACGTGCGCGGACCTCGATCTCTGAACGGCGGTTCGACCGTGTCGCATGCGCGGCGTTGTCGAGCACACTGCGAATCGCCTGCTCGATCGTCGCCTCGGCGACGATCGACAATTCCGGCTCCGACAAGTCATAGCTCACCTTCACCGTGATGGCCGGATGCGCGTCGCTCCACTCGGCGATCACCTTCTCCAAGAAGGTTCTCACACCCACCCAGCGCGCGCCCTCGCTTCGCTCGGCGCCGACACGCTTGGCGATCGCATTGAGCCTGCGATTCATGAGTTCGATTTGCTCGTTCATGCCGTGAAGCTGGCGCTTGTGCTCCGGGTCCACGGTGGTCTCTTGGAGCTCCTCGACGAGCAACATCAACGTCGAGAGCGGCGTATTGAGCTCGTGCGCCGTGCCGGCGGCGAGCGTGCCGAGCGCGACGATTTGCTGGTCACGCAACGCGGCTTCGCGCATGAAAGCGAGCTCTCGGTCCCGCGCGCGGAGCAAGCGCGCCATGCGGGCGACGAAGAACAAGATCAGCGCGGCGGCGACGAGGAAGTTGATCCACATGCCGACGACGTGCAGGTCGAAATCCCCGCCGAACCGACCGTGCACGGAAGGCAGCGGAACGTGCCGCGCGAGGAGCAGCGAATAGCCTGCACCGCACAGGATTCCCAGGATCCATGCATAGCTGGCCGGAAGCGATGTCGCCGCCAGAGCAATCGGCACGAGATACAAGGAAACGAACGGATTGGTCGGGCCGCCGGTCAGGTAGATGACGGAGGTGAACGCCGCAATGTCGAGGGCGAAATTGAGGGCTACCTCGCCATGAGACACGCTGCTCGCGCGGCGCAGCCGCCATAACACGAACGCGTTCCAAGCCGCGAGCGCGCTGATCGCGACGGCGAGCGGGCCGAGCGGCAATGCGATGCCAAGGCCCTCGTGCACGCCCGCCACAACGAGGGCCTGCGAGGCAATTGCCACGATTCGAAGCCAAAACAGGAGGCGAAGCGCTTCGATGGGCTCGGCGGGTTCGCCGGCACTAGAACAACTCATGATCGGCCCGCCTTGCACGGACTTATTGTGTCACACGGAGATCGGAAGAGCATCCTGCGACAATTTGTCGCATGCGACTACCTCGGCCGTCTTCGCGCGCCCAGTGCGTCAGAACTTTCGAGTCAAATACGCGCACCGCCATCGCGTATAGCGGCCCCGCCGTTCAAGCTTTTCCAGAAACTTCCACGCAAAGAACCCGGCGTCAGTTTGCGACGCTCCCCCTCATGTACGACGCACGAGACTGACCGGAAGTGCCCTTCTTCTTCGCCATGCGGCGATTGCGGCCGCGGCCGGGCCCGATCGTCGGATCTTTCTCCCGTTCATGACACGTGATGTCATGATTATCGGGTACGGTATAGCCCATGCGAGCCGACCGACTCATCTCCATCGTTCTACTGCTCCAGGCCAACGGCCGGATGACGGCCGAGACGCTCGCCTCGCGCCTAGAGGTTTCGCAACGCACAATCCTGCGCGACATGGACGCTTTGAGCAGCGCCGGCGTCCCGGTCGTGGCCGAGCGCGGCAGCGGCGGCGGCTGGCGGCTCATCGGCGGGTACGAGACGAAGCTCACGGGCCTCACGCCGGCCGAGATTCGCTCGCTGTTCCTCGCCCGCCCGCCGGCGTTGCTCGCCGAGCTTGGGCTCAAGGAGGCCGCGGACGCCGCGTGGCTCAAGCTTCGTGCCGCCCTGCCTGTCGGCATTCGCGAGCAGGCGGAGTTCGTGCGCGAGCGCATCTTGATCGACTCGCGCAACTGGCGCGACTCGACGGAATCGCTGACGAGCTTGCCCATGATTCTCGAAGCGCTGTGGAGCGGCCAGAGGCTCCGTTTCCTCTACGAGAAAGCCGACGGCGAGGCCAGCGAACGGCAAGTCGACCCGCTCGGCGTCGTGGCGCGCGCGAACCGCTGGTACCTCGTCGCGGCCAAAGGCGAAGAGCAGCGCACGTACCGGGTGTCGCGGATCCAGTCCGCCGAGCTCCTGCCGGAGCGCGCGAGCCGGCCCGAGGGCTTCGATCTGTCCGCGTACTGGGAAGCGTCGACGAACCGCTTCCGCGAGCACCTGCCGCGTTACGAGGCGACGTTCCTCGTCACGCACGACATCCTGCCGTGGGTGTGCTATCGCAGCTGGCGCGTGCTCGAGCGCGTGCAGGACGGCGAGCGCTTCCGCGTGTCGATGCGCTTCGACGCACCCGAGGAAGCGCGGCAGTTCGCGCTCGCGTTCGGCAGGGAGCTCGAGGTGCTCGAACCGCAGGAGCTGCGCGACTACGTGATCGCCTCGGCGCGCGCCGTCGTCGCGGCGTACTCGACGCCGCCCGTTCCGCACGCCGCGCCGTCGAACCAAGAACTCATCGATGCTGCGGCGGCACCTGCGACATCAGCGCGAGGAACCGCCCCTCGGGGTCCTTGAAGAACGCCATCCATTCCTCGGTGCCGTCGGCGTGCCTGTGGATCATGTGCGGCGCGCCCTTGAACTCGACGCCGCGCGCGACGAGCTGGGCGTACGCCGCGCCGATGTCGTCCACGCGCAGGTACAACGTGGATTCCGGCGAGGGTTCTGCGCTCTCGGCGCTCAGATAGAGCCGCGTGCCGGCCAGGTCGAAGAACGCAAGCTTGCCGAACGTGTAAAGGTGCTTGAGTCCGAGCACCTGGCCGTACCACGCACAGGCTTCGTCGATGTCGCGAACGGTGCGCGAGATTTGGCCGATGGGACCGAGGCGGATCTCTTGCGTCGGCGTCATTCTCTTCTCCTCATTGGCGGCGCGGCGATAGGCGGCGCTGTCTTTCGGCACGCCGGCCCAGCGCCGCAAGTCGGCGCGCCCGCGCAAACCGAGCTTCGCGAGCGCGTTGCGCACATGGAACTTCACGGCGTCGCGGCTGACGCCGCGCCGCGCCGCGATGCGCGCGTCGCTCAGTCCGTGCCGGACGGCATGGACCACAGCCCACTCGGCCGGCGTCAGCAGGTCGTCGTGCGGCGGACGGCCGCGGCGCTGCGCAGGCTTACGGTTGCGGTGCATGGCGCCGATGGTAGCCTTCCGCCACCTGCATTTCCCTCCCCCTACGGGGCTGCCATGGCCATGCATCGGTTGACGCTTGCGACGCTGACCGTCCTGGCGCTTGCGGACTGCGGCCGGCCGGCGCGAGACGAGGCCGCCATCGTCGCGCTCGACGCCTCGGCGCTGCGTGCGGAGATAGCCGCGGGGCGCGTTTCGGCGCTGCAGGCGACGCGGGCGTATCTGCAGCGAATCGCGGCGCTCGACGACGCCGGCCCGATGCTCGGGGCCGTCATCGAGGTCAATCCAGACGCGGAAGCGATCGCCCGTGCGCTCGACGAGCGGGCGCGCAGCGGCGGCCCGCTCGGCGCTTTGCACGGCGTGCCCGTGCTGCTCAAGGCGAACATCGATACGGCCGACTCGATGGCGACGAGCGCGGGGTCGCTCGCGCTCGCGGATCACCGGGCGAAAGCGGACGCCGACGTCGTCGCCGCCTTGCGCGCGGCCGGCGCGGTCGTGCTCGGCAAGACGAACTTGAGCGAATGGGCGAACTTCCGCTCGATGGACTCGACGAGCGGCTGGAGCAGCCTCGGCGGCCAGACGAAGAACCCCTATGTGCTCGATCGCAACCCGTGCGGCTCGTCGAGCGGCTCGGCCGTCGCGGTCGCAGCGCGCCTTGCGCCGCTCGCCGTTGGCACGGAGACCGACGGGTCGATCGTCTGCCCGGCCGCCGTCAACGGCGTGGTCGGAATCAAGCCGGCCATCGGCACCGTGAGCCGGCGCGGCATCGTGCCGATCGCGCACAGTCAAGACACGGCAGGGCCGCTCGCGCGCACTGTCGCGGATGCGGCACTGCTCATGTCGGTGCTCGTGGAGCCCGGCAGGAGCGCGGCCGCACCCGGCGCTCCGGCGGCGGCTGCCGGCCTACGCGTCGGCGTCGTTCATGCCCACCAGGGCGCCGACGCCGCCGTCGACTCGAGCTTCGCGCGGGCCCTGGTTTGGCTCGAACGCGCCGGCGTGAAGCTCGTCGATCCGGTGGCGGCCGGTCTGCCGCCTGCGGCCGGCGAGGCGGAGCTGCGCATCTTGCTCGCGGAGTTTCGCGACGATGTCGCGGCCTACCTGGCGACGGTCGAAACCGGACCGCGCACGCTCGACGAGGTCATCGAGTTCAACGCCGCGAACGCCGCGGCCGTGATGCCGCACTTCGGCCAAGATTTGCTGCTCGCGGCCCGTGACGGCGGCGGCACGGCCGACGACAGATACGCAGCCGCTCTGCGAACGGCCGCCGCGGCGCGCGATGCGCTCGGCTCACTGTTCGACGAGCACGATCTCGACGCCCTCGTCACGCCGAGCGGCGGCCGCGCCTGGCGCATCGACTACGCGAAGGGCGACGAGCTCGTGGCCTCGAGCTCGAGCCTCGCGGCCGTGACGGGCTATCCGAGTGTCACGGTGCCCGTGCTCTTGGCGGACGAGCTGCCTCTCGGCGTGAGCCTGATCGGCAAGCCCGGCGAGGAGTCGGCGCTGTTGACGCTCGGCGCGGCGATCGAACGCGAACGCGGCCCGTTCCCGGAGCCGCGCTTCTTGCCGTCGATCGATTGAGCCACGTTCAGCCGTTGCCCTTGTCGACGTCGGCGAGCGTGTCGTAGTAGACGAGCCCCGCCTTCGCGAGCGGCTCGCGCATCTTGTAGATATCGAGGCCGAGCTCGCCGGCCGCGAGCTTCGCACGCTTTTGCTCCTCGTTCGCGACGCGCTTCTTGGCGGCCTCGAGCACGGCCGGCGCGTTCTTGCGCGGCACGACGACGACGCCGTCGTCGTCGGCGACGATCGCATCGCCGGGGTTCACGAGCATGCCCGCGCAGACGATCGGGATGTTGACCGAGCCGACGGTGGCCTTGACGGTTCCCTTCGCCGAGATCGCGCGGCTCCAAACCGGGAAGCGCATCTCCGTGAGATCCTTGACGTCGCGAACCCCGGCATCGATGACGAGGCCGAGCACGCCGCGCGCGCGGAACGAGGTCGCGAGCAAGTCGCCGAACATGCCGTCCGTGTTCTGCGCGCTGACGCCGACGACCATGATGTCGCCGGGCTTCGCGAGCTCGACCGCCACGTGCAGCATCCAGTTGTCGCCGGGGTGCAGCAACACCGTGATCGCGCTGCCGCCGACGCGCGCGCCGGCGTAGATCGGACGCATGTACGATTGCAGCAGCCCCGTACGGCCCTGCGCCTCGTGCACCGTCGCGACGCCGTGCTCGCCGAGCGCCCGTACCACTTCCGCATCGGCGCGCTCGATGTTGCGGACGGCGATGTTGTTTCTCACTGGGCTTTCCCCTTCGACTCGTGCGGAAAATTGCCGCTTATACTAGCCGCCGATCATTAGAGCACAAGCCGGAGAGGCCGTGACCGACAGCGCCCCGCTCACTGGAATCAAAGTCCTCGACATGACGGAAGCGCTCGCGGGTCCGTATTGCGCGATGCTGCTCGGCGACCTCGGCGCCGACGTGATCAAGGTGGAGCGGCCGAAAGACGGCGACCAGGCGCGGAGCTGGGGGCCGCCGTTCCTCGAGGGCGAGAGCGCGTACTTCCTCGCCGTCAATCGCAACAAGCGCAGCATCGAGCTCGACGCGAAACAGCCCGACGACCTGCGCGTGCTCGAGACGCTGATCGGCCGCGCCGACGTGTTCCTGACGAACAACCCGCGGCTCGAATCGCTGGGGCGCTTGGGGCTCGACCCCGGCACGCTGCGCACCCGCCACCCGCGTCTCGTCTACGGCGCGATCAGCGGCTATGGCCACACGGGCCCGAAAGCGAACCGCGCCGGCTACGACATCATCGCGCAGGGCGAAGCCGGCCTCATGGCGCTGACGGGTCCGATCGACGGCGAGCCGAGCCGTTTCCCCTCGCCGATGGCCGACATCTCGGGCGGCATCTATACGTGCATGGGCGTGCTAGCCGCCTTGTACGCGCGCGACAACCGCGCGACCGGCACCGGGGTCGGCCAGTTCGTCGACGTGGCGCTCGTCGACGCGCAGCTCTCGTGGCTCGCGAACATCGGCGCCAGCTATTTCGCCACGGGCAAGCGGCCCGTTCGCCTCGGCAACGCACACCCGAACGTGACGCCTTATCAACCCGTGCGCGCGCGTGACAAGACGATGATCATCGCCGTCGGCAACGAGCGGCTCTGGGCCAAGTTCTGCAAGATCTTGGGGAGCGAGGCCACGCTGATGACGGACCCACGCTTCGCGACGAACGCCGAGCGAAACGCGCATCGCGAGGAGCTGATTCCTCTGCTCGAGCAGATTCTCGCGCGCCGCGACGCCGCCGACTGGGTCGAGGAGCTCGTCGCGGCCGGCGTGCCGGCGGGTCCGATCAATTTCCCCGACGAGACGCTCACCGACGAGCAGGTGCTCGCGCGGCGCATGATCGTGGAGCTCGAGCATCCGCTGATCGGCATCGTGAAGTCGATCGCGCTGCCGGTACGGTTCGAATCGAACGGGCCGACGTATCGGCGCTATCCTCCGCGACTCGGCGAGCACAACGCCGAGATCCGCGCCGCGGCGGCGTGCTGGTGACTCTCGCCCGGCGACTCAGCGCTTCGCGGTCGCTCAGCGCTCCCAGACGTTCTGCAGATACGCGCGGAAGCTGTCGCCGAGCTCGGGATGGCGCAGAGCGTACTCGACCGTTGCACGCAGATACCCGAGCTTGCTGCCGCAGTCGTAGCGGATGCCGGAGAAAGGCAGCACGTGCACCGGCTCGTCGGCAAGCAGGCTCGCGATGCCGTCCGTGAGCTGAATCTCTCCGCCGGCGCCGCGCTGGGTCTTCTCGAGCTTGCCGAAGATGGCCGGGCTCAAGATATAGCGCCCGACGACGGCGAGCGTCGACGGCGCATCCTTCGGCGTCGGCTTCTCGACGATGCGCGTGACGCGCTGTGCGCCGCTCGGCCCCTTCTCGACGGCCACGATGCCGTAGCTGCCGGTCTGGTCGCGCGGCACGTTCTCGACGCCGAGCACGCTCGCGCCATGTATGTCGAAGTGCTCGCGCATCTGCCTGAGACAGCCGACCTCGCTATAGATGAGATCGTCGGCAAGGTGCACGAAGAACGGCTCGTTGCCGACGGCCTCTTTCGCGCAGAGCACGGCGTGGCCGAGACCGAGCGGCACACCTTGGCGCACGAAGATGCAGGTCGCCGTCGGCGGGATGATGTCGCGTACGAGCGGCAGCAAATCGTGCTTGCCCGACTCTTCGAGCTGGCGCTCGAGCTCCGGGTCCGCGTCGAAGTGGTCCTCGATGGCCCGCTTCGACGAGCCCGTGATGAACACGAGCCGCTCGGCGCCGGCGTCGAGGGCCTCCTCGACGGCATACTGAATCAGGGGCTTGTCGACGATCGGCAGCATCTCCTTCGGAGAGGCTTTGGTGGCCGGTAGAAAACGCGTTCCGCGGCCCGCGACCGGAAACACGGCGGTTCGAATCCGTGGCATCGATCTCTCTCGGTGACTGGTACCGAGATCATACCTAACGCTGCGCCGCGGCGATGCGGCACCGGCGCTCCTTCGTTCCGGGTCGAGCCCGCCGCGCCCAGCGGCCTCGGGCTGGCGAGGGGATCGCGGGTGCGGGGCCACGGCCCCGCACCCAAACGCTCGAGCCTCGATCAGCGCGCCGGCGGCGCCGGGTCGGCGACGAGGATGTTCCCCTTGTTGATCTCGACGATCCGTGCGCCGATGCCCTTGACGCGCATCAGCTCCTCCGGTTTCGTGAAGTTGCCGTTCGCCCGGCGGTCCGCCACGATCGCTTCCGCGAGTGCGGGGCCCACGCCTTGCAGCTCGCTCGCGAGCTTTGCGGCGTCCGCCGTGTTGATGTTGACGGGGCCCGCGGCCGCGGCGAAACCGCCGCACACGAACGCGAGCGCCGAGCCGATCCGAAACAAGGTCGATTTCATGGCCATTGCTCCTGAAGTTGAAGGAGCGGCCATGCTAGGCCGCGGCCTCGGGCCGAGCAGCCATCGAATCTCGGCGCTTTGCGCAGTTTCGCTAGGGCCGGGCGAGCACGTTCTCGAGCGGCACGCTCTGAATCGGCCGCACCGTCTCCCAGAGCTTGCAGCTCGGGCAGTGCCAGATGAAGCGCTGCGTGCTATAGCCGCAATTCGAGCAGCGGTAACGCGCGTTCGCGAGCGCGACGCTGCGCAGCGCGTCGCCGATGCGCTGCATGGCTGCGGCGCGCGCGGCGGCGGGCAGCGTGCGGAGCTCGGCGGCGTTGACGAGATTCGCGAGCACGGGATGCTCGAACACGAAGCGCTCGACGGCCGCGGCGAGCGCGTTCGATCCGCCCAGGTTGCCGACGATCGCGGCGAGCGCGAGGTCGCGGTACAGGGTTGAATCCGCGGCGGCGAGCCGCTCGAGATAGGCATCGAGCTCGGGCAGGCGGTTAGACTCGCGATAGCACTCGAGCAACGGCGGCAGCACCTCGCTGATGAAGTGCCGATCGGCCGCGATGACTTGCTCGTAGAGCGGAATCGCCTGCGCGTAGTCGCGCTCCTCGCGCGCCAGCGTCGCGCGGATCAGCGTGCCGCGCAGGGCGCCGGATTCGCTGCGGACCGTGTTGCGCAGCAGCTCCCGCGCCCGAGCGCGATCGCCGGCGGCCCGCGCAAGCTCGGCGAGCTCGCAATAGTAGTGCGCCACCTGGCTCGACTTCCCTCCGCGCAGCATCTCGAGCTGGCGCAGCGCGTCGATCGCTTTCTGCCACTCTTGCTCGCGTTCGTAGATCGTGACGAGCTTCTCGAGAGCAGCCTCGGCGAGCGTCGTGCTGTCGCGCAGCTCGCCGAACAGTTGCTCGGCGCGATCGAAGAGCCCTGCGCCCATGTAGTCTTCGGCCAACGAGAACAGCGCCTGATGACGCTGCGCTTCGTTCAGATTCGGCCGAGCCAGCAGGTTTTCATGGACGCGGATCGCGCGCTCGATCTCGCCGCGCCGCCGGAACAAATGGCCGAGCGCGAAGTGCGTCTCGAGCGTGTCCTCGTCGACTTTCGCCATTTGCACGAACAGCTCGAGCGCCTCGTCGGTGCGCCGGTTCAGTACGAGATTGAGCCCGCGTATGTAGTCGGCGCTAATACGGGGCGGCAAATCGCGGTCGCGGTCGCTGTAGAGCTTGTAGACATAGCCGATCGCACCGAGCGCGATGAACAGTGCGGCGAGCAGGAAGGTGGTTTCCGTCGGCATCGGTCAGGTCGCCGGCGGGCGCGTGCGAAGCTCGGCTTCGACGTACTTGAGGTCTTGTTTCAGGCGCCGCTTTTCGCCGGCCGACCGCCACAGCGCGAAGCCCGCGGACAGCACGCCGAGCAGCCAGCCGGCCGCGAGCACGATGGTGAACGCCACGGCCATCGGCACCTGCTCGAACCGCGTGATGCCGACGTCGATGTCGATCGGCTCGGGGTTCGAGTAGGCGAAGACCCCCGTGGCGAGCAGCAGCAGGACGAGGACGGCAGCGAACGCGAGCCGGCGCAGCGTGACCACGATGTGTGTCCTCCCGCGTCGGCTGGGCGCTAGTCACGCACGGGCAGATGTCGAGACTGGTTGACTCGCTCGCGAAGGTCCTTGCCGGGCTTGAAGTGCGGAACGTTCTTGCCGGCCAGCGCGACGGCTTCGCCGGTCTTCGGATTGCGCCCCATCCGCGGCGGCCTGTAGTGCAGCGAAAAGGAACCGAAGCCGCGGATCTCGATGCGCTGACCGTTCGCCAGCGCTTCGCTCATGAGCTCTAAGATGTGCTTGACGGCCAGCTCCACGTCCTTCGCAGGCAAATGTTTCTGACTGCGCGCGATTGACTCGATCAGCTCGGATTTTGTCATCAGTAGGGCCTTTTACTCGATCACGGCTTGTCCCGCGCTCGGCGAGCGCGAAGACCTCATTCCGGTTTTATCTGCTCCTTGAGCAAATCGCCGAGCGTCGTGCCGGTCGTCGGGCGGCCGGCCTCGCTCTTGTAGTTCTGTAGCGCCTGCTGCTCTTCGTGAGCTTCCTTGGCCTTGATCGACAGCGAAACGATGCGCGTCTTGCGATCGACGCCCGTGATCTTCGCTTCGATGGTGTCGCCCACCTTGAGCGCCGTCCGCGCGTCCTCGACGCGATCGCGGGCGATCTCGGAAGCGCGTAAGTGCCCCACGATGCCGCCTTCGAGAGCGACCGTGGCCAACTTCGCGTCGAGCTCTTGCACGACGCCGGAGACGATGCTGCCCTTCGGATGGTCGCCGAGGAACAGCGACAGCGGATCCTTGTCGAGCTGCTTCACGCCGAGCGAGATGCGCTCGCGTTCCGGGTCGATCGCAAGAACGACCGTCTCGAGCTCCTCGCCCTTCTTGTAGTTGCGGACAGCTTCCTCTCCCGGCACGTCCCACGAAAGATCCGACAGGTGCACGAGGCCGTCGATGCCCCCCGGCAGGCCGATGAACACCCCGAAATCCGTGATCGACTTGATCTGACCGGAAACCTTGTCGCCCTTCTTGTAGTTCTCACCGAACTCGACCCACGGGTTGGGCTTGCACTGCTTGAGCCCCAGCGAGATGCGGCGGCGCTCCTCGTCGATGTCGAGGACCATGACCTCGACCTCGTCGCCGATCTGTACGACCTTGTGCGGATTGACGTTCTTGTTCGTCCAATCCATCTCGGAGACGTGGACGAGGCCCTCGACGCCTTCTTCGATTTCCGCAAAGCAGCCGTAGTCGGCGATGTTCGTGACCTTGCCGAACAGCCGCGTGCCCGGCGGATAACGCCGCGCGAGATCGGCCCACGGGTCCGCGCCGAGCTGCTTCAAGCCCAGCGATACGCGGTTACGCTCGCGGTCGAACTTGAGCACTTTGACCTCGAGCTCCTGGCCGACGCTGACGACTTCGGACGGATGCTTGACGCGCTTCCACGCCATGTCCGTGATGTGCAGCAGGCCGTCGATGCCGCCCAGGTCGACGAACGCGCCGTAGTCCGTGAGATTCTTGACGACGCCTTTCAGCACCGTGCCTTCCTGGAGGTTCTTGAGGAGGGACTCGCGCTCGGCGCTGTACTCGGCCTCGACGACGGCGCGCCGCGACACGACCACGTTGTTGCGCTTCTGATCGAGCTTGATGACCTTGAACTCGAGCGTCTGGCCTTCGAGCGCCGCGGGATCGCGAATCGGCCGCACGTCGACGAGCGAGCCCGGCAGGAACGCGCGGACCAGGTCGATGTCGACCGTGAAGCCGCCCCGAACGCGGCCGCTGATCGTACCCTTGACGATTTCGCCCTTCTGGAATGCCTCCTCGAGGCGCGTCCACGTGCGTGTACGCTTCGCTTTCTCGCGCGACAAGCGCGTCTCGCCGAACCCGTCCTCGACGGTGTCGAGCGCCACTTCGACGTGGTCGCCGACTTTGACCTCGAGCTCGCCGCGCTCGTTGAAAAACTGATCGGCTGGGATGACCGCCTCGGACTTCAGCCCGGCGTTGACGATCACCATGTCGGCGTTCACGCCGACGACGACACCGGTGAGGATCGCACCGGTCTTGATCTTCTGACTCGCAAAACTCTCTTCTAGCAGCTCGGCAAACGATTCGCTCATGTTCCCTTCCACTTCCGCTCGGCATCCGGCCGAGGCGGGGTTGACGCGACGAACGGCGGCATCCTGCCCCCGCTTACCCTTTGGCTCGCTCCGTTACGACGCCCACACGTTCGAGCCACTGCAAGATGTGTGCGACGACTTCCTCGGGCGTCAGACTCGTGGAGTCGATGACCTGCGCATCCGGCGCCGGTTTGAAAGGCGCCACCGTGCGGTTCGCGTCGCGCGCGTCCCGCTGCGCTATGTCCCAGGAAAGGTCGGGCAGGCTAACATCAATCCCCTTTTCTTTCAACTGCTTATGACGCCTCATCGCGCGTGCCTCGGCGCTGGCCGTCAGTACGACCTTCAGAATGGCGTCGGGGAAGACGACGGTGCCCATGTCGCGCCCGTCGGCGACGAGGCCCGGCGGCACGGCGAAGTCCCGCTGGCGCCGAAGCAGGGCGGCCCGGACCTCCGGGACCGCCGCCACCTTCGAGGCGGCATCGCCGGCCTGCTCCGTGCGGAGCTCGTCCGCGACGTCCTCCCCGTCCAGATAGACGCGCTCGCCGGCTGCGGCCGGGGCAAACCGCACGTCTAGGCCGGCCGCTACGGCCCCCAGCGCCTTCGCATCCCCGAAATCGACTTGGCGCCTCAAGGCGGCCAGCGCCGTGAGCCGGTAGAGGGCGCCGCTGTCGAGGTAATGCCAGCCGAGCTTTTGCGCGAGCAGCTTGCCGATCGTCCCCTTGCCGGACCCGCTCGGCCCATCGATGGCGACGACGGGTACGGCCGGCTTGGTCACGCAGGGCCACCGTCGGCCTCGATCGCGAGGCCGGCCTGCCGGGCCACGTCGAGGAACGTCGGGAACGACGTCGCGACCTCGGCCGTGTTCAAAATCTCGATCGATGCCGCGGCGAGCAGGCTCGCGACCGCGAACGACATCGCGATGCGATGGTCGCCGCGGCTGTCGACGGTGCCGCCGCGAAGCGAGCCGCCGGTAATCCGCGCGCCGTCGGGCCGCTCCTCGACGTCGATGCCGAGGGCCCGGAGTCCCGCGGCCATGACGGCGATACGATCCGTTTCCTTCTTGCGCAGCTCGTCAGCGCCGCTGACGACGGTCTCGCCGCGGGCCGCGGCCGCAGCCACGAACAGGATCGGGAACTCGTCGATTGCGAGCGGCACGAGCTCCGGCGGCACGACGATGCCGCGGAGCTCGCTCCGCCGCACGAAGAGGTCCGCGACGGGCTCCGCGCCGACCGTGCGCTCGTTGCGCAGCTCGACGCGCCCACCCATCTCGCGCAGGATCGTCAAGAGACCGACACGCGTGGGGTTGATGCCGACGCTCTCGATCAGCAGCCCGTCTTGCGCCGCGAGACAGCCCGCGACGAGGAAGAAGGCCGCCGAGCTGAAATCGCCCGGCACCTGCACCTCGCCGCCGCGCAGTGTCGCCGGGCCCGTGAGGGCGACCGTGTGCCCGGGCCCCGCGGACTCGAGCGCCAGGCGCACACCCATCGCCTCGAGCATGCGCTCGGTGTGATCACGGCTCGGCCCCGGCGAGCGGACGGTCGTCGTACCGCTCGCGGAGAGCGCCGCGAGCAGCAGCGCCGACTTCACCTGCGCGCTCGCCATTGGCAGGGTGTAGTCGATGCCCGTAAGGCGCGCGACGCCGCCGATCGTGACGGGCGGCCGGCCGCCGGGCGACGTCGTGATCCGCGCCCCCATGAGCCTGAGGGGCGCGGCCACGCGCTCCATCGGTCGCAGGATCAGCGACGCGTCGCCCGTCAGCGTGCTGTCGAACGGCTGGCCGGCGAGAAGGCCCATCAGAAGCCGAATTGCCGTTCCCGAGTTGCCGAGGTCGAGCGTTTTGCGCGGCGCTTTGAGGCCGTGCGGCCCGACGCCCTCGATGCGCACCACGCCGTCCGCACGCCGCTCGATCGCGACGCCCATGGACTCGAGCGCCGCTTGCGTCGCGAGGCAGTCGTCGCTCGCGAGAAAGCCGCGCACCGTCGTCGTGCCTTCTGCCACGGCGCCGAGCATCAGCGCACGGTGCGAAATCGACTTGTCGCCCGGTACGCCGATCCGTCCGCCGACGGCGGACACCGGCGACGCACGAAAACGATTGGGATGGTGCGGCACGGCCGTTCCGAGTCAAAGGATGGCTTTCGGGAACGACCCCAGCACTTTGAACAGCGCCGCTTGCGCCTTCATCTCGTCGAGCGCCTTACGAACGCGATCGTCGTCGGCGTGGCCGTCGAGATCGAGGAAGAAGACGTAGTCCCACTTCCGCTTGCGCGACGGGCGCGACTCGATGCGCGTCATGTTGATGCCGTGCTTCGAAAGCGGCGCGAGCAGGTGCAGCAGCACGCCGGGCCCTTCCGTCTCGCGCGCCGAGACCAGCACCGACGTCTTGTCGTTGCCGCTCGCCGGAAACAGCTTGCGCCCCACCACGACGAAGCGCGTCGTGTTGTCGTCGCGGTCCTCCACGGTATGGAACAGGATCTTGAGGCCGTAGACCTGAGCGGCCGACTCGCCGGCCAATGCCGCCGTGCCGTCTTCGTCGCGCGCGCGTCGCGCCGCTTCCGCGTTGCTCGCGACGGGCACGATCTCGACGTCCGGCAAGTGCTGTTTGAGCCAGCCGCGGCACTGCGCAAGGGATTGAGGATGCGAGCACACGCGCTTGACGTCGCGCAAGTCCTGCATGCGGCCCATCAAGTGCTGATGTATGCGCAGCTCGATCTCGCCGCAGATCTTGAGCGGCGAGGTCAGGAACATGTCGAGCGTGTGGATGTTGACGGTACCCTCGCTCGAGTTCTCGATCGGCGCGACGCCGAAATCTGCCGCGCCGCTCTCGACTTCTTGGAACACCTCGTCGATCGTCGGCACCGCGAGCGCGTGCACGGAGTGGCCGAAGTGCTTGAAAACGGCTGTTTGCGTAAACGTGCCTTCGGGCCCGAGATACGCGACTTTCAGCGGCTCTTCCTGCGCGAGGCAGGCCGACATCAGCTCGCGAAAGAGCCGCACCATCTCCTCGTCGCGCAGCGGCCCCGCATTGCGCTCGACGACCTTGCGCAGCACCTGCGCCTCGCGCTCGGGGCGGTAGAACTCGACGGTCTGCGTCAGCCCCTTGACGAGCCCGATCTCCTTTGCATACCGGGCGCGCTCCGCGATCAGACGCTGAATCTGCTCGTCGACGGCGTCGATCTTGCCGCGCAGCTCTTTGAGCGGATCATCGCCCGCGCGCGGCGCCGCGCCGGTCGACGCGCGCTCGGGTACGGCACGGCGCTTCGCCGTGCCTTTCGCCTTCTTTCCGCTCCGACGCTTGGCCATATGAGCGCCAGCCTCAAGCGTCGAAGACCGGCAGGACGCGCACGGAAAGAATGCCCTCGATGCTGCGGATGCGCGCGAGCGTCTCGGCCGACGGCGGCGCGTCGAGATCCACCAGCGTGTAGGAGAGCTCGTCGCGCGAATGGTTCAGCATGTCGGCGATGTTGATGTCCTGCTCCGCGAGACACGTGAGGATCTGCGCGACCATGTTCGGCACGTTGCGGTGCGGGATCGCGACGCGATTCGGCCGCGTGCGCTGGAGCACGGTCTCGGGGAAGTTCACCGAACGCGTGACGTTGCCGTTCTCGAGGAACTCGCGCAAGTTGTCCACGACCATGACGGCGCAGTTCTCCTCGGCCTCGACGGTCGAAGCGCCCAAGTGCGGCAGGCAGATCACCTTCGGATGGTCGAGCAGCTCGCGAGTCGGGAAATCCGTGACGTAGGCGCGCAGCTTGCCGCTACCGAGCGCCTCGATGACGGCCGCCGAGTCGACGATCGCGTCGCGCGAGAAGTTCAGAACGACGGAGCCGCGGCGCATCGCCTCGAGCCGCGCGCCGTTGACGAGCTTGTCCGTCGATTTCGTGAGCGGCACGTGCACTGTGACCACGTCGGCGCGCGCGAACAGGTCGTCCAAGTTCACGGCCTTCTGCACGCCCGACGACAGCTGCCACGCGTGCTGCACCGTGATCGAGGGGTCGTAGCCGAGCACGTTCATGCCGAGCTTCAGCGCCGCGTTCGCGACCTCGACGCCGATCGCGCCCAAGCCCACCACGCCGAGCGTGCGCTTCGGCAGCTCGAACCCGACGAACTGCTTCTTGCCGGCTTCGACAGCCTTGTCGAGCTCCTCGCCGGAGCCTTTCAGCGTGCGCACGTAGTCCAGCGCCTGCGGTAAGTTGCGCGCAGCCATCAAGAGCCCCGCTATGACGAGCTCCTTGACGGCGTTCGCATTGGCGCCCGGCGTGTTGAACACGGGCACGCCGAGCTTCGAGAGCTTCGCAACGGGGATGTTGTTCGTGCCGGCGCCGGCGCGCCCGACGGCGAGCAGCGACGACGGCAGCTCCATGTCGTGCATCTTGAACGAGCGCAGCAGAATCGCGTGAGGCTGGCTGATGTCCGACGCCACCTCGTAGCGGTCGCGCGGCAGGCGATCGAGGCCGGCCACGGCGATGCTGTTCAACGTGCGAACTTTGAACATCGTCACGGCGCTCACCCGTGCCGCTTCGCGAAGTCGGCCATGAACGAGATCAACGCGTCGACGCCGGCTTCGGGCATCGCGTTGTAGAGGCTAGCACGCATGCCGCCGACGACGCGGTGGCCCTTCAGATTGGTGAGGCCCGCGGCCTTCGCCTCGTCGAGGAACGGCTTGTCGAGCTTCGCGTCCGGCAGCGTGAACGGCACGTTCATCCACGACCGGCAGGCCTTGTCCACGGGATTCTTGTAGAACTCGGAGCCGTCGATCGCGGCGTACAGCTTCGCCGCCTTGCGCTCGTTGACCTTGCCCATCGCGGCGAGTCCGCCCTGCTCCTCGAGCCAATCGAAGACGAGCCCGGCGAGATACCACGACAATGTCGACGGCGTGTTCCACATCGAGTCGTTGTCGGCCATCGTCTTGTAGTCGATGACGCCGGGCGTCTCGCGGCGCGCGCGGCCCAGGAAATCCTCGCGCACGATCACGATCGCGAGCCCGGCGGGGCCGATGTTTTTCTGCGCGCCTGCGTAGATGACGCCGAACCGGCTCACGTCGAGTGGCCGCGACAGCAGCGTCGACGACATGTCGGCCACCAGCGGCGCGTCGGACACTTCCGGGATGCTGTGGAACTCGACGCCGAACACGGTTTCGTTGGGCGTGTAGTGGAGATACGCGGCCGAATCGGACACTTTCCATGTGCCCGGGTCCGGTATCGACGTGAAGTTCGTCGCCTTGCTGGTCGCCGCGACGTTGACGCGCACGTAGCGCTCGGCCTCCTTCACGGCCTTCTCGCCCCAGTTGCCTGTGACGACGTAGTCGACGACGCCGCCGGGCGGCGCGAGATTCAGCGGCACGGCCGCGAACTGCAACGTGGCGCCCCCTTGCAGGAACAGCACCTTGTAGTTGTCCGGCACGCCGAGTAGCCGCCGCAACGTGCGCTCGGATTGCGCGGCGTACTCGATGAACGCCGTGCCGCGATGGCTCACCTCCATCACGGACATGCCACTGCCCTGCCAATCGAGCAGCTCGGCTTGCGCCTTGCGCAATACGGCTTCCGGCAGCATGGCCGGACCCGGGCTGAAATTGAAAACGCGTTTCATCGAGAGAGTCTCCCTACCCTACTCGGCCTGATTCTCGTCGCCGGGCTCGCGCTCGACGCGCGAGATGCCGACGAGGCGGTCACCTTCGTCGAGCCGAATGAGCCGCACGCCTTGCGTGTTGCGGCTCATCGTCGAAATGTCCGTGACGGGCGTGCGGATCATCGTGCCCGTGGACGTGATCAACATCACCTCGTCCTCCGGCGATACTTGCATGGCGCCCACGAGCCGGCCGTTGCGCTCGGACGTTTGAATGCAGATGACGCCTTGGCCGCCGCGCCCTTGCACCGGGTGCTCTTCGATCGGCGTGAGCTTGCCGTAACCGTTCTCGGTGGCCGTCAGGATCGAGCCCACGCCGATGATGCTGAGAGCGATCACCTCGTCGCCGGCGCCGCCGAGCTTCAAGCCGCGCACGCCGGCGGCCGTGCGACCCATCGGCCGCACCGCGTGCTCCGAGAAGCGAATCGCCTTGCCCGATCTCGCGAACAGCATGATGTCCTGATTGCCGTTCGTGATGCCGGCGCCGATCAGCCGGTCGTCCTCGCGCAGCTCGACGGCGATGATGCCGCTCGCGCGCTGGCGCGCGAACGCCGCGAGCGGCGTCTTCTTGACCGTGCCGTTCTTCGTGGCGAGGAACACGAACTTGTCCTCCTCGAATGCCTTGACCGGCAGCACGGCGTTGATGCGCTCGCCTTCCTCGAGCGGCAGCAGATTGACGATTGGCCGGCCGCGAGCGCCCGGCGCCGCTCGCGGCACTTGGTACACCTTGAGCCAGTACGCCTTGCCGCGGCTCGAGAAGCAGAGAACCGTATCGTGCGAGCTCGCGACGAAGAGCTGGTCGATGAAGTCCTCGTCCTTGAGGCGCGCCGCCGTGCGGCCGCGGCCGCCGCGGCGCTGCGCATGGTAGGCGCCGGCCGGCTGCGATTTCGCGTACCCCGCGTGCGAGAGCGTCACGACCACGGTCTCCTCGGGGATCAGGTCCTCGACGGTCAAGTCGTCGTAGTTCTCGACGATCTCCGTGCGGCGCGGATCGGCGTACGCGTTACGCACTTCGAGCAACTCGTTGCGGATCACTTCCTGCAGCTTGTCCGGGTTCGCCAGAATCTCCAAAAATCCTTGAATATTAGCGATTACCTCACTGTATTCGCTGGAAATTTTGTCCTGCTCCAGCCCCGTGAGCCGGTGCAGACGCAGATCCAGAATGGCCTGCGCCTGAGCCGTCGAGAGGCGGTACGTGTCGCCGGCGAGCCCCGACTCCTCGGTGAGGTCCTCGGGGCGCGTCGCCGCCGTGCCGGCGCGCTCGAGCATCGCCGTGACAGGACCGGCCCGCCACGCTGCGGCCGTGAGTCCCGCGCGCGCCTCGGCCGGCGACGGCGACCGCTTGATGAGATCGATGATCTCGTCGATGTTCGCGAGCGCGACCATCAAGCCTTCCAAGATATGCGCGCGCTCGCGCGCCTTGCGCAGGTCGAACAGCGTCCTGCGCGTAACGACCTCGCGACGGTGGCGTAAGAAAGCCTCGAGCAGCTCCTTCAGCGACAGCAGCTTCGGCTGGTTGTCGACGAGGCCGACCATGTTGATGCCGAATACGCTCTGGAGCGGCGTCTGCTTGAACAGGTTGTTCAGCACCACGTCGGACAGCTCGCCGCGCTTGAGCTCGATGACCACGCGCATGCCGTCCTTGTCGGACTCGTCGCGCAGCTCGCTGATGCCCTCGAGCTTCTTCTCGCGGACGAGCTCGGCGATACGCTCGATGAGCCGCGCCTTGTTGACCTGGTACGGCAGCTCCGTGATGACGATCGCCTCGCGTCCGCCCTCGAGCGGCTCGACATGCGTGCGGCCGCGCACGTAGACGCGGCCGCGGCCCGTGTTGTAGGCCTCGACGATGCCCTGGATGCCGTGGATTTGGCCTGCCGTCGGGAAATCGGGCCCCGGCACGAGCCGAATCAGATCCGCGATGCCGAGCGACGGATCCTTGAGCAGCGCGAGGCAGGCGTCGATGATCTCGCCCAAATTGTGCGGCGGGATGTTCGTGGCCATGCCGACGGCGATGCCGCTCGAGCCGTTGACGAGCAGGTTCGGGATCCGCGTGGGCAGCACCGACGGCTCGCGCTCGCTCTCGTCGTAGTTCGGGACGAAGTCGACGGTCTCCTTGTCGATGTCGGCGAGGAGCTCCTGCGTGATCTTCGCCATCCGCACTTCGGTGTAGCGCATGGCCGCCGGTGCGTCGCCGTCCACGGAGCCGAAATTCCCCTGCCCGTCGACGAGCAGGTAGCGCATGGAGAACGGCTGAGCCATGCGCACGACGGTGTCGTAGACGGCGACCTCGCCGTGCGGGTGATACTTGCCGATGACGTCGCCGACGACGCGGGCCGACTTCTTGTAGGGCTTGTTGTAGTCGTTGCCGAGCTCGCGCATCGCGTGCAGCACACGCCGATGAACCGGTTTCAGGCCGTCGCGGACGTCCGGCAACGCCCGCCCCACGATCACGCTCATCGCGTAATCGAGGTACGACTGGCGCATCTCGTCTTCGAGATTGACTGGCAGGACTTCCTTACCTACGGCCATCAGTTGCGCTCAATAAAATACAGGCCCGCCTCCACCCGCCCGCGACGGCGCGGAGGGACCCCAAAAATCGACGAGGTATGTGGTTTTCCGAGCGCTGCCGACGGCCGTTTACGCGGCTCTCGCATCGCCCCAACGACGCATCCAAGTGCCCAAAAAACAAGGCGGAAGTTTAGCACAGGCACCGCGGTCCCGTAGCGCCGGACGGCCTCTTTGAGGGCTATACTGGCTCGCCTTTCGCGAGCCCGGCCTATGCAGAACATCGACGCCTTGATCTGTCCGCGATGGACCATCTGCGTCGAGCCCGAAGTCGTCGCCCAGGAAGGTCTCGCCCTCGCGATCGACGCCGGCCGCATCCTCGACGTGCTGCCGGTCGCCGATGCCGACCGCCGCTACGCCGCCCGGGTGCGTCACGAGCGCAGCAACCACGTCCTGATGCCTGGCCTCGTGAACGCCCACACGCACGCGGCCATGGCGCTCCTTCGCGGCTTCGCCGACGACGTGCCTTTCGACACGTGGCTGCGCGAGCGCATCTGGCCGGCCGAGGCGCGCTGGGTGAGCCCCGAGCTCGTCGCCGACGGCACGCGGCTTGCGATCGCCGAGATGCTGACGGGGGGCATCACGTGCTTCTCGGACATGTACTACTACCCTGACGTTGCGGGCGAGGCCGCGGCCGAGGCCGGCATGCGGGCCGTCGTCGGCCTCATCGCGCTCGATTTCCCCACGGCTTGGGCCGCCGACGGCGACGAATACCTGCGCAAGGGCCTCGAGGTGCACGACCGCTTCAAGGCCGAGCCGCTGATCACGACGGCCTTTGCGCCGCATGCACCCTACAGCGTCGGCGACCGACTGCTGAAGCACATCCGCCTCCTCGCCGACGAGCTCGATCTGCCCGTGCACATGCACGTGCACGAGACGGCCGCCGAGGTGGCCGACGCCCTCGCGGCGACGGGCCGCCGGCCGCTCGAGCGCCTTGCGGAGCTCGGCCTCGTGAATCCGAGCCTGATCGGCGTGCACGCGACGGCGCTCACCGAAAGTGAGATCGCCGCCCTCGCGACGGCCGGCGCGCACGTCGTCCACTGCCCTCGCTCGAATTTGAAGCTCGCGAGCGGGCTCTGCCCCGTCGCCGCGCTGCTCGAGGCGGAAGTCAACGTCGCGCTCGGCACCGACGGCGCCGCTAGCAACAATCGCCTCGACCTCTGGGCGGAAATGCAGACGGCCGCGCTGCTCGCGAAGCAGGTTGCCGGCGACGCGGCGGCGCTGCCGGCCGCGGCGGCGGTTCGGCTCGCCACGATCAACGGTGCGCGTGCGCTCGGGCTCGCGGGCGAGATCGGGTCGCTCGTGCGAGGCAAGGCCGCGGACGTCATCTGCGTGGACCTGTCGGGCATCGAGCACCAGCCGTTGCTCGATCCCGTCTCGCAGGTGGTTTACGCTGCCTCACGGCACGATGTGACCGACGTCTGGATCGCCGGCGAGCATCTCGTCGCGGAACGGGCCGCGCTGCGGCTCGACCTGGCCGAGATTCGCGCCGCGGCGGAGCGCTGGGGACAGAGGCTGCGCGGGTAAGGAAACCGATGAAGAACGTCGACTTGAGCGAGCTCGCCAAATTCGCAGCGCGCGCCGCCGAATGGTGGGACCCGCACGGGGCGTTTCGCACGCTGCACGACATTCACGACCTGCGCCTGGGCTACATCGCCGAGCGCGCGCGGCTCGCGGGCGCGCGTGTGCTCGACGTCGGCTGCGGCGGCGGCCTCGTCGCGGAAGGACTCGCCGAGCGCGGCGCCCAGGTCGTCGCGATCGACCTCGCGCCCGAGAACATCCTCGCCGCGCGCGAGCACGCGGCCGCCACGGGTCGGTCGATCGACTACCGCTGCGCGGCCGTCGAGCAGCTCGCCAGCGAGATGCCGGCGAGCTTCGACGTGGTGACGTGCCTCGAGATGCTCGAGCACGTGCCGGACCCGAGCTCGGTCGTCGCGGCCTGCGGAGCGGCGCTCAAGCCCGGCGGAACGGCGATCTTCTCCACGATCAACCGCAACGTGAAGAGCTTTGCGCTCGCGATCGTCGGCGCCGAGTACGTGCTCGGTCTCTTGCCGCGCGGCACGCACGAGTACGCGAAGCTCATCCGCCCGGCCGAGCTCGCAGCGTGGTGCCGAAAAGCGGGCCTGGAAATCGCGGATCTCACGGGTCTGCACTTCAATCCGGCCACGCGCACCTATTGGCTCGACGGAAACGTCGACGTCAACTACTTTGCCTGCGCCGTGCGCGCGCACCGAGGGACGGGATGACGGCGGACATCGTACTGTTCGTCGCTCTGGCCGCCGTTGCCGGGCTCGCGATCGGCCTCGCTCTCGGTCTCATGCGAACCATGAAGCTGACGCGCGAGCTCGCGGCGAAGGACGCGGAGCTCAAGAGCCGCGCCGCCGCCGACGTCGAGCGGCAGCGCATGCTCGAGGCCGCGTCGGATCGGCTCACCGCGGCATTCCACGACCTGGCCGATCGCCAATTTCGCAGCCATTCCGAGACGTTTTTGAACCTCGCACGCGAGACGCTCGCCGTGCACACGGAGCGTGCCAAGGGCGAGTTGGCCGCGCGCGAGCAAGCCATCGGCAACCTCGTGACGCCGATCCGCGAGGCGCTCGAACGCGCCGAGCGGCAGATTCAGGAGCTCGACCGCTCGCGCCGCGAGACGCACGGCAGCATCAGCGCTCAACTCGAAGCACTCGCTGCGAGCCAGCAGGCGCTCTCCGCGGAAACGCGCAACCTCGTGAGCGCGCTGCGGCGGCCCGAGGTGCGCGGCCAGTGGGGCGAGATCACGCTGCGCCGGCTCGTCGAGCTCGCGGGCATGGTCGAGCACTGCGATTTCGTCACGCAAAGTCATCAGCCCACCGAGAGCGGCGCCGTGCGCCCGGACATGGTCATTCGCTTGCCCGAGGCGCGCGACCTCGTCGTGGACGTCAAGACGCCGCTCGACGCCTATCTCGAGGCGACCGAGGCCGCGAGCGATACCGAGCGGCGCGCAGCGCTCGAGCGTCATGCGACCATCGTCGCGGGGCGCATCCGCGAGCTCGCGAGCAAAGCCTATTGGAGCCAGTTCGAGCGCAGCCCGGAATTCGTGATCCTGTTCATCCCGGGGGACCAGTTCCTGAGCGCGGCGCTTGCCGAGCGCCCCGGCCTGCTCGACGAAGCCCTGCGGCAGAACATCATCCTCGCGACACCGACGAGCCTCGTCGCGCTGCTGAAAGCCGTCGCCTACGGCTGGCAACAAAATGCGCTCGCACAGAACGCCGTGGAGATTCGCGGCTCCGCGGTGCAGCTCTACGAGCGCCTCGTCACGTTTGCGAGCCACCTCGGCAACGTGGGCAAAGCGCTCGGCGACAGCGTGCGCGCGTTCAACGCGAGCGTCGGGTCGCTCGAGCGCATGGTGTTGCCGAGCGCCCGACGGTTCACCGACCTCGGGGTGCAGCCAAGGCAGAAACTCGTGCCGCCGCGCTCGATCGAGGAGCTCACGCGCGACGTCGCCGCGGCCGAGTCGCAGGAGGCGGCCGCCGCCGACTCTACGGAGGGGCCGCGCTGACGATGAGCACGTCGGAGACGAGCAGCGCCTGGCTCGACTATCGCCCCGCGCCCGGCGACTTCGCGGATCGAGTCATCCTCGTCACGGGTGCGACGGCGGGGCTAGGGCGCGCCGTGGCGCGCGAGCTCGTCGTGAGCGGCGCCACCGTCATCTTGCACGGGCGAAACGAGAAGGCGCTCGAAACGCTGTACCAAGAGCTCAAGCCATTGGGCCCAGAGCCGACCGTCGCGCAAATCGATCTCGAGCGCGCGCAGGGACCGCAATACCAGCAGCTCACGACCGAAATCGAAGCTCGCTACGGTCGTCTCGACGGCTTGCTGCACAACGCCGCGATCCTCGGCGACCTGAGCCCGATCGAGCACTACGACATCGGTACGTGGCAACGCGTGCTGCTCGTCGACCTGACGGCGCCGTTCATTCTGACGCGCTGCCTGTTGCCGCTGATGCGCGCCTCCGCCGATGCGTCGATCGTCTTCACAACGAGCAGCGTCGGGCAACGTGGCCGCGCGTTCTGGGGCGCGTACTCGGTGGCGAAAGCAGGCATCGAGAACCTCGCCGAAATCTTGAGCGACGAGCTCGAGAACACATCCGTGCGCGTGAACGTCGTGAACCCGGGCCGCACTCGCACACGAATGCGCGCGCGGGCGTATCCCGGCGAAAGCCCGGCCTCCGTACCGTCGCCGGAGACTAACTCCCCGCCGTTTCTCTATTTGCTGAGCTCGGCGAGCCGCGGGGTGCGCGGCCGCCGCTTGGACGTGCCCGAAGCGCGCGGCGAGCGTTAGCGCGTGCGCTCGTCGGCCGCTGCGCGCAGCGCCGCCACGACGTCCGCGCGGCCGTCGTCGACGGCACCGTAGATCGTTGCAAGCTCCGCGACGGTCAGGTAATCGGGGTGATGGATCTCGACGAGCGCCGCGTATTCGACGACGCGGCCGTCCTTCTCGACGTCGAGCGCGTAGACGTGCTCGGCGAGGGGCGTGCCGGAGGCGATCTTCATCAGCGCCGCGAGCCGGCTCGACGCCGCGCGCTCGCCGTAGCGCAGGTGAGTCTTGCGAACGTTCCACCCGGCCGCGGCGAACACGGCGCCGATGGAGCCGCCCGCGAGAATAGCCGCATGCTCGGCTCGAACGGCCTCGTCCATGGCGGCGGAGTAACGCACCACGGCAAAGGTTCGGCACGTCCGCTCGCCGCCGGCCGTGCTGTACAGATTCGAGACCCGCACGCCGTCGCCCTCCTCGAGCACTTCGATGCCGTAATTGCCGAAGACCGCCTCGATGCGCTCGCTGTTCAACGGCTCCCCTGTGGGTTGCCCCGGCGCGGCCGCCGCCCAGGCGAGCGCAATTGCAGCTATATATAGATGTGTCGCGGAGGCGCAGTGCGCGGCCCAGCGCGGTATCGAGACGAGTTTCGAGGCTGTGAAGTGCATCGCACCGAACCGTAAGATGACTAGAGAAACGTCAAAAACTTAAGTCGTGCCAATCAAAAAAAGTTGCGATATATACTAAGATCGAATGGCGACCGTTCATCGAGCCTGAGCGTACGCCCAGTTTCCTCCTTAAACGGTAGAATGCGAACACAACTCGGGAGGTCTCGTGGGCAAGAAACTCTACGTGGGTAATCTGCCGTTCTCTGCGACCGAAGAAGACATTGCCGCGAAGTTTGCGACCTGCGGCACTGTCGAATCGGCCAAACTCATCACCGATCGCGACACCGGCCGCAGCAAGGGGTTCGGTTTCGTAGAGATGAGCACCGACGCGGAAGCACAAGCCGCCATCGACAAGCTCAACGGCCAGGACTTCGGCGGCCGCCCGATGACGGTGAACGAAGCTCGACCGCAGCAGAAGAAAGGCCCGCGCCAAGGCGGCGGTTATGGCGGCGGCGGTGGGCGCGGCGGCTACGGCGGCGGTGGCTACGGCGGTGGCGGTGGTTACGGCGGTGGCGGTGGCTACGGCGGTGGCGGCGGCTACGGCGGTGGCGGCGGCAATCGACGCTAATCCTCGCGAACAAAGGAATCGAACATGCGCGGGCGTCTCTCCGGAGCCGCCCGCGCTTGTTTTAGGGCTGGACGTTACGCTGCACGCTCGTGAGCAGCGCAAGCCCTGACAGGATCAACAGCATACCCGCGCCTTCGGCGGCGCTCGGCCGCTCGCCGAGCTGGATCCACGCGGCCGCGACGCCGACGACGGGCACGGCCAAGGCGTTGAGCCCGCTGATCGTAGCCGGCAGGCGCTGGAGGATGTAGAGCCACAGCAACGGCGCGATCGCCATTCCGCCGACGGCGTTGTAAAGCAGCGCCCATACGAAGTAACCGCTCACGACGATCGGCCGCTCATCAACGAAGGCCGCGATCACGACGAGCGGGATCATGCCGAACGCCAACTGCCAGGCGGTCACGGACAGCAGGTCGTTGCGGCTCGTAACCGGCATTCGCTTGAAGATGATGACGCTGATCGCCCACGAGACGCCGGCGCCGAGCGCGAGGAGGCTGCTCACGGCGTCGGCCTGTCCCGCCCAAAGCTCGAGCACGAGCACGAGCCCAAACAGGATTAGGCCGGCGGCGGCCCACTGCCAGCCGCGCAGCCGATCGGGCAAAAACGGCCAGCCGAATACGATGACCCAGAACGGCATCGTGTAGCCGAGCACCGCGCTCTTGCCGGCGGCCCCGCCGTCGAGCGCATAGGAGATGAGCCCAACGAATCCGGCCGTCTGGAACAGCCCGAGAAACAACGTCTTGCCGACGTGCTGCGGCTTGAGCGGCACGCCGAGCGCCCATAGCACGGCAAACAGGAACGCGGCGCCCAACACGCCGCGCAGCGCTGCGAAATCCATCGGCCCCACGTACTGAAGCGCGAGCTTCATGACGACCCAGTTGTAGCCCCAGATCGAAGTCAGCAGCGCAAGCGCGAGCAGCGGGCCGGTGTTGGCTGATCGCACCGGCGGCGAGGAGGGGGAAGTCGTCATCGAACCGCTACTGTACCTGCTTGGACTATCGATATTCGATGACGCAAGTTGCCAGCCGAAGCCGCAGCCTCTTATCGTGACCGCTCGCACCGGAGGATACTCATGACGACGAGCTCGTCGACGCTGTCGCGTCGCACCACTGTTCTTGCGGGCATCGGCCTGGCGCTCGGCGCGGCGGGCGCCCGCACGTTTGCGCAATCGGCCGGCGATGAGCGCGTCCCCGAGAACGAGACCTACTGGGCGCAGATGGGCGTGTCGCTGGCCGGCAAGGTGGCGCTCGTCACGGGCTCGACCGACGGGCTCGGCAAGGAGGTCGCGCGCCAGCTTGGCGCCCTCGGCGCATTCGTCATCGTTCACGGGCGCAATCAGGAGCGCGGCGAGGAAGTCGTTCGCACGATTCGCACGGCCGGACGCGGCGACGCCGTATTTCATCGCGCCGACTTCGCGTCCCTCGCCGCCGTCGCCGGCTTCGCCGAACATATCCTCGAGACTTACGACCGCCTGGATCTCTTGATCAACAACGCGGCGGCCGTCAGCGGCCGCGAGCGGCAGACGAGCGCGGATGGCCACGAGCTCGCGTTTGCCGTGAACTATTTGTCGCACTTCCTGCTCACGTACCGCCTGTTGCCTCTGCTCGAGGCAAGCGCGCCGGCGCGCATCGTGAACGTCTCGTCACTCGGCCAGGCGCCGATCGACTTCACGGACGTGATGCTCGAGCGCCACTACGACCCGGGCGACGCGTATCGGCGCAGCAAGCTCGCGCAGATCATGTTCACGATCGATCTCGCCACCGAGCTCGACCCGAGCCACGTCACGGTGAACAGCCTGCACCCCGCGCGCTCGATGAACACTGCGCGCGTCATCAACGGCGGCTTCAAGCCCTCGAGCACCGTCGAGGAAGGCGCCGAGGCGACGATGCAGCTTGCGGTATCGCCGGCACTCGCCAACCGGACGGGTCTCTACTTCAACGGCTTGAACGAAGCGAAGGCCATCGCGCAGGCTTACGACACCGGAGCCCGCGCGAAGCTGCGCGCGCTGAGCTTCGAGCTGACGGGGCTCGAACGCCGCGGCTGACGGCCTCCCGACGTGCGAGGGCGCCCGGCGCGGCGGATCGCGTGCGCTACGCGGCCGAGAGCAACGGCGCCAATGCCCGGCCCGTGTGCGACGCCGTGCACGCGGCAGCATGCGCAGCGCGTAGCATATGTCGCGTCCGATGGATTCGATGCCTTCGATGATGTTCATGGGCGGAGCCTCCCCGACGCGACGGACCCCCTGTGCGCGCGCCGACGCGACCTTCATGCCAAGCATCGAGCGAGCGCCAAGCCATTGATTCGGCCTGAAAAGTGCGGCTTCGAAGTTCAGCCGAGTCGGTGGGGACGTCCCGATTCCGCGCAACCGTGTCCCGGCTGCGGGACGCTCACAGCAGCCGCAACTGTGCCCCGCCGATCTCGGCTTCGAAGTTGAGCAGCACGCACCCGCCGATCAGGCAGTCCTCGATCAGCGCGCGCTCGGCCGCGCGCATCTCTGTCGAGTCCACGCGGGCGCGGACCACCATCACCGGTAGGCGCTGGCCGTTTTCGTACAGCTCGCGAATCCACGTATAGAGGGGCCGGTACTCCGGCGACCGAATCCACCATGGTGTTTCGGCCGGCAACCACAATCGTGCCGCGCCGACGTGCTGCAAGAAGCGGCGACGCGGCGCGAGCGTCTGGCCCACGTAGCGGACGGCTGCCACGTCGCGTGGATCCGAAAGGGTATAGATCGCGGTGCCGCCGTGGCGACACTCGCGCGCCTCATCGTGCCAGTGAGCCGCCACGCGCGAGCGCACGTAGCGCTGAGCTCGGGCTTCGTGGGCGACGACGAGGCGGCAAGACGCACGCGGACGTTCTAGTGTGACGGCTCAGCGCCCGGAATGTTCGGAAGCAAACCCGCTCGCTTCATGAACTCCCAGCGGAAGTCGGCGGCCTCGCGCTCCACGGCTTCGTAGTCGCTGACGTACCGCGCCGCGAATCCCTCGACGCCCCACTGCGCGAACTGCATCACGTGCTTGAGCTCGTGCGCCCAGAGCTTCGGATCCTCGAGCGCTGCGCGGCGCTCGGCGAACACTACGACGTGATCGAGCGTCGTCGCAGGCACGTGGCCGAAGCGGATGACATTGTGCGGCAAGGAGAGCTCACTCGCGCCTTCGCGCCAACGGACGCGGTCTAGGATCGGCTCCGGCACGTAGCCCGCGAGCGCCGCGCGAATCGGCTGCGGGATCGGCTCGACGCCCTGCGCGATCACCGCATCGCGCTCGTATGCGATCCAACCGGCGAGCAGCGACGCCATCGTTCGCACCATCAGGGAGCCCGACCCGGCGGCCGGCGCGCCCTCGGTCGGAGCCTGCCCGAAGGCGCCCGCAAAGGCGGCCAGGGCAAATCCCGCGAACAGGAGGCGCAGAGTCACGGCCCCGCTCGGTCATCGCCGACGTACGCGTCGGCCTCGATCTCGATGAGCATTTCCGGCGCGATGAGCTTCGACACCTCGACCATCGTCGTCGCGGGCCGAATGCCCCCGAAGAACTCGCCATGCACTTTGCCCGCGAGCTCCCACTCGCCGATGTTCACGACGAACAGCCGCGTGCGCACGACGTCCGTGAGCTTGGCGCCGGCCTTCGCGAGCGCGCTCTCGATGTTGTGCAAGCACTGCCGCGTCTGCGCGGCCAAGTCGCCCACGCCGACGATCTCTCCACCCGCCCCCGTGGCCGTGGTGCCGGAGACGTGAACGTATGGGCCGATGCGGACGGCACGCGAATAGCCGACGATCGGCTCCCATTTCGAGCCCGAGGCAAAATTCTTGCGCACGGTTCACCTACCCTTCCAAAGCTACTTCGCCGCGGCACGCAGCCGCTCACGGTTATCGAGCAGCAGATCCCGGACGCTCGTCCCCGGCCGGCCCGTGAGATCTTGCACCGCCGTGCTCGGTTCGCGCAGGTACGGAGAATCGAGCTCTGCGGCGAACGAGATCGTGCCCTCGATCGACGCCTCCGGCATGCCGGAGTCGGCCAGGCGCTGCCGGTACTCGGCCTCGCTCAAGACGATCAGCTCGGCCGGCTTACCGCTAATCTCGCTCGCCAGCGCGACGAGCTCGCTCGGCCCGATCGCCTCGGGCCCCGTAATGTTGTACGCGCGGTTCTCGTGACCGGGCGTGGTGAGCACAACGGCGGCCGCCGCCGCACAGTCCTCGCGCGTGACGTAGGCGACGCGCGCGTCGGGCGTATGCGTCACGAGTCCGCCGTCACGAACGATCATGATCGCCTGGTCGACGAGGCCGTTCGCATAGATCTGGTTGCGCAGCATCGTCCATGCCACGCCGCTCTCCATGAGATACGTCTCCGTACGCCGGTGATCGACGGCGATCGTCGATGTGTCGTAACGGTCCGCGTTCACGTACGACGTATAAGCGATGTGCTTGACGCCAGCGCGCACGGCGGCGTCGATGGCGGCCTTGTGCAGCTCGGGCCGATTGCCGCCGCCCGCGTTGATGCTGATCAAGAGCATCCGTGTGCCGCCCCGATACGCGGCGTCCAGCGACTCCGGTTGCGTAAAGTCGCCGAACCGCACGCTCGCGCCGCGTGCGGCGTACGCCTGCAAGTGATCCGTGTTCGGCGTGCGGCTCACAAGAATCAGGTTCTCGGGCGCCACGTCGCGCTTCAGCAGCTCGTCGATGACGAGGCTGCCGAGCTGCCCCGAGGCACCCGAGACAATGATCTTGTCTTGCGCGAGCGCCGCGAACGGCAAAAGCCACAACGCGAGCCAGGCAACGATGCGTGCCATGTCAGCCGCTCGCTCGACGCCGCGGCGCCACGCCGGCGAGCGCGTAGAGCGCCTTCGTTTCTTCGGGCGACAACGGCCTGCTCGCGCCGCGGTAGAGATCGCCGAGAATCACGGCGTCGTAGCGAACGCGAATCACTCGGCTCACGGGAAGACCGACGGCCGCAAGCATCGGACGCAGATCGCGATGCCGAGCCTCGCGCAACGTCACGTGATGCCACGCATTGCTGCCGGTGCCTCGCCCGCCTTCGATTTTCTCCACCTTCGCGACGCCCGTGTCGAGCCGTATGCCTTCCTCGAGCTCGCGAATCTGGGCCGGCGACGGCGTCCCGAGCAGGCGCACGGCGTACTCGCGCTCGACGACCGTGCTCGGATGCATGAGACGGCTTGCGAGCTCGCCGTCCGTGGTGAGCACGGAGAGACCGGACGTGTTCCGGTCAAGTGGGCTCACATCGATCCAACGCCCGTACCTCGGCCGCGGCAGCTCGAACGCGCCGTCGTCCGTCCCGCCACGCGTCGCGCCGGGTTTGTAATAGGCGAGAAAGTCCTCGTGCGGCGGTTGCGCGAGCTTGGATGGGCTCAGGCGGATCGGCTTGCCGTCGAAGCACACGCGCTCGCGGCCCTGAAGCCGCTCGCCGAGCTTCGCGACGCGCCCGTCGACCGTGATGCGGCCCTCCGCCACCCAGCGTTCGATCGAGCGCCGCGAGCCGAGGCCGGCGTTCGCAAGAACCTTGTGGATGCGCTCGGGCACGGCGATCACGCGCGCCGGAGCTATTGTGCTTCCTCGGACGCCCGCAACGGGATTACCTCCGCCGACTTGACGCTGGCGTCGTCGCCGTCGTCGACATCCTTCGCTGCGCCGCGCTCGGTGCGCGACGGCTCCTCGTCTTCGGCGCCGATGAGGTCGGGCCCGGCGAGCTCCGAGTCGTCGTTTGCGTCGTCCTCGCCGTCTGTGCCGGCGGCAAGCACCGTCACGCTGGCGCCCGGCTCGCCGCCGCCGGCCTCGTCCCCGTCCGGACCCTGGGAGGCGCCATCGGAAGACCCGCCGTCCTGCGACAGGACGGCGTCCACGCCCTGGGCGTCGGCCTCGATCGCGTCGATGAGGTCCGTTTGCGGGCTCAGCTCCGGCATGCCGTCTTTGATTTCCGCGAGCGTCGGAAGATCCTCGAGCTTCTTCAGACCGAAATAGTCGAGGAAATCCTTCGTCGTGCCGAACATCGCAGGCTTGCCGGGCACGTCGCGATGCCCGACGACGCGAATCCAGTTCCTTTCGAGCAGCGTGCGAATGATGTTCGTGCTGACGACGACGCCGCGCACCTCTTCGATCTCCGCGCGCGTGATCGGCTGGCGATACGCGACGAGCGCGAGCGTCTCGAGCAGCGCGCGTGTGTAGCGCGGCGCACGCTCCTCCCACAGCGGTTGGAGCCAGTCGCTCATCGAGCGCTTGATCTGCACGCGCCAGCCCGAAGCGACTTCCTTGAGCTCGATGCCGCGGGCCGTGTAGTCCGCCTGAAGCGCTTCGACCGCGCGCTTCAGCGTCGCTCGATCGGGCGCACCGCCCCTCGCAGCGAAGAGCTCGCTCAAACGTTCGAGCGTCAGCGGCCGGCCGGCAGCCAGCAACGCAGCTTCCACCACGTGTTTGATTTCCGTCTCATCCATTGTATTGCTCGTCCGTGCCGCTGGCTTGAATACGATCCTCGGTGATCTCGCTCGGGCCGGGGCCCGCGTGCGCGGCGCGAATGTGAATGGGCCCGAACGCTTCGGCTTGCACGACGTCGACCAAGGATTCCTTCACGAGCTCGAGGATGGCGAGAAACGTGACCGTAACGCCCATGCGCCCTTCGACCGGATCGAACAGCCGCTGAAACTCGACGTAGCGCTCGGTTTGAAGCGTGAGCAGGATGTTCGACATGCGTTCGCGCACCGACAGCGGCTCGCGGCGCACGTGGTGATGCTGGAACATCTGCGAGCGGTCGAGCGCTTCCTTGAAGACGATGAGGAGCTCTTTCAGCGTGATGTCGGGCAGCTTCGTGACTACGGGGCGCTCGACGACGTCGGCGCTCGCCTGAAGCACGTCGCGCTCCAGGCGCTCGAGCGCGTCGATGTCGCCGGCGGCCTTCTTGAACCGCTCGTATTCCTGGAGACGCCGCACGAGCTCGGCGCGCGGATCCTCTTCTTCGTCCTCTCCGTCCGCCGAGCGCGGCAGCAGCATCCGCGACTTGATCTCTGCCAGGGTCGCTGCCATGACGAGGTACTCGCCGGCCAGCTCGAACTGCATCTCTTTCATCAACTCGATGTACTGCACGTACTGGCGCGAGATCTCGGCAATCGGGATATCGAGTATGTCGAGGTTCTGCCGCCGGATCAGATACAGCAGCAGGTCGAGCGGGCCCTCGAACGCCTCGAGAAACACCTCGAGCGCGTACGGCGGTATGTACAGGTCACGCGGCAGCTCCGTGATCGGCTCGCCTTCGACGATGGCGAACGGCATCTCGCCCTGCGAGGGCGCCCCCGCTCCCTCCGCAACGATGGGCGGCGGCGTAGCGGGCACCAAGCGCAATCTCGGCTTGGCCGGGTTGGCGGCTTCTTCGGTCAACTAGACGATTCCTGCAGCTGAAAAAAAGAAATCGATGAAGAAACGGAGGAAGGGCTCCATGACGTTCCACAGCAGCGGAATCGGCCCCACCACGAGCAACAGCACGATGATAAAGCCAAAGGGCTCGATCCGCGCCAGAAAGTCGGCGCCGCGCTGCGGCAAGACGCCTGCAAGCACGCGGCCGCCGTCGAGCGGCGGAATCGGAATCAAATTAAAAACCATCAGCAACACGTTGAACCATATGCCAACACGTGCCGCCAGAACCATCATCCCGCCGAGAAACGTGTTCTCCATGCCGAGGCCGAACACCAACATCGCAACCAGCGCCCAGAACGTGGCCATGACGAGGTTCGCGCCGGGGCCTGCCGCGGCCACGAGAATCATGTCGCGCTTCGGGTTGCGTAGGTTCCCGAACTGGACGGGAACCGGCTTCGCCCAACCGAACATCATCGATCCGCCCGACAACAGCGCCAGACCGATCGGCACCACCACCGTTCCGATCGGATCGACGTGGCGAATAGGGTTCGCCGAGAGCCTGCCGAGTCGATGCGCCGTGGGATCGCCGAGCTGCTTCGCGGCCCAGCCGTGCGCTACCTCGTGCATCGTGATCGCGAATACGACAGGGACGGCCCCATAGGCGAGCGTGAGGAGCAGGTCCAAGGGGTCCATGCCGAACATCGCGGCATTATACGTACTCGGCCTGCGCCGTCAGCTTCCGATACCTGCCCGCCGTCGCTCAGATCGAGCGCGGCTCGTCCGCGCCAGTGGCGGCGCTGCGGTGCACTCCGTCGAGTCGGTGAGCGAGGCCGCTCAGCGCGACGCAGGCTCGGGCACCGTCGTCGCCGGCAACGGCCAGTGGCCGTGATACGGCGGCCAGTTCGGCACGGCGAGCTCCGGTGGCGGATAGAACATCGACGTGTAGATCGTGCGAATCTTGCCCTCGTCGATCGCGAACCATTCGCTGAACACGTTGCGAGGCGTCGTAGACCCGGGGCGGCGGATGAACACGCCGTAAGAGAGAACTACCTGCGCTTCCTCGTCGACGAGCGGAATTCGCCGAGCAACGACCATCTGGAGGTTGAAGTTCTCGAGGCCAGCGAGGCAGTCGCGGCTCCCGGGCCCCGGCGGTGCAGCCGGCGCGGCCGCGGCGTTCGCCGCAACAGCCGGGGGCAGGAATTGGCCAGCCGGCGCCGGCGAGCCGTTTTCGACTCGGCCACACCCCTCGTGAGCGAGCGCCACGGTGCGGTCGTGCGACGTGAGCGCATCGAAATAGCTCTCGACGATCCGGATCAGCGTCTGCCGGTCCACGCGCTCGTCACGCGGTACGACGCGCTGCGGCGGTTGATTACGGGCGAGATACTCGGGGTTGTGCAGATTGGCCGGCGGGCGGCCGGGCTGGCGTGGGCCGCTCAAGCCCGGGTCGTTTTCCCGCGCGAGGTACCACTCGGCCTCCGTAATGGCGCGGTTTTCGACCCGCACGCGCACGGTTACGATCGCGACCGCATCGCCTTCTAACACCGTCCCGAAATAAGCCGCTTGGCCCGAGACCGGATCGAAGTACTTCCGCTGCGCTTGGCCGAGGCCCGTCACGGAGCGCCACACGCCGTTGCCGGGCGCCACGTTGATCGCGTTCTCCGTCTGCCGAAACCCGGTGACGACGGGTGCCGCGCTCGGATCGTGCGCGACGACGGCCGCGAGATAGCGATCGAGCATCGTCCGCAGGCAGTCCCGGTCGCACGAGCCCTGTCCGGAGGCGCTGCTCGTGACGCAAACCCAAACCGCCAACGTCGCTGCGGCGTGCAGCGCCGCTCTCATCGATCTTTCCATGCTCTCCCCCCTCTGTGGAACGCGGCTGTCGAACGAATGGTCTGGTTTGGGTCGGCGCGCTTTAGGTCACTGCGCTCACGGTGCTGATGTTACCTCGGCGAGCGGTCTGCAAAGATTGCTCGAGGCCTTTTACCTGATCGGCGATGTTCGGCCGGCTGTCGAGGCCCGAGATGAGGAAGTTCATACCGGCGGTCGCCGACAGCCCGCGAAACTGCCGTAATCAACGCCGGGAGCGGCGCAGCGCCCTCGCCCGGGTCGCGAGGCGATGCGCATGTGCCAACCAATGCTGTCGACACCAAACGTGATCGCCACGGCGCGGTCACGCCTCGAATTGCGAGACGTCGCCCTTCCCTTTTCGCACGACGGCCACCTCACCGGCGCTCAAGTCGAGCACAGACGTCGGCTCGATGCCGCAAGCACCGCCGTCGACGATGAGGTCGACTTGACGCTCGAGACGATCGCGAATCTCCTCCGGATCCGTGAGCGGCAAAGACTCGTTCGGCAGCACGAGCGTCGAGCTCATCAGCGGCTCGCCGAGCGCGGCGAGCAGCGCCTGAGCGATGGTGTGATCCGGCACGCGGATGCCGATGGAGCGCTTTTTCGGGTGCTGTAGCCGCTTCGGCAGCTGATTCGTGGCTCGAAGAACGAACGTGTACGGTCCCGGGGTCAGCTGCTTGAGCAGCCGATACGCCCAATTGTCGACGCGCGCGTAAATAGCGATGTCCGTGAGGTCGCGACAGACCAACGTGAAGTCGTGATCGCGGTCGATGCCCCGCAACTGCCGCACGCGGTCGAGCGCGGCCTTGTCGCCGAGGTGCCAACCGAAGGCGTAGCTCGAGTCCGTCGGATAGACGATGAGCCCGCCGGCGCGAACAATCTCGGCGGCCCGATTCAACAGGCGCAGCTGAGGATTGATGGGATGGACTTTGAAGTATTGGCCCACGCTGCAATTCTAGGCCGGGTTGGGGGGCGCTGGCCAAGGGCGTTAAGATGCCCGCGAACAGGAGGACCGCCCCGAATGCAGCTGCTCTTCGACTTTCTGCCGTTGATCGCGTTTTTTGGTGCCTACGTATTCTACGACCTGTACGTGGCGACCGCGACGATCATCGTCGTGATGGCATTGCAAATCGCGTACCAATGGTTTCGGCATCGCAAGATCAACAAGATGCTGTTGAACGCCGGGTTGGAAGCACTTGATCTCGGGCGCGCTGGTCACCGTGTTCGGCGGCATAACGCTCGCGCTGCGCAATCCTTTGTTCATTCAGTGGAAGGTCACCGTCGTCAACTGGTTGTTCGCGGCCGCGTTTCTCGGCAGCCAGTACATCGGAGACAAGACGTTCACGCAGCGAATCATGGGCCAGGCCGTCGAGCTCGAGCGTCACGTGTGGCGCCAGCTCAATATGCTGTGGGTTGCGAACTTCGCCGTGATCGGCGCGCTGAATCTCTTCGTCATGTACAACTTCGACGAACAAACCTGGGTGTACTTCAAGACTTGGGGGATGATCGGCCTCTCGTTGCTCATGGCCGTCGGTCAAGCGATTTGGATTTCGTCTCGCACGAGTGACGGCAACGCAGGCAGTAGTAGCAAGTGATGCTGTACGCGATCATCGCGCGCGACGTACCAAACAGCCTGGCTCTGCGCCGGAACGTTCGCCCGCGGCATCTCGAGTACCTGCAGCCGCTCGTTGATCAAGGGCGCGTGGTATTCGCCGGCCCTCATCCGGCCATCGATAGTCCAGACCCCGGCCCGGCCGGCTTTAACGGCAGCCTGATCATCGCCGAGTTCGACTCGCTCGAGCGTGCGCGCGCTTGGTCCGCGGCGGATCCCTATGTGGTGGAAGGCGTGTTCGGCGAGGTCGAGATCAAGCCCGTAGTTCAGGTGGCTCCATGACCGCCGACCGCGTGGCGCTGATTCGCAGCCGGCTCGAAGAAGCGCTCGAGCCCGAGGAGCTCGAGATCGTCGACGACAGCCGCCGACACGCCGGTCACGTCGGCGCGCGGGATGGCCGCGGCCATTTCAACGTGCGAATTCGCTCCCGCCGATTCGCCGGCAAGCGAAGCGTCGAACGGCACCGAATGGTCTATGCCGCGCTCGGGTCGCTGATGCAAACGGACATACACGCGCTCGCGCTCGTCGCTCTGAGCCCTGAAGATTCGGACAGCTCGAAGGTCAAATCATGAGAATTCCACGGGTTCTGCGGTTCACTGCGCTCGCGACTCTGGCGGCTGCATGCTCACAAGAAGTAGCCAATACGCCTGCAAGCAACCTCGGTTCGACACGCGTAGCGGTTGTGAACGGCAAGCCCCTCGCCGAGTCCGTCGTTCGCACCTACGTGTTGGCAACGGAGCGCCAGCATCTCGACGATCTGAGCTCCGAGGATCGCGAACGCGTCATCAACGACGTCATCGGCTTGGAGCTCCTTGCGCAGGAGGCCGAGAAACAAGGATTGACGGACTCGCGCTCGCTCGCTGCGCAGATCGAGCTCCAGCGCCTGCAACTCGTGGCGCGCGCTATGGCTTCGGATTACACGCAGAAGAATCCGCCCACCGAAGCCGACATTCGAGCGATCTACGACGAGAACCTGCCTCGCTTGTCCGGACAGCAATTCAAAGCCCGCCACATTTTGGTGAGCACAAAAGCCGAGGCGGACGCCGTTATTGAGGAGCTGAACCAAGGCGGCGACTTCGTTGAGCTAGCCGAAGCACGCGCAGACGGCCCGACAGGGCCAAACGGCGGCGCTCTCGACTGGTTCACACTCGACTCGCTGCCACCTTCTTTTGCCGCAGCGGTTCGACAAATGACCGTTGGCTCCTACTCACGTGAACCGGTGCAGACGGATTTCGGATACCACGTGATCCTGCTCGAGGACATGCGCCAACAAGAACCGCCCCCGCTCGAGAGTCTGCGGGCCGACCTCACCGAAGCCGCGGGAAGGAAGCGGCTGGACGACTACATCAAGTCGCTACGGGACGACGCGACGGTGAGTATCGAGCCGTAGGTATCACTCTTCTGATGAGATGAAGTGATAAACACCCACTCCGGTCTTGATACGTCGCCCTCGTCTTCTTGAGAGTTGGGCACCCGTGTTGTCTTGAGCGGACAACCAGTTGTTCAGCTCTAGAATGAACTTGTAACCCTTGGCTCGTAACAGCGCATCAAATGCGGGCATCAGTTCCTCAGGCAGCCCGTTATCAGCAAATACGATTCGCTCGAAGCGCCCTTTCCCGGGCTGCTTGTCCATGTTGTATTCGTACGTGCTGACGAAATCTCGGACGACCTCTCCGAACCTATGAAGAGCGTCCGGATGGAAATTTCTCGGCATATACACGCGAATCAACACTTTAAGGTTGCCCGCAGCGGTTTGCTCGACTGCTCCAACTCGCATCAATTCGTCGAGCATTGCACGGGGCGCCATATCCCCGCTATGTCGCCGCACCAGACTTGCGAAGCTTGCCGAATTCGGAGACTCGAACGGCAACTCCATTGGGAGGCCGTACGGTCCTGTGAAAGCCGGATCGCTGTGCCAGCCTTCAAGCACACGAATCACTCGATTGAGATTGCTGTCGAAATTCAAGGCGCCGCTTTGAAGGATCTCCTTCTGCTTCGCGACCTCCTTCCTTGTGAGCCCAGTAAGGATTGCGATTCGCGATAGAGAGGTCTTGCGGTCAGGAAGATCGAAGTCGCGCGCAGCGACCTCC
>JBBIJV010000003.1:0-49453 GCA_037445815.1 Rhodospirillaceae bacterium
CCTCGAGCTGCTTCGTTAGGCTGCTCGCGCCGTGCCCCGACTTCGTCTCGATGCGGATCAACACGGGGTTTGCGGGGCTCGCGAGCTCCTGGAGCGTAGCCGCGTACTTGAACGAATGCGCCGGCACGACGCGATCGTCGTGATCGGCCGTCGTGATCAGCGTAGGCGGATACTTCACGCCGCGGCGGATGTTGTGCAGCGGGGAGTACGCGTACAAAGCTTTGAACTCCTCGGGGTTGTCGCTCGAGCCGTAGTCCGCGATCCAGTTCCAGCCGATCGTGAACTTGTGGAACCGAAGCATGTCCATGACGCCGACCTGCGGCACCGCGGCGCCGAAGAGCTCGGGCCGCTGGTTCATGACGGCGCCCACGAGCAGCCCGCCGTTCGAGCCGCCGTTGATCGCAAGCCGCGCCGGCGAGGTGTACCTCTGCTCTATGAGCCACTCGGCCGCGGCGATGAAGTCGTCGAACACGTTCTGCTTCTTGAGCTTCATCCCCTGCCGGTGCCATTCCTCGCCGTATTCACCGCCGCCGCGCAGGTTGGCCGACGCGTAGACGAAGCCCTGCTCGAGCAGCGCGATGCGCGCGGCGCTGAACGTGGGGTTCACGACGATGTTGAAGCCGCCGTACGCGTACAGCAGCGTCGGATTGTTGCCGTCGAGCTCGAGCCCCTTGCGGTAGACGAGGAACATCGGGATCCGAGTGCCGTCCTTGCTCGGGTAGAAGACCTGCTTCGTCTCGAATTGATCGGGGTCGTAACCCGGCACGCGGGGGGCGCGGAACACGGTGCTCGTGCGCGACGCGATGTCGTAGCGGTATATCGTAGGCGGCACGCTGAGCGAGTTGAACGTGTAGAACACGAACGGCGAGTCGTTCGGCCCGCTGAAGCCCGTGGCCGTGCCGGGCCCCGGCAGCGCGATCTCGTTCTCGAGCGTGCCGTCGAGCGCGTACACGTAGGCGCGCGTCGCGACGTCCTTGAGATACGTGGCGAACAGCTTGCCGCCGGCCGCCGTCACGCTCGCGATCGGCTCCGGCCGCTCCGGCAGTATCGTCTGCCAATTCGACTCGGCGATGTTCGCGGGGTCGATCGAGACGACGCGCCAGTTCGGCGCACCGTGGTTCGTCGCGACGAGGAGCTTGTCGCCGACGTTGTCGACGACGTAGAACGTGTCGTTCGTGATCTCCGGCACGAGCGGCTGGAACTCGGAGCCTGGCTTCGTCAGGTCGCGCACGTAGAGCGCGTTGCCGTCCAGGCCCTTGCCGCGATCGGACACCTCGAGGATCAGGAAGCGCTCGTCCTCCGTCGTCGACGTGGTATGGAAGCGCTGCGGATTCGCGGGGTCCTCGTAGACGAGCGTATCGGCCGACTGCGGCGTGCCGAGCTTGTGAAAGAACACCTGGTGGTTCTCGTTGATCGAGGCCCGCTCGCGGCCCTCGGGCGGCTCGGGATAGCGGCTGTAGTAGAAGCCATCGCCGTGCCAGGCGACCTGCGACACCTTCGCCCACTCGATCGAGTCCGCGAGCTCGCGCTTCGTCGCGAGCTCGAGCACCTTGTACTGCTGCCAGTCGGAGCCGCTGCGCGAGATGCCGTAGACGGCGTACTTCGCATCCTTCGACGGCTCGAACGCCGAAAGCTGCACCGTGCCGTCGGGCGACCACGTGTTCGGATCGAGCAGCACCTCGGGCGCCGCGTCGAGGCCCTGCTGGAGATACAGCACGCTTTGATTCTGTAGGCCTTCGTTCTTGCTGAAGAAGAAATAGGCGCCCTTGCGCGCCGGCGCGCCGTAGCGCTCGTAGTCGTTGAGCTCGATGACGCGCTTACGAACCGCTTCGCGGTAGGGAATACTTTCGAGGTACGGGAACGTGACGGCGTTTTGCGCTTCGACCCACGCGGCCGTCTCGGGCGAAGTCTCGTCCTCGAGCCAGCGGTACGGGTCCGCTACCTTCGTCCCGTGATAGTCGTCGACCTGGTCGACCTTCTTCGTCGTGGGATAGCGCACGGGTCCCTCCACTTTCGGTTGAGCCGTGAGCGCCGCCGCTCCGATGACCGCAGCTGCAACCGCGAACGCCCGACGTTTCATGGGACCGCCCTCGATGTGCCTTGCCCAAGGCTTTCGAGCCGATTATGCCATCGGCTCCAAGGCGGCCGTATTGCGTGCGGCGCCGTCGATCAGCCGTTGTCGAGCGGGCTCACGGCCGGGCACATCCGCCGTGCGTTCGACGCTGTCAGGCACGCGCATGACCCACGCGTTTGCCGGCAAGCCCGGGCGGTGCGGGCGAGTTGCGCGCCGGCTCCGCAACACGGGGCCACTCTGGACGCCGTCGCGGAACCATCCCGGAACTCCGCGCCGTGTGCCATGATTCGCTCCCGGCTCAATCAACTCCTGCTTTGGGGGGAATCGTGCGCATCAATACTCTCTTGGCTTGCGGTATCGCGGCATCGTTGGCGGCCGGCGTGGCGCTGGCGCAGCAGGCGCAATCGGGCGGCCCGCAACCGTATCGCGTCGGCACCCCGCTCGGCGCGACGAACGAAGCGGGCGTACAGCAGCCGCTGTCGAGCAACGTGAAGGTCTACGGCAGCTTTCACTTCGCCGAGAGCTGCACCTTCGACCCGACGCGCAACTTGATCGTCGCGATGAACGCCGGGAATCCGCAGATGGTGCAGGAGAACGACGGGTTCGTCTCCCTGATCAATCCCGACGGCTCGGTTCATACGAGCAAGTGGATCGGCGTCACGCGCGACGGGCTCACGTTGAATCATCCGCTCGGCAGCGCGATCGCCGGCAACACGCTGTACGTCGCCGACATCGACACGGTTCGCAGATTCGACTTGAGGACGGGAACGCCTGGGGAGGCCACGAAGATCGAAGGCGCAACGATCCTGAACGGCATCGCCGCCACGGCCGACGGCACGGTCTACGTCTCGAACACGCGCAATCCCGAGCGCATCTTCAAGATCGCGCCGAACGGCACGGTGAGCACGTTCGCCGAAGGCGCGCCGCTCGCAGCGCCGAACGGCGTCGCGATGGATACGGACGGCAACATCGTCGTCGTGAACATCGGCACGAAAGACGTCGTCACATACAACCCGGCCGGGCAAGTCGTGCGCACGGAGCAAGCGGCCGAGAGCGGCAACGACGGCGTCGTCGTGCTGCCCGACGGCACGAAGTACGTGAGCAGCGTGCGTTTCGGCAGCGTATCGCGCATTCGGCGCGGGCAGCCGGCGGAGATCATCGCCACGGGCATCCCGAGCGCGGCATCGATGTGCTACGACTCGCGGCAGAACCAGCTCGTGATCCCGCTGAATCCGAACAACGCGCTCGCGTTCATTCCGCTCGGGCGTTGACGTTTGGGGCGGAGGGCCGCTCGGCGGCTCCCCTACTGATGACGGCTACAGCGACCTATCAAATCTTCGCGATCAAGTATGCCAACGTCGGCCGCAAGGCCTGGGGCAACTTCGTCGACGGCGACCCGCACGAAGACTGGGACATGCCGCTCGACTACTACGTCTGGGCCATCGTCGGTGACGGCCGCACGTTCGTCGTCGACACGGGCTTCGACGCGGCGATGGCGAAAAAGCGCGACCGCAAGATCGTCCACCCCGTCGACGAAGGACTAGCCGCCGTGGGCATTCGCCATGCCGACGTCGAAGACGTCATCGTCACGCACATGCACTACGACCACTGCGGCAACGGCGAGCTGTTCCCGAACGCACGCTTTCATCTGCAAGACACCGAGATGGAGTACGTGACGGGCCGCTGCATGTGCCACCATCAGATCAACCATGCGTTCGAGGCCGACGACGTCTCGCGCATGGTGCGCCGCGTCTTCGCGGGCCGCGTGCAGTTCCACGACGGTACCGACGAGCTCGCGCCCGGCATCACGGTGCACAAGATTGGCGGCCACACGAAGGGATTGCAGTGCGTGCGCGTCGCAACGGAACGCGGCCCCGTCGTGCTGGCGTCCGACGCCACGCACTTCTACGCGCACATCGACTCGCGGCGCGTGTTCCGAGTGCTCTACAACCAGGGCGACATGCTCGAGGGCTACAACACACTCGAGCGGCTTGCCGGCCACAAGAACCGCGTGATTCCGGGGCACGACCCGCTCGTGCTCGAGCGCTATCCCGCGGCGTCCGCGAGCACCGAAGGCTGGGCCGTGCGCGTCGATTTGCCGCCGAAAAATTGACCCCGGAGAGCGCCTAGAACCGCCGCCGACGGCTCCGACTTCGGGTAAACCGGATTATGGTGCAAAGCCGGCCACCGCGCGCCTTTGGGGCGGTGCCGGATCTTTTTACGTGCGCCAGTTCCTTTCCATAATACGGCCGTCCGCCGCCCGCAGCCGCGAGGTTGCTCGCCTTGCGCGCGCCGAGTGGACGCTCGATGCATGCGCGCCGAAAATTTCCCTCGACTTGTTTTGGTCCGCGAGGATAAGGAAAAAAACATGAGCTCGCTGTTCGCACGGAAGCGGAATCTCAGCCCGGAGCTGCTCACGCTACCCGCCTTTTGCGTTCCGGCCGAGGAGTCCGCCCAGCTCAACGCGAAGCGCGAAGCGCAACTTCAGTGGATGCGCGCCCAAGGCGTCGAATACATCCTCGGTAGCCCGGTGAAGCGGCACACGCCGATCCCGGAAAAGCGCGTCGCATAAGCGCGCGTTACGCCGGCGCCTGAGCGCTACATGCGCTCGGGCGCGGCGATCCCCAAAAGACCGAGCCCGCGTGAGAGCACGCGCGCCGTCAGCTCGCAAAGCGCGAGCCGTGACGCGCGCGTGGCTGCGTCCGGCGCTTTGAGCACGGGGCACGTCTCGAAGAACGCCGTGAACGCGGTCGCGAGATTGTAGAGGTACCCGGCCAAGCGATGCGGGCGCAGCGTCGCGCCCGCTTCCACCACGGCCGCTCCGAAGTCGAGCAGCTCGAGCGCAAGCGTGCGCTCGGCCGGCTCGGCAATTTGCAGCGCGGCGTTCGCGTCGCAGGTGATGCCGCTCTCGGCGCCCTTGCGGAAGATCGAGCAGATCCGCGCGTGCGCGTATTGCAGGTACGGGCCCGTGCGCCCTTCCACGGCGAGCATGCGGTCGAAGTCGAACACGTAGTCCTTGACTCGGTCGTTCGCGAGATCGGCGTACTTGACGGCGCCGATGCCGATCGCGGCCGCAAGCTCGCGCCGCTCCTTTTCGTCGCGGTCCGCGTCGCGGGCGATGAGCCCAGCGTCGGCGCGTTCGACGGCCTCGTCGAGCAGGTCCGTGAGCCGCACGGTCTCGCCGGAGCGCGTCTTGAACATCTTCTTGTCGGCGCCAAGCACCGAGCCGAACGCGACGTGCTCGGCGCGCGCCGGCGGCGCGAGCCAACCGGCCTGCGCCGCGACGGCGAACACCATCGCCAGGTGCTGCGCCTGCGGCGCACCGACGACGTACAGGAGCCGCGTGCCGCCTAGCGTCTGCGTGCGATAGCGGATCGCGGCGAGATCCGTGGCGGCGTAGCCATAACCGCCGTCTTGCTTGCGCACGATCAGCGGCAACGGCTCGCCGGCGCGGTTCGCGAAGCCCGGCGGGAACGCGCAGAGTGCGCCCTCGTTCAACGTGGCGAGGCCCTTGCGCTCGAGCTCCGCGGCCACTTCGGATAGCTCCGCGTTGTACGCGCTTTCGCCGCGCACGTCCTCGTCTCGCAGAGTCACGCCGAGCCGCTCATAGACCTGCGTGAAATAGCGTTTCGACAGATCGACGAGCTGCCGCCACAGAGCGAGCGTGCGCTCGTCGCCCGCCTGGAGCAGCACGACGCGCTGCCGCGCGCGTTCGGCGAAGCCCTGATCGGAATCGAACTTCGCGCGCGCAGCGCGGTAGAAATCGCTGAGCTCGCCCATCGTTGCCTGCGCCGCGCGCTCGCCCACGTCGAGCAGATGCTCGATCAGCATGCCGAACGGCGTGCCCCAGTCGCCGATGTGGTTCTGCCGAATCACGTCGTGGCCCGCGAGCTCGAGCAGCCGCGCGAGCGCGTCGCCAATGATCGTGGAGCGCAGATGGCCGACGTGCATCTCCTTCGCCACGTTCGGCGCCGAATAGTCGATGACGACGCGATCCTTGACGGCCGCGACGGGCACGCCCAGCCGCTCGTCGCGCGCGACGCCGGACAACGCTTGCTCGAGCGCCGCCGGCTGCAGCGTGACATTGATGAAGCCGGGCCCCGCGATCTCGACGCGCTCGCAAACGTCGGCGAGATCGGCGGCGGCGACGACGGCTTCCGCGACCTTCCGCGGCGGCCGCTTCAGCGCCTTCGCGAGCCCCATCGCGAGATCGGCCTGGTAGTCGGCGCGCTCGGAGCGGCGCACCATCGGATCAACCGCGCCGTGCTCGGCGCCGAACGCCTTCGCGACGGCGGCCCGGAGGCGTGTCTCGAGGGTAGTGCGCGGATCGTGCGCGGCCGTCACGCGAGCGGCCTCGCGGAAGAAGGAGAACTGGCGCGGAGCAGAGCGGGCACGGTCGAGGTCCTTGGGATTCGAGGGCGCGTAGTATACGGCCCACGCTCGACCGCCGAGGCGGCTGAACCGGCCGAGAATGGCGCGGTCTAGTGCGCTCGAAGCCCCGGATAGTAGGATCGCCCATGAAGATTACTCGCTCGCAATGGCTCCTTGTGGCTTCGGCTTGCCTGATCGTCGCCTCGTCGGCGGCTCAATCCGGCGCCGATCGTCCGCCCGGCGTCGACGAAAACCGTTGGGTGCCGATCTCCGCCACGGCAGGAATCGTCCTGACGAACGTCCCGGGGATGCCCACCGCATCTCGGTTTCGGGATGGCGCCGCGGAGCCTGTCGTTCCGCTTCGAGCCGGAAGCGGAGTTCTGATGGTCAAACACGCCGGGGCCTGGATGCGCGTCGAGCTCGATCTCCCGCAGCCTCGCGTGCAGCCCTTGCTCTAGCTCGCGACTGTCGAGCCGTCACGGCACGAGGAGCAGCTTGCCGGCCGTGCGCCGCGACTCGAGCGCGCGGTGTGCGTCGGCCGCTTCGGCGAGTCGAAAGACTCGATCGACCGTGATTTTCAGCTTGCCGGCCGCCAACCACGCGAAGAGATCTCGGGCGCGGCCGACGAGCTCTTCGCGCGTCGCGATGTATTGGTTCAACCCCGGCCGCGTGAGGAACAGCGAGCCCTTGGCCCCGAGCACGGCGGGATCGAACGGCGCCACGGGCCCGCTCGAGAAGCCGAACAGGGCGAGCATGCCGCGCGGCCTCAGGCAATTCAGGCTCTTGTCGAAGGTGTCCTTGCCGACCGAGTCGTACACGACGTCGACCCCCCGCCCGTTCGTGAGCCTCTTGATCTCCGCCTCGAAATCCTGCCTTCGATAGTCGATGGTCGCCGCGGCGCCCGCCTTGCGCGCAATCTCCGCCTTGGCCTCGCTGCCGACCGTCGCGTAGACGGTCGCGCCCCGCAGCCGCGCAACCTGCGTCACGAGCTGCCCCGCCCCGCCTGCCGCCGCGTGCACGAGGGCCGTGTCGCCCGGCTTGATTGGATACGTGCTGTGCGTCAGGTAGTGCGCCGTCAGGCCCTGTAGCATCACGGCGGCGGCCGTCTGCGCGTCGATCCCGTCCGGCACCTGGACGAGCCGCTTCGCCGGCACGACTGCGTACTGCGCATACGCGCCGACCACCATCGCATAGGCGACGCGATCGCCGACCGCGACCTCCGTAACGCCCTCGCCGACGGCCGTGACCGTGCCGGCCGCCTCGGACCCGAGCGTAAATGGGAGCGCCGGCGGCTTGTAGCGCCCAGCCCGCTGCTGCACATCAATGAAGTTCACGCCGGCGGCGGCGATCTTCACCAGCGCCTCGCCCGCCTTCGGCTCCGGCGTGGGAACTTCGTCGTAGCGGAGCGCCTCCGGTCCGCCGCATTCGTGTACGCGAATCGCTTTCATGCGTGTCCTGCTGCTGAGAGTCGCGGTGTCTCTTTGACCCACCACCGCCGTTCGATGGCGATACAACGGAACGTCAAAGCGAGACGCCGCTACCGAGCCTCACTATATCGCAGGCATGACACGCGACGGTTTACTATGCGCACGTGAATAACGAGGCGCTCCGCTACCAATCGGGCTTCGGGAACGACTTCGCGAGCGAGGCGCTGCCCGGCGCGTTGCCGATCGGGCAGAGCAACCCGCAGAAGCCGCCGTACGGGCTCTACACCGAAGAAATCAACGGCACGAGCTTCACGGCGCCACGCGCGTCGATGCGCCGCTGCTGGACGTACCGGATTCGGCCGTCGGCGGTGCACGAGCCGTTCCGCGAAATTGAGTCCGGGCTGATTCGCAGCGCGCCGTTCGACGAGGTGCCTGCGTCGCCGAATCAGCTGCGGTGGCGGCCGCTGCCGCTCCCCAAAGAGCCGACGGACTTCGTCGCCGGCCTCGTGACGATGGGCGGCAACGGCGACCCGGGGCTACAGACCGGCGCGGCCGTGCATATGTACGCCGCGAACCAGTCGATGGTGGACCGGTTCTTCTACGATGCCGACGGCGAGCTCTTGATCGTGCCGCAGCAGGGCGCGCTGACGGTGCGCACGGAGCTCGGCATCCTCGCGGTCGCGCCGGGCGAGATCTGCGTGGTGCCGCGCGGCGTCAAGTTCCGCGTCGAGCTCGACGGGCCGGCGCGCGGCTACGTCTGCGAGAACTACGGCGCGCATTTCCGCTTGCCGGAGCTCGGGCCGATCGGGACGAGCGGCTTGGCCAACTCGCGCGACTTCCTGGCGCCCGTGGCGGCGTTCGAGGAGCGCGACGGCGATTTCCGCGTCGTCGCGAAGTTCTTGGGCAAACTCTGGGAAGCGAAGATCGATCATTCGCCGCTCGACATCGTCGCGTGGCACGGCACGTACGTGCCGTACAAGTACGATCTCGCGCGCTTCAACACGATCAACACCGTCAGCTACGACCATCCGGACCCGTCGATCTTCACGGTGCTGACGGCGCCGACAGCGACGCCGGGCACGGCGAACATCGACTTCGGCGTGATCACGGACCGCTGGTCCGTGGCTCGCAACACGTTCCGGCCGCCGCCATTTCACCGCAACGTGTGCAGCGAGTTCGTCGGGCTCGTCAGAGGCCGCTACATCGGCAAGGCCGAGGGGTTCGAGCCGGGCTGCGCGAGCCTGCACAACTGCATGTCGGGCCACGGCCCGGACAGTGACGCGTTCGAGGCGGGATCGAGCGCGGCCGACGCGCCACAGTACCTCGGCGATACGGTCACGATCATTTTCGAGACGCAGCTCGTGATCCGTCCGACTCGCTTCGCGCTCGAGACGGAGATTCTCGAGCGCGACTACTACCGCCACTGGCAGGGCCTCAAGAAGCATTTCCGCCGCTGAGACGGCCTCCTCGTCCCGATCATCGAGGCCGTCCGAGGCCCTCGTTCGTAGAACGGCCGCCCCGGCGCGCTAAGTTTTCTGGAGCGGAGCCGCCGCACGCGCAGAGAAGCGCGCACCTTGTGCCTTGGCCCGCTACAATTTTGTCGAGGGATCGGGGTCCCGAGCGGTCCGGAGGCTCTTTGCGGGCCACGAGGCGACTGGCGGAGGAATGGGAAGACTCTCGTGCAGACCAGACGACTTGGATTGACCGCCCTGCTGGGCGCGCTGGCCACGGGCTGCGGCATGATCGGCAACGACGCGGAGCAGAGCCGCGCGACGGTGGAAAAGGCGTGCCTCGACTGCCACAACTCGGCGGAGCGAACCGCCGGCCTGAATCTGGAGTCGCGCAACTTCGACGCCGTGGCAGCCGACGCCGAAACCTGGGAGAAGGTGATCCACAAGCTGCGTGCGGGGCTCATGCCGCCGGCGGACGGCGGCGCGCCGCTCGATCCCGAAGAGCGCAGCGAGCTCGTCACCTGGCTCGAGAACGAGATCGACGCGCACGCCGAGCTGCACTTGCCGCCCCCGGGCCTGCACCGCCTGAACCGCACCGAATACTCGAACGCGATCCGCGATCTCTTGGCGCTCGACATCGACGCCACGAAATTCCTGCCCGCCGACGATTCGAGCCACGGGTTCGACAACATGGCCGGCACGTTGACGACCTCGCCGGCCCTCATGGAGGCGTACCTCTCCGCAGCCGGCAAAATCAGCCGGCTCGCGATCGGCACCGAGACCGCGCCGACGCTGGCCGTGTTCGACGCCCCGCACGACACCTCGCAGAACGGCTACATCGAAGGGCTGCCGTTCGGCACGCGCGGCGGCATGTTGATCGAGCACGAGTTCCCGGCCGACGGCAACTACGTCTTCACCGTCAAGGGCATGACCGGCTACTTCACGGCCGTGCTCGGCAACGTGCGCGGCGAGCAGCTCGAGGTTTCGGTCGACGGCAGGCGCGTGTATCTGTTCGACTGGGACAAGGAGATCGCGCCGAACGAAGGCAACGGCGGCCGTACGCCGGAGATCCCGATCTCGGCCGGCTTCCACAAGATCGGCGTCACGTTCATCGCGACGAGCGATTTGCCGGACACGGGCCTCAACAAGTCGTTCGTCCGCACGATGAACTCGCCGGGCGCCATCTCGGGCTACACGTTCTACCCGCACGTGGGCCAGGTGTTCATCGAAGGGCCGTTCGACGGCCTCCAGGCCACGAGCACGCAGAGCCGCGAGCGCATCTTCGAGTGCTATCCCAAGGAGAGCAGCGAGGAGCGCGAGTGTGCGCGCCGAATCATCTCGACGCTCACGACCAAAGCGTTCCGCCGTCCGTCGACCGAGGCCGACGTCGAGGACATCATGAGCTTCTTCAAGGCGGGCCGCGAAGAGGGCGGCAGCTTCGACTACGGCATCGAGGCGGCGATCCAGCGCATCCTCGCGGACCCCGAGTTCATCTACCGCTCCGAGATCGAGCCCGAAGACGTCGCTCCAGGCTCGCCTTACCGCATCAGCGACCTCGAGCTCGCTTCGCGGCTCTCGTTCTTCCTCTGGAGTAGCATTCCGGACGAGGAGCTCATCGAGCTCGCGGCGAGAAACCGCCTGCACGAGGAGAAGGTGCTCGAGCAGCAAGTGGCGCGCATGATCGCCGACCCGCGCTCGAACGCGTTCATCGAGAACTTCACGGGGCAGTGGCTGAACGTTCGCGGCATGATGGCCAGCGAGCCGGTCGTCGATCTGTTCCCGGACTTCGATAGCACCTTGCGGCAAGCGTTTCGCCGCGAGATCGAGCTGTTCTTCGCCAGCGTCATCCACGAAGACCGCAGCATCCTCGATTTGCTGACCGCGGATTACACGTTCGTCAACGAGCGGCTCGCGAGGCACTACGGCATCCGCGGCGTGTACGGGCCCCAGTTCCGCCGCGTGGAGCTCGGGCCGGAGCTCGACATGCGCCGCGGGCTTCTCGGCAAGGGCGCCCTGCTCACGATGACGTCCGACGCGGCGCGCACGTCGCCCGTCAAGCGCGGCAAGTGGTACCTCGAGACCTTCTTGGGTATCGGCCCGCCCGATCCGCCGCCGGGCGTCGAAACGGATCTGACGCCTAACGACGGCGAGGCCCCGAAGACGCTGCGGGCGCGGCTCGAGGCGCACCGCGTGAACCCGACGTGTGCGTCGTGCCATCAGATCTTCGAGCCGATGGGGCTCGCCATGGAGAATTTCGATGCCGTCGGTGCGTGGCGGACGACCGACGCGGGCCAGCCGATCGATCCGACGGGCGTCACGAACGACGGCGTTCCGCTGACGGGCCTCGAAAGCTTGCGCGATTACGCCGTCGCCAACAGCGAGCTGTTCGCGCAAGCCGTGACGGAGAAATTGCTGACGTATGCGATCGGCCGCGGCTTGGGATACGAGGACATGCCGCTCGTGCGGTCGATTGCGGACGACGCCGCCGAGGACGACTATCGGTTCTCGTCGCTCCTCATGGGCGTCATTCAGAGCCCGGCCTTCACGATGAACATGAAGACCGCGGCGAACGAGGAGTAATGCGATGGCGATGTTCATCACGAAGAAGCACATACCACGACGAACGTTCCTGAAGGGCGCAGGCGTGGCTTTGGGCCTCCCGCTGCTCGAGTCGATGTTTCCCGCTGCGACGGCGCTCGCGCAAGCCGCCGCGGCTCCGCCGCGGCGCTTCTTCGCCGGCTTCGTTCCACACGGCGCGGCACCCGGCTACTGGGTGCCCGACAAGGAAGGCGCGTTGCCGGCCGAGCTGCCGTATATCTGGCAGCCGCTCGAGCCCTTCCGCCACAGCCTGACGATCCTCACGGGCTTGCACTCGACCTCGTCCGAGCCGCCGCCCGGCGAGACCGGCGCCGACCACTGGGTGGCCGCTGCGTTCCTGTGCGCGGAGAAGCCGAAAAAGACGGCGGGCGCCGATGTACGCGCCGGCCACACGATCGACCAGATCATCGCGGAGAAGATCGGCCGCGAGACGCTGCTGCCGTCGCTCGAAATGTCGGTCGAGGATCCGGGCTCCGGCGCCAGCAACTGCGGCGAGGGCTACAGCTGCGTGTACACGAACACGATCTCGTGGGCGTCGCCGACGACGCCGTTGCCGATGGAGCTGAACCCGCAGGTGGTGTTCGAGCGGCTGTTCGGCAGCGGCAGCACGCCCGAGCAGCGTGTGGCGCGCCGCGAGCGCAATCAAAGCATCCTCGACTCCATCAACAGCAAGATCGCGCATCTGCGTGCCGAGATCAGCGTTCCGGACCGTTCGCGTCTCGACGCGTTCACGGAGAACGTTCGCGAGATCGAGCGCCGTCTCGAGATCGCCGCGAAGGCGACGACGGCGGCACCCGAGGATATCGACGTGCCGCCCGGCATTCCGCAGTCGTTCGACGAGCACATCAAGCTGATGTTCGACCTGCTCGCGCTCGCGTTCCAGGCCGACCTCACGCGGGTCGGCACGCTGCTCTTCGCGCGCGATCTCACGGGACGCCGCTATCCGGAGAGCGAAGCCCCGAACGCGGGCTTCCACGGCGTGTCGCATCACGGCGAGGACCCGTCGCTGATCAAGGAGCTCGCGAAGATCAACCGCTATCACGTACAGATGGTGGGATACCTGGCCGACAAGCTCTCGAAAATCGAGGAAGCCGACGGCACGCTGCTCGACCATTCGCTGCTGCTCTACGGCAGCAATATGGGCAACCCGAATCAGCATCTGCACTACGACGTGCCGCACATCCTCATCGGCAAGAACCACGGGCGCCTGAAAGGCAACCGCCACCTCGCATATCCCACGAAGACGATCTCGACGGGCAACCTGCTCTTGAGCCTGCTCGATCAGTTCGATATCCACCGCGACAGCTTCGGCGACAGCACGGGACGACTCGAGAACGTATAGGCGCATGCGCAACCAGAGACGTGTCGGAACGCGATCGATCGTCGGCCTCAAAGCCGTCGCGCTTGCGTGGGCTCTCGCGCTCGCGCAAGCCGCACTCGCGCAGACGGACGTGGCCGACGCCGCCATGCGGCACGACGTGGAACGGGTGCGCGCGCTCCTGCGGGACGGCGCGGACGTGAACGCCGCGCAACCCGACGGCGCCACGGCACTGCACTGGGCGGCGTACCACCGCGATCCCGACCTCGCCCGGCTGCTCACCGAAGCGGGTGCCGACGTCTCGGCCGCGAATCGCAACGGCTCGACGCCGATGTGGCTGGCTGCGAGCCAGGGCGACGCCGCGACGGTGCGCGTTTTGCTCGACGGCGGCGCGGACGCGAACGAGGCGCTCCCGCTCGGCAGGAGACCGCTGATGCTGGCCGCCCGCTCCGGCAGCGTCGAGGCCGTGCGCGCGTTGCTCGATCGCGGCGCGAACCCGAACGCCCGCGAAGACGCTCGCGGCACCACGGCTCTGATGCAAGCGGCCGATCAAGGCCATGCCGACGTCATCGAGATTCTCGTCGAGCACGGCGCCGACGTGGCGGCGGTGTCTGCCCCCGTCGTCCGTGACGGGCGCACGGCGGCGCTCGGCAAGTCAGACGACCCGCGGCGCGCCGTACGGCGGCAAGTCATCGCGATTCTGTGCGACCAGGAATCGCCGGATTTGAGCAAGCTGCAAGAGCTGATCGCCGCGAGCAGCGAAGACGCGGTGTTGGCTGCGGCCGCGGGAGAATCGAGCAACGAGTCCGATCCGTGCAACCTCGAACGCGACAACTTGGGGTTCGTGCTCGAAGCGAGCGGCGGCGGCCGGCGCAACCGCGGGCAGAGGGAGCCCGACGGCGGTGAGATCACGCCGCTCGTCTATGCCGCGCGCGCCGGCCACATCGAGGCCGCCCGCGTGCTGCTCGAAGCCGGCGCCGACGTGAATCAGGTGACGCGCTACGGCTGGAGCCCGCTGCTCGCCGCTACTCAGAACCGCAATTATCAGATGGGCAAGTTCCTCATCGAGCACGGCGCCGACGTCAACATCGCAAACAAGGGCGGCTGGACGCCGCTGTACCTCGCCACCGACAACCGCAACCTCGAAGGCGGCGACTACCCCACGCGCACGCCCGACATGGATCATCTCGAGTACATCAAGCTGCTGCTCGACGCCGGCGCCGACCCGAACGCGCAGTTGATCGAAAGCACAGAGACGCGCACGGTTTTCACGAACCAGTGGCTCGATGAGGAAGGCGCGACGGCCTTCCTACGCGCTTCGCAATCCGGCGACCTCGAGCTCATGAAGCTGCTGCTCGAGCGCGGCGCCGACCCCCACATCTACACGAAGCTCGGCGTCACGCCGCTCGCTGTGGCCGCCGGCATCGGCTGGGTCGAGGGCATCACCTACGAGCATTCGCCGGAGGAAACGGTCGAGGCCGTCAAGCTGCTGCTCGAGCTCGGCATCGACCCGAACTACCAGGCCGACACGGGACGCGTCGCGCTGCACGGCGCGGCGCACAAGGGCGCGACGGAAGTCGTGCGCGTGCTCGTCGCGGCCGGCGCGCGCATGGACATCCGCGACTTCGGCAATACCGACAATCGAGGCAGCCCCGAGCTCGCGGCGCACACGTGGCTGCCGATCGACTACGCGGACGGGCTCGTGCGCGTGGGCGTGCAGTCTGCGATTGCGCATCCCGAGACTGCGAAGGTGCTGCGCGAGCTGATGCGCGAAGCGGGGCTCGAGCCGCCCCCGGAAGGACGCACGCTCGAGTCGATCTGCATCGTCGAAGTCTGCTCGCCGGACTACAACCCGATCGAGATCAACTGAGCCCGCTCGCGAGGGATTCGCCACCGGATCCTGCCTCACTTTGACGCATTTGGCGTTGTGCCAGGCGGTACGCGAGTCCGCCGTCGACGAGGACGGCGATCTGCGCGCCATGGAGCTCGTCGACCACCCGTTCTTCGCTTGCACGCTGTTGCGGCCCGAGCGCCGGCGCGGTTGTCGCCAGCGGCGCGCCGCCCGTCCGAGCGGCGCGCAAGTGCAGCCGCATCGTAAATGCAGATCGCTGATTGGCACGGCTGAAGCGAGGTGTCTGATGTGCCGACCGATGGCGTTGCCCCGTAAACGCAGACCCTGCCAAGCGCTGATCGATGATCGCAGCGCCTTCCTCGTGACTCTCGGGAGCAGGAAGGCCATCGATCGCGGCGGATCGTTGGTGGTATTTGAATATCGCATTTACAATCACTCTCTATCCGCGTAAGCTATTGAATGTGATTGAGAGGACCGTCTCGAGAATCGTGCTGGAGGCCGCCAGCCGAGCCCCAGTCGTCGTGTTGACCGGACCGCGGCAGTCGGGCAAGTCGACCCTCTGCGGTGCCTTGTTCCCGGACAAGCCGCTGGTATCGCTCGAAGACCCGGACCAACGTGCGTTTGCGTTGACCGACCCGCGAGGCTTTCTCACCCGCTACGCGTCGGGCGCCGTGCTCGATGAGATCCAGCGCGCCCCAGACATCCCGTCCTACCTGCAAGGTATCGTGGATGCCGACCCCGAGCCTGGACGCTTCGTTCTCACCGGCTCCGAGAATCTCACGTTGAGCGCGACGATCGGGCAGAGCCTCGCCGGGCGAGCAGCCGTCGTTCACGTACTGCCATGCTCGTATGCCGAAGTTCGCAGGTTCGACTCCGCGCCCACGGACCTCGCCACCGTCCTCTGGTCGGGCGGCTATCCGCGCATTCACGACCGCAAGCTCGCGCCGAACGCGTGGCTCGCAGACTATGTGCGGACGTACGTCGAGCGCGATCTGCGGCAGATCGTCAACGTCACGGACCTCGGCGCCTTCCAAACTTTTCTCGGGCTATGCGCCGGCCGCACGGCGCAAGTGCTCAACGCGTCGAGCCTCGGCAACGACGCCGGCGTGACGCATCCCACGGCGCGCCGTTGGCTCTCGATTCTCGAGACGTGCTTCGTAACTCATCTGCTGCGGCCCTTCTATCGCAACCTCGGCAAACGCCTGATCAAGGCACCGAAGCTCCACTTCTGGGACAGCGGCCTACTGTGCTTCCTGCTCGGTATCCGCGACCCCGAGCAGCTTCACACGCACCCGCTGCGCGGCGCCGTCTTCGAATCGTGGGTCGTGAGCGAAGTGCAGAAGGAGCTGATCGCCCGCGGGGTGCAACATCAAGCGCTCTACTTCAGGGATCAGAAGGGTCACGAAGTGGACATGCTCGTCGAGCTCGGCGCTCGCACACTCGGCATCGAGTGCAAGGCCGGAGCGACGTTCCCGAGCGATGCGTTCGCCGAGCTCGAGTTTTTCGCCGCGGCCGCCCGCAGCGATTCACTGCTCGGAACCCTGATCCCGGCTGTCGTCTATGGCGGCAACGACACTCATCAGCGCAGCGACGGCGCCGCCGTTGCGTGGTCCGATATCGAGTCTTGGCTCGAACAACTCGTGTGACGCCGCCCCTCTGCCGTTGTCGTTTCCGCGGTCGCCGCATAAGCTGACCTCGAGCGCGAGCCGGCCGCGCCCCGAATCGAACCTACGCCGGCGGGGGGAAGCGTGGACGTCGGTTTCGTAGGCCTCGGTGCCATGGGTCAAGTGATCGTGCCGCGGCTCATCGCCGCGGGGCACAAGGTCACGGGCTGGAACAGATCGCGCGAGCGCGGCGCGCCGCTCGAGGAGCTCGGGATGCGCGTGGCCGAGACGCCGGCCGCCGTCGCCGCGGCGTCGGAGGTCACGTTCTCGATCGTCACGGACGGCGCCGCCGTCAAAGAGATCGCGCTGGGACCGAACGGCGTCATCGAAGGAATCCGCCCGGGCGGCGTCTACGTCGACATGGGCACCATCGCGCCCGACGTCACGCGGTTCGTCGCGGCGGAGTTCAAGAAGCGCGGTTTCGAGATGCTCGACGCCCCGCTCTCGGGCAGTCCCGTCACGGTGCAGCAAGGCAATGCCTCGCTGATGATCGGCGGCGACAAGGCGACTTTCGAGCGCATCGAGCCGTTGCTGCGCGCGATCGGGCCGAAAGTCACGTACATCGGCGCCAGCGGCCAGGCTTCCGTCATGAAGCTCGCAGTGAACGCGCTCTTGATGGTCGAGGTCATCGCGTTCGGCGAGGCGGTCGCGCTCGCCGAAAAAGGGGGCGTCGCGCGCGAGATCGCGCTCGACGCAGTGCTGAAGAGCGTCACGGCGGCGCCGGTGCTCGGCTACCGCGGCCCGTTCATCCTCGAAGGCAAGATGCCGGCCGTGCCGCTCGCCGACGTCACGCTTCAACAGAAGGACATGCTGCTCGTGCTCGAGATGGCGCGAAAGTCCGGCAGCCCCACGCCGCTCGCGGCCGTCGCGAACGAGATGATGAACGCTTGCCGCGGGCTCGGACTCGACCGCAACGATTTCGTCGTCGCGCACCAGGTGTACCGCAAGCTCGGGGGGCAATCGTGAGCGAGCAGAAACCCACGCCGGGGCCGAAGCTGCCACCGTACGGCCGCTCGATCACGCTGGCCGAGGCGAAGCGAGCCGCCGCGGCGGCGCTCGAGCCCGCGAAAGCGAATGGCTGGACCGTCGCCGTCGCCATCGTCGATCCCGGCGGCCACCTCGTGTATCTCGAGAAGCTCGACGAGACGCAGGTCGGCAGCGTGCCCGTCGCCGAGGCGAAGGCGCGCTCGGCCGCCATCTACAAGCGCCCGACGAAGATGCTGCAAGACGTGCTCGCGCGCGGCGGCGACGGCTTGCGCGTGCTGCGCCTCGAAGGCGCGATTCCCGTCGAAGGCGGCGTGCCGCTCTTGGTCGACGGCAAGCTCGTCGGCGCGCTCGGCATCTCCGGCGGCTCGAGCGCCGAGGACGAGGCGTGCGCCGTGGCCGGAGCTGCGGCTTTGAGTTGAGGCTGGCGAAACGACGCGCCGGAGGAACCGAAGATGATGAGTCAATGGATTCGAGCGGCGGCCCTACTCCTCGCGGGCGTGCTCCTTTGCGCCACGGCGCCCGCGCAGCAACCGATCGTCATCAAGTTTCCGCACGACCTGGCCCCGACGACGCCGAAGGGCCAAGGCGCCGAGCGCTTCAAAGCGCTCGCGGAGGCCGCCTTGCCGGGCCGCGTGCGCGTCGAGGTGTATCCGTCCGCGAGCCTCATGGACGACCAAACCTCGCTCGAGGCGCTCGCGTTCGGCGAGATCCAGATGATCGCGATCTCGCTGTCGAAGCTCGACCGGCTCACGAAGCGCTTTCAAATCTTCGATCTGCCGTTCCTGTTCACGGACTTGGCGCACGTCGAGGCCTTCCAGGCGAGCCCGGCCGGCCGGAAGCTCCTTAGCGAGCTCGACGGCAAGGGCATTCACGGGCTCGCGTATTGGCACAACGGCACGAAGCACATGACGGCGAACAAGCCGCTGCGCTTGCCGTCGGATGCCCGAGGCCTCAAGTTCCGAATTCAAGATTCCGACGTGCTGCTCGCGCAGTTCCGCGCGATCGGCGGCAACCCGCAGAAGATGCCGTACGGCGAGACCTACCAGGCGCTGCAGCTCGGCGCCGTCGACGCGCAGGAAAACACCTGGTCGAACATCTACGCGAGCAAATTCCACGAGGTGCAGGCCTACGCGACGGAGACGAACCACGGCTACATCGGCTACCTCGTCGCCGTGAATCCCGATGCGTGGCGCAAGCTGCCGGCCGACGTGCGCGCGGCGCTCGAGAAGGCGCTCGCCGAGGCCACGCAGTTCGTGAACTCGACCGCGCGCCACATCAACGAGGAGGCGCGCAGCGCGGCGCTCGCATCCGGACGCATGCAGCTCGTCGAGCTCGACGACGAAGCGCGCACCGCATGGCGCGCAGCGATGCGCCCGGTCTGGGATCAATTCGCGGCGGGCATCGGCTCCGAGCTGCTGGAAGCGGCCGGCGCGGCCCGCTGATCGACCGGCTCGCATGACCCTCAACGCGCTCGATCGCGCCGAGGGGTACTTCGCGGCGGCGTTGCTCGCCGCGATGACGCTGCTCACGTTCGTACAGGTCGTGCTGCGCTACGCGTTCAACTCGGGCCTCGTCTGGGCCCTCGAGGCGACGGTGTATCTCTTCGGCTGGCTCGTGCTGATCGGCATGTCGCACGGCGTGCGCACAGGCACGCATATCGCCGTCGACGTCGTCACGAAGCACCTCGGGCCGGCGGCACGGAAGGTCGTGGCCCTGCTCGGCGCGGGGCTCGTGTTCGTCTACATCGCGCTCATGTTCACGGGCGGCTTCACGCTCGTGCGCCGGTTGTACGTATTCGGCAACCTTGCGCACGACATTCCGCTGCCACGCTGGCTGCTCTTGTCGTGTCTCCCGATCGGCTTCGCGTTGCTCGGCCTTCGGCTCGTGCAGGCGACGATCGAGATCGCGCGCGGCGCGCAGCCGCCCGGCGGGCCCGGCCACGCCGCCGCCGCGCTTCCAGGCGAGCGGCACCCGTGACCGTCGGTTTCCTGACCGGCTCGCTCCTGCTGCTGCTTGCGCTGCGAGTGCCCGTGGCCGTCGCGCTCGGGCTCTCTAGCGTGCTCACGCTGGTGCTGTTCGGCGATCAATCTCTGCTCGCGCTCGCACAGCAGTTCTTTCACGCGATGGAGGTGTACCCGCTGCTCGCGGTGCCGTTCTTCATCCTCGCGGCCACGTTCCTCACGACGGGCGGCGTCGCGCGCCGCCTAATCGATCTCGCGATCGCGCTCACCGGCCACGTGCGGGGCGGGCTCGCGATGGCCTCGGTGCTCGCGTGCTCGCTGTTCGCGGCGATCTCGGGCTCCTCGCCGGCCACCGTCGTCGCCGTGGGCTCGATCGTGATCGCCGGAATGGTGGCCGCGGGCTACCGGCGCGAGTACGCGACGGGCGTCGTGACGAGCGCCGGCACGCTGGCCATTCTGATCCCGCCTTCGATCGTGCTCGTCGTTTACGGCGCCATCACGGAAACGTCGGTGGGCGCGCTGTTCATCGCGGGCGTCGTGCCGGGCGTGGTGCTGACTCTGTCGATGATGGCTGCGATCTACCTGCGCGGCGGCCGCGAGACCCTACCGCGCCGAAAGCGTGCCTCCGGCCGCGAGGTGCTGCGCGCAGCGCGCGAGGCGGCGTGGGGACTTCTGTTGATCGTCATCGTGCTCGGCGGCATCTACGGCGGGATTTTCACGCCGACCGAGGCCGCAGCCGTATCCGCCGTGTACGCCGCGTTCGTCGCGATCTTCGTGCATCGCGACGTTCGACTGCGCGACTCGCCGAAGGTATTGACGGAGGCCGCGCACCTGACGACGATGCTGATGTTCATCGTCGCGAACGCCTATCTCTTTGCGTTCGTGCTCACGACGGAGCAGATCCCGCAGGGTATTGCCTCGGCCGTGCTCGCGGCCGAGCTGCCGCCATGGGCGTTCTTGGTCGCCGTGAACGTCATCTTGCTCGCGGGGGGCATGCTGATGGACCCGACGTCCGTGGTGCTGATTCTCGCGCCGATCGTTTTTCCGATCGCGGTGCAGCTCGGCATCGATCCCGTGCACTTGGGCATCGTCTTCGTCGTGAACATGGAGATCGGGCTCATCACGCCGCCCGTAGGGCTCAACCTGTTCGTCGCGAGCGCCGTTTCGGAGCTGCCCGTGACGGACGTCATCCGCGTCAGCCTACCGTGGCTCGCACTGCTGCTCGCTTTTCTCGTCGCGGTGACCTACGTCCCCGCCATGTCCCTGCTGCTGCCAAAGTTCATGCTCGGCGGCTGAGCGATCGAGAACCGGGAAGGGCGGTCGGGGGCCAGTCCGCCCGATCCCATCTAGCCGGCGGGCTCGATGCGCAGTACGGCGCCATCGACTTCAGCCGTGAGCACGTACAAGAGCCCGTCGGGCCCCTCACGCACGTCGCGGATGCGCTGCTTCAGCTCGCGCAACATCGGCTCTCGGCGGATCTCTTCCCACCGGTCGTTGAACTCGATTCGTTGCAGCTGCCCCGTGCGCGGCACCTCGCCCTCGCGGAGCCCCCCGACGAAAGCGCTGCGGCGCCAGGCCGTGAACACGTCGCCCTGATAGAACGTCATTCCCGTGACCGCGATCGACGGCACCCAATAGACGAGCGGCGGCACCGTGCCCTCGAGCGTCGGGTTCGGCGAGATGGCTTGCCCGCTGTAGACGCGCCCGTGGCTCACGAGAGGCCAGCCGTAGTTCCCGCCGGGCCGCAACACGTTGATCTCGTCCCCGCCGTTCGGGCCCTGCTCCGTGACCCAGAGCTCGTTGGTCCACGGGTTCAGCGTCATGGAATGGCCATTGCGGTGGCCGAGCGTGTAGATCGCCGGCAAGTAGCGCGAGTCGTTCACGAACGGATTGTCGCGCGGGATGGTGCCGTCGTCGTTCAGGCGAATGGTCTTGCCGGCGTAGTCCTGCGGGTCTTGCGACCGCAGCACGGCGGGCCCGACGCCCGGTGCGCTGACGGTCATGTGCAGCTTGCCGTCGGCCGCAAAGCCGATGCGCGAGCCTTCGGTGCCCGTCGCGCCCGTCGCGAAGATGTCGCGCACGTCGACGAGCGCGCCGCTCTCCCAGCGGCCGCGGGCGAGCCTGGTCTCGCCGGCATCTTCGCCGTCCGGCCGATGATAGGAAAGGTAAACCCAGCGGTTCTCCGCAAAGCGCGGATGCAGCGCGACGTCCATGAGACCTTGGAGTCCGCCCGCTCGCACGCCCGGAACGCCACGGACCGGGGCCGGAGCGAGCACGCCGTCATGAATGAGCCGCAGCCGGCCCGGGCGCTCCGTGACGAGCATGTCGCCGTCCGGCAGGAACGCAATGGACCACGGCTGCTCGAGGCCGCGCGCCACCACGACGACGCGCAGGTTCCGATGCTCGGGCCGCAGCGATTCGATGAGGAAGGGTCCGTCGCCGAGCGGCGGCGAAGGCCAGCCGACGCCGGCCGGAATGCCGGGAATGGCCGCCGTCACCTTGTCCGCGTCGAGCGGCCACAACGAAGTCTGGGCATGCGTCGCCGCTGCGAGCCCCAAGAGTGCCACCGCGCCGGCGCGGCGAACGTGAACGTGACGCATCGAACTTCCCCCTGTGCGCTGCTGCGTGCGATTGGCACGAGCGATCGTCCGCGCGGCGCGCGGTTCAGTCAACCCGCCTCCTCGTGATCGCTGGTTTTCCAGTCCGCTGCGAGGATCATGCACGGACTGCCGGCGCGGGCCATTACATGGGGCGTACTTGCGGCCAGACGCGCCGGGCAACTTGCAGTCAGTCGTTCGCGATGACCGGCGCCGGCACGGGCGCGTAGCGGCGGTACTCGCGCCAGAGGATGATGAGCCCGGCCGCGATCACGAGCGGCGCGCCCACCCACATCGACCAGTGCGGCACTTCGCCGAAGAAGTAGAAGCCGAGCGTCACGGCGAGCAGCAGGTTCGTGTAGTCGAGCGGCGCAAGCGTCGACGCCTCGGCGTAGCGGTACGACATCGTCATCAGGAGCTGGCCGAACACCCCGAACACCGCCGACAACAGGATGAACAGCCATTGCTCGCGGCTCGGCATGGGCCAGCCCGCAAAGACGGTCAGCGCCGAGCACGCCACGGTCGTCAACGAGAAGTAGAACGTGATCGCGAGCGGATGCTCGCCGCCCCTGCCGCTCATGCCGCGCAGCGCGACCATCGCGAGCGCCGAAAACACGGCGGCGCCGAGCGCGACGAGCACGCCGATCGAGCTGCCGCCGAGCGTCAGATGCGGCCCGATCGTGATCAGCACGCCGGTAAAGCCGATGACGAGCGCGGACCAGCGATACGCGTGAATCCGCTCGCCCAAGAACAGCATCGCGAGCACCGTCAGGAACATCGGCGCCGTGAAGCTGATCGCCGTGAAATCCGCGAGCGGTATCAACGTGAGCGCCGTAAACCAGCAGAACATGCTCGCGGTGCCGGACAGCGACCGCACGGCGTGCGAGCGCAGCTTGTCCGTGCGCAGGATGTGCAGGCCTTCGAGCCGCCACGCCATGAACGCGAGCACGGCCATCGAGAAGACGCCGCGCACGAAGATGATCTGGCCCGTGGGCACGCCGTCGCCCAAGTACTTGACGCAGGCGGCGAGGCACGACAGCAGCACGACCGACGATAGCTTCAGGAGAACGCCGAGGACCGGCCGGTGGTGGTGCTCGTTCACGGCCACGTGTTCGCCCGCGGTGAAATGGGCGCACACGATAGCAAGGCCGCCGCGTCTTGCGGAGCCCCCCGCACCCGGGCGCTAACGGCCCACTGCGGCTCGCGCGAAGCCGGTGCTCGCCTTGGGCATCAGCTCACCGCGATGCGCCGCGCGACGGCTTCCTTCACCTTCGGCAGGTCGATCGTCAGCACGCCATCGGCGAGCGTCGCGGAAATCGCGGCAGAGTCGATCTTCGTCGACAGATGGAACGTGCGCACGAAGTTGCCGACGTTGTACTCGGAGTAGATCGGCCGGAGCGCCTCGTACTTCGTCGCGTCGATCGCGCCTTTGACCGTCAGCACGCCTTTGTCGAGCTCGATATCGATCGCCTCTTTGGCGACGCCCGGCACCTCCATCGACACGATGACGGCACGATCCGTCTCGTGGATGTCGGTATAGGGGCTGAAAACCTTTCCCGCCTCGGTGCGCTCCTGCTCTTGCGTCAGCTCCCGCTTCTCGCGCGGAGCCACTTCTTGACTGACCATACTGGTGCCCCTCGCTGCGAATTAGTCGATTGTCACTGTGCGCGGCTTGGCGCTCTCGGCGCGCGGCAATCGTAGCGTCAGAACGCCGTCGCGATATTCCGCCGACACCTTCGCCGCGTCGACATCGTCGGGCAAGCTCAGCGTGCGGTCGAACTCGCCGGCCGAACGCTCGCGCCGATGGATGCTCGCCTTCTCATCGTACGCAATCGTCTTCTTTCCCCGGATCCGCAGGGTGTCGCCACGCACCTGAATATCGAGATCCTCCTTTCTCACGCCCGGCAGCTCGGAGACGACGATGAAATCGTCGCCGTCGCTGAACACGTTGATCAGGGGAAGTGCGCCGGAGCCCGACGTCCGCGTACCGAACCAGTCGCTACGCATCACGCTCTCCATCGCTCGTTGCAGCCCGAGCAACGTCTCGAACGGATCTCGCACTCGAATGACCATGCTCGCCTCCTCAAACCACCCGACCTGGGTGGGCTCGCCGATGGCCCTTTCAGTGGGGCCGCGTTTTGGCGATTCAAGAGGCGCGAGCAGGCGCTAGAACACGCGCGCGACGACGATCACACCGATCATGGAGAATGCAATGGCGATCTTGGCGGCCGTCCCGAGCGCCAGGCCGAGCGCGGCGCCCACGCCTACGCGCCCCGCCGCCGCGAGACTGCGGCGCACGGAAAGCTCGCCGATGACGGCTCCGACGAAAGGCCCGGCGAGCACGCCCGGGATGCCGAAAAACAAGCCGACGAGCGCTCCGAGCGTCGCGCCCGTCACTGCGCGCGCCGAGGCCCCGAACCGCTTTGCGCCGAGCGCGCCGGATATGAAGTCGACGGCCACGGCCAACGCCGTCAGCGCGCCGAGCACGGTCAAGGACGGCCAGCCGAGATGGACGAAATCCTCGGCCCATGCGGCGAGCAGCGCGCCCATGAAGATCAACGGGGCGCCGGGCAGGATCGGCAGCACCATGCCGAGCGCGCCGATCACGATCAGCACGCCAGCGGCGATCCACAGGACGATCGTGACGGGTTCCACCGACGCTAATTGAGATCTGGCGTGCGAAGCTTCTCCGCGTGCCACGCCTTGTTGCGGACGTGCGTGCGCGAGGCGATGCGCCAGCCTTCGGCCGTGCGCACGTAGACGTCCTCGTAGCCGCCATGGCGCGTCACGCTGCCGGGGCCGTTCATGCCGAGCTGCACGAGATACACGCGGCCCGTGGCGCCTTCCGCCGTCGGCGTGATCTCGTGGTTCAGCATCAGGTGGCTCCAGTCGGTCCAGGGCAGCTTCGCCTCGCAGCCGCGCGCGCCGCCGCCGACCAGCGTCGCGAGCGCGTCGCGCCCGCGTGCGAGCACGCGTCCGCCTGCGGCGAAGCCGGCCTCGGAGCTCTTGTCGATGAACACGCCGTCGACGGTGAAGAGATTCGCGTAGTCGTAGCCGACATTCGCGCAAGTATCGATGCCGTAGGCGTAGCGATTGACGAGCTGACCGATCTCTTGGTAGTCGAGCGCCGTGAACGGCGTGCCCGACTGCGCGGCGGCGTCGTTGCCGTCGCCGACGCGCCCGGCCGCAAAACCGAGCGCAGCGGCAGCCGCGATCGCGGCGAGCGTTCGCATCTTGACGTTCATTGTTTTCCCCCTTTCTTCGAAGGTCGTCATGAGCTCACGAGATCCATGGCCGCGACGACGTTGTCGTCGGCCCATTCCGCAAAGCGCTGCCACCACGAAGGGGCGCCGCACGCCCCGTCGATCCTGACGGACAAGGCCTCGCCGCCGGGCTGCGCGGGCCTGCGCTCGTGCCGCGTGATGATGCCCGTCTGCGTGCGATAGACGCGATAGACGTTGTCGACGTCGATGTCGTGATAGGTCGAGCTGCCGTACGTCGCGTCGAGCAGAAAATTGAACGCGCCGAGCGATTCCGCCAGCGCGACGAGATCGACGGCCGTGCGGTCGCTCAAGTCGTGCGCGACGTTCGGCTGCGTGTTCTGCTCGGCGGCCGAGCGATACCGGCCCTCGAGTCGATCGAGGCGGTATTGGGAATCGAGGCCGAACAGCAAGGCCCAGTACTTCCACTTCAAGAACTCGGCATCGACGCGCCACTGATCGCCGTACAGCGGAAGCACGAGCTCGTCGCAGCGGTCGCCGGTTCGAAGATGAGCCGCGTACTGCCGTTCGCCGGTCGAGTCGAACCAGAGCTCGGCGATCAGCGTCTCGGCGCTCAAGCGGTCGTAGGTGTAGACGGTGGCGGTCAGCAGAACCACGCACGAGGCCGCCAGCAGCACGACCATCGTTAGCGAGATCTTGAAGACTCTTCTCATGACATCCGTTGCCCTGAGGTCGGCAGCCGCGGCGGTGCCGTGCGAGAATACCACGCCGTTCGCGGCGCCCTGTTACGCTGCGAGGAGCTTCGTGTGTTGACGATTTACGGCCGTGTGAACTCCGTCAACGTTCAGAAGGTGCTTTGGTGCCTCGCCGAGCTCCAAGTGCCCTACACGCGCATCGACGCCGGGCTCGAGCACGGCAAGAACGACGAGCCGTGGTATCTCGCGCTGAACCCGAACGGCCGAGTGCCGCTGATGGTGGACGGCTCATTCTCGCTGTGGGAATCGAACACCATCGTCCGCTACTTGGCGGCCAAGCACGGCTTCGGCAGCCTCTGTCCGGCGTCGCTCGAGACGCGCGCGCTCGCAGAGCGCTGGATGGACTGGCAGCTTTCGACGCTGGTCCTACCCGTCTCCATCGTCTTCCAAAACTTGTTTCGCCGCCCGGCCGGCGAGCGCGACATGGCCGCCGTCGAGCGCAACGTTCCCGTGGCGAACCGCGCGGTGGCGTTGCTCGACGCGCACCTCGAGAAGCAGCCGTACGTCGCCGGTGACGCCTTCACGATGGGAGACATACCGGTGGGAGCCACGGTGCATCGCTGGCTCGAGATCCCCGCTATCGACCGTCCGCCGTTTCGGGCCGTCCGCGCTTGGCGCGAGCGGCTCGCCGCCCGCCCGGGCTTCAGGGCTCACGTCGACCTACCCCTGTGGTAAAAAGCTTTGACGGCACGCAAGAGGTGCTGTAATTTCCGGCCGTAAGCCGATAGAAACAAACGAGAAAAACCGAGCGGACAAGATGCTGCCCACTCCCCGTTTCGTACGTGAACCACGTCAGGGACGGAAGCGGGCTCGATGGACATAATCCAATAACGACCAGAGCTCGCAGGGAATCGGAAGCCACTACATGCGCATTGCATATCGCTCGCTGGCGGTAGCCTACACGCTCGTTTTCCTCACGTTTCAGTCGCATGCCCAAACGGAGCTGTTCCCTCGTCCCGCGGCGCTCGAGCCCGCCGTCAAGTTCTGGACGCGCGTTTACACCGAGATCGACACGCAGTCGGGTTTCATCCACGACTCGCTGCGCATGGACATCGTCTATCAGACGGTGCGCGTGCCGAACGATCTCGGCTCGCGCGAGCGGCGCCGGCGCATCGAGCGCGCGACGGAGTCGGTTCGCGAAGCGCTGGCGAAGCTCGCGAGCGGCGCCCGCCAAGGATTGAGCAACGACGAAGAGCGAATCCTCGCGTTGTTCCCCGCGGGAACGAGCAATGCCGAGTTCGGCGCGGCGGCCGGCCGCTTGCGCTTCCAGCTCGGCCAGGCCGACCGATTTCGCGCGGGACTGATCCGCTCCGGCACGTGGAAGCCGTACATCCGCGATGTGCTCGCGAAACGCGGTTTGCCGCTCGAGCTCGCGGCGCTGCCGCACGTCGAGTCGTCGTTCGATCCCACGGCGTACTCGAAGGTCGGCGCGGCCGGCATGTGGCAATTCACGCGCTCAACGGGCGTGCGCTACATGCGCATCGACCACATCATCGACGAGCGCCGCGATCCGTTCTTGGCCACGGACGCCGCGGCCCGATTGCTCGCCGACAACTACAGTGTCGTACAGTCGTGGCCGCTGGCGCTGACGGCGTACAACCACGGCCTGGCCGGCATGCGCCGCGCCGTGGCGCAGCAACAGACCACCGACATCGCGACGATCGTCGCCAAATATCAGAGCCGCTCGTTCGGCTTCGCCTCGCGCAATTTCTACACGGCGTTTCTCGCGGCGCTCGAGATCGACCAGAACCCCGAGCGCTACTTCCCGAACCTCAAAATCAACCCGCCGTCCGACACGGACACCATCGTCGTGCCGGCCTACATGACCGTCGACACGCTGGCCGACGCGCTGAACCTGCGCGAGAGCGCGCTGCGCGAGCTCAATCCGGCGCTCACGGACATCGTCTGGTCCGGCGACAAGTACGTTCCCCAGGGTTTCCCGCTGCGCGTGCCGCGCGCCACGGCCGCCGTCGCCGAAGCGCTGCTCGGCACGATCGACGCGGACAAAATGTTCGCCGCGCAAGTGCCGGACCGCGAGCATCGCGTGCGCCGCGGCGACACGCTGTCGCGCATCGCCGCGGAGTACCGCGTCAGCCTCGCGGCGCTGCTGCGCGTCAACAACATGACGAGCCGCGACATCCTCCGCGTGGGGCAGCGCATCCGCCTGCCGGTCGACGGCGTCGTTCCGCCGCCCGACGCGACGCTCGTGCGTGCGGAAGAGCCCGCACCCGAGGAGGCCACGCCGGCTTTGGCCGCGACGAGCGCCGAGGGCATCTACGTCGTCCGCCGGGGCGATAGCATCGAGCGCATCGCGGGGCGACTCGGCGTCGACCCGCAAGCGCTGATCGCCGCGAACGGCATTCGTAACCGCAACCTGATCCAGGTCGGCCAGCAGCTCATCATCCCGACGACGCCGGGCGCCGTCGTGGCCGTGGCGGCCGTCGCGGCGCAGCCGCAACAAGGCGAGGCGCCGCTCGCGTCGGCGGAAGAATTGCCGGTACCCGTCGCGGCCGCGCCGGCATCGGCAGCCGAGGTGACGGCCGCCCTCGCCCCGGCCGTGCTCGAGAACGGCGAGCCGGCGCCGGCAGCCGAAGAAGAGGTCGGCGACGTCAACGCCCTCGCGGCCGAGCAGGACGTGCTCGCGGCGGACCCGAGCGACTACTCCGTCAGCGCGGCGAACGAGATCACGGTGCAAGCGCTCGAGACGCTCGGCCACTACGCCGATTGGCTCGAGATCCCGACACAGCGCCTGCGCGACCTGAACTCGCTGTCCTTCCGCGAAGCCGTCGTGCTCGGCCAGAGCCTCGAGCTCGATTTCTCGCGCGTCGACGCGTCGACGTTCGAGCAGCGCCGCCGCGCGTACCACCAGCAGATCCAGAGCGACTTCTTCGCAGCGCACCGCATCGAGGACATAGAGAGCCACGTAGTCAAGGCCGGCGAGTCGTTGTGGATTTTGGCCGCGCGCCGGTACAACGTACCCGTATGGCTGCTGCGCCAGTACAACCCGGACCTCGATTTCGACCGGATCCAGCCCGGCACGGTCGTGAAATTCCCGCGGCTCAAGGCCATCGCCGAGGAGAACGCCGCGACGGCCGGGTCGCAGGTCGTGGCCGACAACGCCTGACGCGGCGGTCCGAGGTCTCATGAGCGCGCCGTCCGACGAATTCGGCCGCGTGCTCGCCGGCAAGGTGGTCGCCGTGCCGGAGGCACGCCAGCTCGACGTGCTCGCGAGCCTGCTCGAGCGCCGCGGAGCGAGCGTGCTGCGCTGCCCCCTCGTCGGCATCGCGGACTCGCCCGACGAGCCCGCCGTCGTCGCCTGGATCGACCGGCTGATCACCACTCCGCCGGATCTCCTCGTCTTCTACACCGGCGAAGGCGTCGAGCGCCTGGCCGGCTTCGCGCACCGCGCGGGGCGTGGCGCGGCGTTCGTCGCGGCGCTCGGCCGCACGCGTAAGCTCACGCGCGGCCCGAAGCCGAAGCGGGCGCTGAAGAAGCTCGGCCTCGACGCCGAATATGCGGCGAGCGAGCCGACGACGGCGGGACTGATCGAGACCGCGAAGAGCATCGCGGCACCGCTCGAGCGCGTCGCGATTCAGCTCTACAGCCGGGAACAAGACCGCCAGCTCGCCGCCTACTTCGCGGAGCGCGGCGCCGCCGTCGATTGCATCGCACCGTACGTCTACGCTTCGGCGGCCGACGACGAGCGCGTCGTCGCGTTGCTCGAGGAGATGGCCGCCGGCCGCGTCGATGCCATCGCCTTCACGAGCCAGGCGCAGGTGCAGCGGCTCGTGGAGCTCGCGAAGAGGCGACGGCTCGACACCGTGCTGCGCACGGGGCTCGGCAAGACGAAGGTAGCGGCCGTCGGCCCCGTCGTGGCGGCCGCGCTGAACGAAGCCGGCTTCCGCGTCGACGCGACGCCGACCGACAGCTATTCGATGAAGCCGCTCGTGACGACGCTCTGCGAGCTGCTCGAGAAACGGCCCTAACGCTTGGCGCGCCGAAGCTCCATGGCCGTAGGCCGGCCGTCCGCCGCGGGCTGATACCAGACGGAGAAGTCGGAGAGCGCCGTGCGGTAGTCGCCGAGCGGGTCCTTGCTCTCGATCTCGAACGCATCGAAACCCGTCCGCAGCATGAAGAAGAGCTGCTCGAGCAGCACCTCGCCGACGGCGCGCACCTCTCCCTTGTAGCCGTAACGCTCGCGCAGCAGCCGCGCATAGGAGTACGCGCGCCCATCGCGAAACTTCGGGAACTCGAGCGCCACGACGGCGAAATACTCGAGATCCGCGGCGATGAGGTCGGGCGGCTGATCGCTGTGCAAGCGAATACCGAGCGGCGTGCCGCGCGCGAGCAGCTCCTCACGGCGGGCCCTCCATTGATCGACGCTGACGATCACGGGACCCGAGGGCGGAATCGCTTCCGCGCCGCTAGCATCGACGAACGAGCTCGCGACGAGCTCACCGTTCTTCACGAGCGCCATCAGGCCGCCTGGCTTTGGTCGCCGTAAACGGCGCTCTTGAACGGCTCTATGCCGACGCGCCGATACGTATCGAGGAAGCGCTCGTTCTGCTCGCGCATGACGAGATACGTGTCGACGATCTTGCGAATCGCGGCCGGCACCTCGGCTTGCGGCAGTCCCGGGCCGAGCCGGTCGCCGAGCGAGGCGTGCTGATCCGACGAGCCGCCGAGCGTGAGCTGGAAGAACTCCTGGCCGCGCTTGTCGACGCCCAGGATGCCGATGTGGCCGACGTGATGATGGCCGCAGGCGTTCATACAGCCCGAGATGTTGATCGTGAATTGGCCGATCTTCTGCAGCTCGTCGAGATCCGTGAACGCGCGGCCGATGTCCTGCGCTATCGGAATCGAGCGCGCGTTGGCGAGCGCGCAGAAGTCCAAGCCCGGGCAGCAGATGATGTCCGACAGCAACCCCAAGTTCGGCGTCGCGAGCTCGAGAGCGGCGAGCTTGTGCCACAGCTCGTAGAGATCGGACTGCTTGACGTCGACGAAAACCAGGTTCTGCCGGTGGCTCACGCGGATCTCGCCCATGCTGTACCGGTCCGCGAGGTCGGCGACGGCGTCCATCTTGTCGGCCGTGATGTCGCCGGGCGCCTTGCCGGGCGCCTTCAGCGATAGGTTCACGATGGCGTAGCCCGGCACCTTGTGCTCGACGACGTTGCCGCGCATCCAGCGATCGAACGCGCGGTCGCCGGCGCGCAGCTTCTCGAGCAGCTCCGTCTCGTCGGCGAGCTTCTCGTACTGCGGCGGCGCGAAGTACGCGTTGATGCGCGCGACCTCTTCGTGGGGAACCTTCAGCGCGCCGTTCTTCGTGAACTCCCAGTCCTCGTCGACGAGCGCGCGGTACTTGTCGATGCCCATCTGGTTCACGATGATCTTGATGCGCGCCTTGTGGATGTTGTCGCGCCGCCCGTGCATGTTGTAAACGCGCAGGATCGACTCGACGTACGACAACAAGTCCTCCGGCGCCAGCCACTTCCTGATCGTCTGGCCGATGTACGGCGTGCGGCCGAGCCCTCCGCCCACGAGCACCTCGAAGCCGATCTCGCCCTGCTCGTTCTTGTGCATCCGCAGCCCGATGTCGTGCACGGCCACGGCCGCACGGTCGTTCGGCGAGCCCGTCACGGCGATCTTGAACTTGCGCGGTAGGTACGAGAACTCCGGGTGCAGGAACGAGTACTGGCGCAGTAGCTCGCAGTACACGCGCGGATCGGCAAGCTCGTCCTTCGCGCGCCCCGCGTACTGGTCCGACGTGATGTTGCGGACGCAGTTGCCCGACGACTGTATGCTCGTGACCTCGACCTCGGCGAGGTGCTCGAGGATGTCCGGCACCTGCTCGAGCTTGATCCAATTGAACTGCAAGTTCTGCCGCGTCGTGAAGTGACCGTAGTTCTTGTCGTACGCGCGCGCGAGATAGGCGAACTTGCGCATCTGCCGCGAAGACAACGTGCCGTAGGGCACGTTGATGCGCAGCATGTACGCGTGCAGCTGCAGGTACAGCCCGTTCATGAGCCGCAGCGGGCGGAACTGATCCTCGGTGAGCTCGCCGTTCAAGCGGCGCTTCACCTGGCGGCGAAACTGCGCGACGCGCTCCTTGACGAAGCGGGCGTCGAATTCATCGTAGCGATACATCGGTGCTCCCCATCCTGTCGGCGTGCCGCGCGGAGCTCAAACCTCGGTGAGGTCCGTGCGCACCGTCGGCCCGAAGGCCCGAATCGCCTCGCGGATCGCCGTCGGGCGCGGCGTGCCGTCCTTGAGCTCGACGTCGATCAGCTGCGGATCGATGACCTGGCACTCGGCCTCGTGCCGCTTCGCCACAGCCATGAGCCGCGTCGCTTCGCCCTCGTCGTCGATGAGCGCACCGGCCCCGATCGAGGTGTCCCACGCCTCGCCCGGCGCCAAGAAAACGACCGCGCCGTCGCGCAGCCGGTTCGCAATGATCATCTGCGGCATCAACGATTCGTGCGGCCACGGCCGCCAGTCGCCCCTTTTTGGGAGGGCGTATTCTACACAGCGTCATGCACACGGCTGCAGCTTCCGAAACTGTGCACAAAATCTGTGGATAACGCTGTGGAGAAGTATTTGAAAATCGCCGCGCACCGCAGTCTTCATTAATCCGAAGTCAATTTGGTCAAAAAACCGTCAAAAAAGAACTCTTCCTTAGAATATCAAAAACTTACGTCACGTTACGACGATGGCGCATAAGGAACGGACGACAACCGGTCGGGCCCCGAACGTTAATTCCAATTCTTGGAACGGAGCTGTGTACAGCCGCGCTCGGAAAGCATGGCTTCGGACCCGCTGCGGCTCGTCGTTCGCATGACGTATAGTTTCGACGGACGACGGGGGGATCGCCATGAATATTCGTTCGAAGCTAATGCCCGTGGCGGTGCTCGCGGCGACGGCAGGCGGTGTTGCACCGGAAGCGCGGAGCGCGCCGTCGGTCCAATCCGACATCCCCTACGCGACGAGCTCGGGCGGCGAGCTGCTCGAGCTCGACCTCTACTTGCCCGACTCGGCCGGCGCACCGCTCCTCGTCTGGATTCACGGCGGCGCCTGGGAAAACGGCGATAAATCGGCGATGCCGCTCGAGCCGTTCGTCGAGCGCGGTTTCGCCGTTGCGAGCCTCGACTTCAGCCCCGCCTCGAAGGCCCGCTTCCCGGGCCAGGTGCACGAGATTAAGGCCGGCATCCGCTTTCTGCGGGCGCAGGCGAAACGCTACGGCTACGCCGCCGGGCGCATCGCCATCCTCGGCGCCTCGTCGGGCGGTCATCTCGCCGCGGTCGTGGGCACGAGCAACGGCATGGCCGAGCTCGAAGGCACGCTCGGCGATCACCGCGACGAGTCGTCCGACGTTCACGCGATCGTGTCGTACTTCCCCGCCACGAACCTGACGACGATTTTGCAACAGTCCACGCCGTTCGGGCTCCGGATCCGCGAGCCGGCGTTGACGCGCCTGCTCGGGGCGGCGCCGACCGATGTAGAGCCGCTCGCACGCCTCGCGAGCCCCGTGTTCCAGGTCGACCGCACCGATCCGCCGCTCATGCTGCTGCACGGCGATCAGGATCCACAGATGCCGATCAACCAGTCGCACGAGCTCGAGGGCGCGTACGCCCGCGCGGGAGCGCAAGCGGAGCTCATCGTCGTGCACGGTGCCGCGCACGGCGGCGATGCGTTCTATTCGCCCGAGAACGTGCAGCGCGTCGAGCGGTTCCTGCGAGCGCAGCTCGATCGCTGAGCGGCGCGCGGAGCGGCGACTCAGCCGCCGTTCGGACGGTCGGGAGGGTCTTCGGGCGGCCCGCCGCCCCACTGTTCGCGATGAGCTTCTTCGGCCGCGCGTTGCACGTCGGCGTGCCGCCGGCTGAGCAGCAGGCTGCCCGGCGGGCAGACCCGCGCGCGGATCAGCCCGAGGTCGGCAGCGGCATCGAATAGGCTCGGATACCACTGTCTCCAGCCCGGCAGCAACCGATCCACCTGGTCGCGCAAGCTCATTTATCGAGCCTATCGGAGCGCGCCGGGGCCCGCAATGACGCCCGCACGGGAGGTGTCAGCGCAGGAAATCCGCGGGATCGCGAGCGCCACCGCGCCGTCCCGGCTCGCGCACGTACACGCCGAAGTGCAGATGCGGCGGCGTGCTGATCGCATTGCCGGTGTTGCCGACGGCGCCGAGCGGCTGACCCGCGGTCACGAACTCGCCGGGCTCCACCCACTGCTCTGCCAGATGCGCGTAGTAGACGCGCATGTTGCCGAACAGCGGCTGCATCCAGATCACGTTGCCGCCGACGCGCGTCGTCTCGACACGCGTGATCCAAGCGTCGGTGGCCGCGAGCACCGGCGTGCCGCGCGCTGCGAAGATGTCGACGCCGCGATGCGCGCGCCGTCCGCCGTCGCGCTCCGCTCCGAAGCCGCTCCAGATCGCGCTGCCGCCGACCCCTTGAACGGGGAACTCAAGCAGCGCTTTGGCTTCGAGCTCGAGGTCGAGCTCGACCGTCTCGCCGACCGGTGGCTGAGCGCGCAGCACGTAGTCGCCGCCTTCGACGACATCAATCGTGAACGGCTCTGCACGGCTGCCGGGCAGCGCGCCGGCCACGCGCTCGTAGCGCGGCGACGAGCCGCGAAAAACGTCAACGAACAGCTCGGTGGCGGCGCCTTCTGCACCCGCAACCTTGATGGCGAGGCGCCGGCCGGACGGAACCGTGAACGCATAGCCGACGGCCGTCGCTCCGCTCGCCTGCGCGCCGATCCTGCGCAGCGGCAGCTCGACGCGCTCGGGCTCGAAAAGCGCCCGCTCGGCCGCGGCGATCCATTCGCCCGCGAGCGGGTTTCGCTGCAGCCGCGTGAGCGCGAGCTCGTAGCCGTACGCCTGATGCGGGTACTGCGGCGAATACGGCGGCATTTCGATCGTGTTGACGGCCGGGGCAAGCGACATGATCGGCGCAAGCGAAAGCATGCTGGCCGCGCTCAACGCGAAGAAGTTTCGGAACGAGCAACACGAAAACGCGCGCTGCGCCGCCCGCCGGAGAGCGCCTTGACCCGCCCGCACTGCCATCGAAATCGATGGTACGCGCGATCGAGAGACGGTGTCGAGCAGCGAACCTGCAGAAAAATTCAGCGCCTGCCCGTTGACCGGGCCACCCCTGCTCCCTACGTTAGCCCCAGTCTCTTGGCCGGGTTTCGGTACATGCTCTTTGGCGAGATCGTCATCGTTGCTCTTCAGTCGATTCGCGCGAACCTGTTCCGCGCAATCCTGACGATGCTCGGCATCATCATCGGCGTCGGGGCGGTCATCACGATGCTCGCAGCCGGCGCGGGCGCCCAGAAGCGCATCGACGACCAGATCGCGGCTTTGGGCGCCAACATCCTCACGGTGAACGCGTCGCAGTTCTTCTCGGGCGGCATCTCTCGCGAGCGGCAAACGCTCGTCGTCGACGACGTCGACGCGCTGCTCGCGGACGCGCGGTATCTCGACGCCGTCGTGCCCGAGATGCAGAACCGCGGCCAGCTCAAGCTCGACAACTTGAACACGAACACGCGGCTCATCGGCACGACGGCCGACTACGCACGAGTGTTCAATTACAAGCTGGCGCACGGCCGGTTCTTCACGCCGGCCGAGGACGAGCAGCGAAAGCGCGTCGTCGTGCTGGGCGCGGACATTCCGGGGCAGCTCGACAAGGATCCCGCCGAGCTCGTCGGCCGCACGATCGCGGTCAACGGCCAACCGTTCGAGATCGTCGGCGTCTTCGAGAGCATCGGCGGCGGCTTCGGCAATCAGAGCCCGGACTTCGCGGCGCTGATTCCGTTCCGGACGGCCCAGCAGCGCGTCTTCGGCCGCGAGCAGCTCGACAACATCAACGTCCGAGTCTCCGAGGGCGCGTCGATGGAACGCGCCATGGTCGACATCGAGCGCGTGCTGCGCCGCGAGCACAAGCTGATGCCGGGCGCGGCAAACGATTTCTCGATCGTCGATCGGCGCGAGTTTCTCGACACGCAGCAGGAAGCGCAGCGAACGTTCACGATGCTGCTCGCGAGCATCGCGGGCGTCAGCCTCCTCGTCGGCGGCATCGGCATCATGAACATCATGCTCGTCAGCGTCACGGAGCGGACGCGGGAGATCGGAATTCGCATGGCGCTCGGCGCGACGCGCTTCAGCATTCTCTTGCAGTTCCTCGTCGAGTCCGTCACTTTGTGCCTTTTGGGCGGTGGACTGGGCATTGCTCTTGGCACTCTCGCAGCACGAACGCTGTCACGTTTCGCAGGCTGGGAAACCTTCGTGTCGCCGGAATCCGTGGGGCTCGCTTCGGCGTTCAGCGTCGGCGTCGGGCTGTTCTTCGGCATCTGGCCCGCGCGCCGCGCCGCGCGTCTCGATCCCATCGAAGCGTTGCGCTACGAGTAAAGCGCGGTCGGCCGCGCGCGCCGCGTGGCTCAGGGCGTCCGCGGCCGTGCTCCTTCTCGCGAGCACGGGCTGCGTGCTGCACGTGCAGCGCGCGCTCGAGCCGCCGCCGGGATTCGAATACGTGCCGCCGCAAAGCGCCGTCTCCCCATTCGACTCGTTCGAGCGGAATCCCGTCGTGCTGTCCGAGCCGTTCGACGAGACTCGCACGCACGAGATCGTGCATCTGTCGTTCGAATCGAGCGGCCGCAACGGCCACCCGCGCAATCTCGTCGAAGGACGATACTTCCGCTCGAAGGGCGTCGGCCGCAAGAGTCTCGTCGTGGTCTTGCCGATCTGGGGGACGAGCACGTATCCGCCGGCGAAGATCTCGGAAGGGTATGCGCGCCACGCGGGCCACGATACGCACGTCATCTGGATCTACGGCGACGCCCCGATCTTCCCGTGGGACGAGCTGAGCACCGTGCCCACCGAGGAGGGATTTCGGGCCATGGCCCGCGACAGCGTCGAGCGCTATCGGGCGAGCGTCGTCGACATGCGAAGGCTCGTCGATTGGGCCGCGCAGCAAGCGGAGATCGATTCGACGCGCATCGCCTTCGTCGGATTCAGCATGAGCGCGCTGGTAACGGCCACACTGCTCGCGAACGAGCCGCGAGTGGCAGGCGGCGTGCTGATGATGGGCGCGGCCCGGTTCGCGGACGTATTCGCCTTCTGCCGCAATCGCGCGGGCGAAGTGCGCGAGCACGCGCTGCGCTCGTTCGGCTGGACCGCCGACGAGTATCGAGAATTCTTCAAGGGGCTGTTCGACCCGGCCGATCCGGCGCGCTTCATCGGCCGCTACGATCCGAACGAGATCCTCATGATCGACGCGATGTTCGACGATTGCATGCCGGAATCCTCGCGCGCCGCCCTGTGGGAGATCACGGGCCACCCGCAGCGGGTGACGTTCCTGTACCGGCACCGCAGCGCGTTCTACTCGCTGACTCCGCTCGGCCTCAACGTGTCGCGGCGCAAGATCTACCGCTTCCTCGACGAAACCATCGGCAACCAGCGCGGCCGCCACGCGCCGGCGGCCGATTGACATAACAGCACCCCGTGTCCTGCCGTTCCTGCGCGGGAATCGCTTGCGCAAGGCACCGTAACTCGGCGATATTCGGCGTTGCCGATCAAAGGTAAACCCGGCGAAAGCCGGGGACACAAAGCTTCCGGTCTAATGGGCTGTTCGAGGCCTTACGACAGCGGGGTTGCCGGCCACTTCGGGCAGTGCGCTCGCGGCGCTTCGCATCGTTCGACCGGCGGCACGGAATGTTAGGGAGTCCGTCCGCTCATGAATACCGCCGTCGCGCGCAAACGGAATTTCAGCGTTGCTTTCCCGCCGGCCGGCTTGGGCCCGGCAACGACGGTCGAGGTCTCGACGCCGAGCGAGATTCAGCAGGTCTTGGCGGATGCCAAGCGTTATCCGAGCCCCGTGCGCCCGGTCGGCTCGGGCAGCTCGACGACGCGCTGCGTCACGGCGAACGGCGGCACGCAGCTCGATCTCTCGACCATGAACCGCGTGCTGAAAATCGACCGCGACCGTGTCACGGTGCAGCCCGGCATCGCGCTGACCGAGCTCGCCGAGGTCCTGAGCGACGAAGGGCTCGAGCTCGTCGGCGGATTCGACCTCGCCAACCGGACCGTCGGCGGCGCCGTGTCCGCGGCGGGGCTCGAGGCGTCGATGGCCGGCGACGTGGGCCAGTTCGCCTCGCACGTCGTGCAGCTCAAAGTTCTGAGCCCGAACGGGAAGAAGTTCGTCGTCAGCGAGAAGACCAAGAGCTTGCTCGCGCTGATGCGGCTGAGCTACGGCCTGCTCGGCGTCGTCTACGAGATCACGCTGCGCGTGCGGCCGATTCAAGGCTTCGCCGTGCAAACGGCGAAGGTGTCGTTCAAGGATTTCGGCAAGCTCGGCTCGAAGCTGCTCGGCGCGACGGCCGGCGTGAAGCTCTACCTGCTCCCGTTCCGCGATCGCATTTACCTCGAGCTGCGTCGGCCCGCGGCCGAAGCCGATCCGGGGCGCAAGTTCGCCTGGCGGTTCAAGGACTGGGCCGTGTACTCGGCGCTGCCGGAAGCCGCGCGATCGCTCGCCAGGGCCGTTCCGATCCGGCAGATTCGCTATCCCTTGATCGACAGCCTGAGCGAGGTGGCGCAGTCGATCGTCAACAATGCGCTCGTGCAGAGCGGCAGCAACGCAGTAGAGCAGAGCGGCCGCTACCGCCTGCTGGGGAGCAAGAGCCGGTTCTCGTACACGACGTGGGCGTTCCCGGCCGCCGAGTTCGCGAACACGACGCTCGCCTACAAGCTGTTCTGCAAGGAGTACTACGCACGCACGGGCTTCCGCTGCGACATGCCGACGGTCGGCTTCCGCTTGAACCGCGATCGCAGCGCGCTGCTCTCGCCGTCGTTCGACAGCCCGATGTTCACGCTGAGCCCGCTGTCGACGCAGGTCGACGGCTGGGACGACTTCGTCCTCGACTTCGCGGACTTCGCGGCCAAGCACCGCGGCGTGCCGTTTTTCAATCAGACGCGCAACGCCACGCCCGAGGTCGTCGCTCAGCACTTCGGCAGTCGCCTCGCCTTCTTCAACAAGGTCCGCCGCGAGCTCGACCCGACCGACCGCCTCGTCAACCAGTTCTTCCAGTCCTACCTCCCGCAAACGTGACGGCGGAGCCCGACGCCCGCATCACGCGCGGCGCCATGAGATCCGGATAGCCATTGCGCAGGCGCTCGCTGCGCGGCCGATGTCATTTCCGTGCGGATCTGTTGAGCGCGGCGCTCGGCACGCGGCGGCAGCTTCCGATCCCGGCGTTCGGCGTCGTCGTCATGACGGCCGCCGTAGTCGCAAGCGCCTTGGCGCGCAAGAAACGTTCGTGTGCCGTTACTTGACGAACCCCAGCGCCTCGAGCTTTACGATGATGCGGTGCGCGGACATATCCGGCGTCGCGTCTGTCGTGTCGAGCCGCATCTCGGGATTCTCGGGCACCTCGTACGGATCGCTGATGCCCGTGAACTGCTTCAGGATGCCCGCGCGCGCCTTCGCATAGAGACCCTTGCGGTCGCGCTGCTCGCAAACCTCGAGCGGCGTGGCCACGTGCACCTCGATGAAGCCGCCGAGCGGCTCGATCATCTCGCGCACGAGCTTGCGCGTCGCGGCGTACGGAGCGATCGGGGCGCAGATCGCGATGCCGCCGTTCTTCGTGATCTCGCTCGCGACGTAACCGATGCGCTGGATGTTGAGATCGCGGTGCTCCTTCGAGAAGCCGAGCTCGCTCGACAAGTGCTTGCGCACGAGATCGCCGTCGAGCAGCGTCACGGGCCGGCCGCCCATCTCCATGAGCTTCACCATCAGCGCGTTCGCCACCGTGGACTTGCCCGAGCCCGAGAGGCCCGTAAAGAAGACCGTAAAGCCTTGCTTGTGGCGCGGCGGATGCGTGCGGCGCAGCTCGGCGACGACGGCCGGGAACGAGAACCACTCCGGAATCTCGGCGCCTTCCTGGAGCCGCCGGCGCAGCTCGGTGCCCGAGATGTCGAGCGTGCGAGCGCCGGGCTCGATCTCGTCCTCCGGGAAATACTGAGCCTTGTCCTCGACATACACCATGTTCTTGAACGGCACCATGGCGATGTCGAGCTCCTTTTCGAGCTCTTTCATGAGCCGCTGCGCGTCGTACGGGCCGTAGAACGGCTTGCCGTTCGAGTCCTTGCCGGGGCCCGCGTGGTCGCGGCCGACGATGAAGTGGGTGCAGCCGTAGTTCTTGCGGATGATCGCGTGCCAAACCGCCTCGCGCGGCCCGCCCATACGCATCGCGAGCGGCAGCAAGCTCAATGCCGTCGTCTGCTCCGGATAGACCTTGAGCAGGTGCTCGTAGCAGCGCACGCGCGTGAAGTGATCGACGTCGCCGGGCTTGGTCATGCCGACCACGGGGTGAATCAACAGATTCGCTTCGACGTCCTTGGCGGCGCGGAACGTGAGCTCTTGATGCGCGCGGTGCATCGGATTGCGCGTCTGGAACGCCACGATGCGGCGCCAGCCGAGCTTCTGGAAGCGATCTCGAAGCTCTTTAGGAGTATCTCGCAAGTGCTTGAAATCGTAATGAACAGGAGCCTCGACGCCGCGCAGCTTGCCGCCGAGATAAACCTCGTTGCTGCGCGTCTTCAAGTAGCTCACGCCCGGATGCTTGGTGTCGGTCGTGCCAAACACCGACTTGGCCTCGAGCTCGCGATCGGGGCGGTACACGCTCGAGATCTCCATCGTCGCCGTCAGGACGCCCTCGCCGTCGCGCAGCGCGATCGTATCGCCCTCCTTGAGCTTCTCGGCGAACTGCGGCGTCACGTCGAGCGTGATCGGCATCGGCCAGATCACGCCGCTCGTCAGGTGCATCTTCGAGAGCACGCTCTGGTAGTCGGCTTCGTCCAAGAAACCCTCGAGCGGCGAGAACGCGCCGTTCAACAGCATCTCGATGTCGCAGAGCTGGCGCATCGTGAGATCCCAGGAAGGCAGATCTCGCGCGCGGGCCTTTTCCTTCGCGACGCCCGCTTCGTCGAGATACAAGTTTTTCAGTGTCCCGCCGTGGGGATCCTTCAATGAACCCATTCGCTTTGCTCCCGTGTGAATCCAATTGCGCGCTCTCACGCTCGGACCGTCGGCCTCGAGCCGCAGCGCTCGAAATAGTGTTTCGCTCAAGCGGCCGATAATTGCTCGGCCGTCGCGCGGATCGTCGCGGCGTTGATGGCGGGCAGGTACTGCGCTTGATGCTCTCGCCATTTCAAGGATTTCTTGATGATCGACTCGAGGTTCGGCCGCTTGCCCTCGGGCCCCTCGCCTTTGCCGATACCGCCGCCGAGCTCGACGACGGTATCGATTCCGGCATCCACCGCCGTGTTGATGCACGACACCCACTTCACCGGATTGAAGAGCTGGAAAAACAACCGCGAGCGGATCGCGTTGCTCGCGGACTCGTGCAGCTTGCCCGTGTAGTTCGACAGCGTGTCGACTTCGAGCGGCGCGAACTCCGTCTGCTCGAGCACCTTCCGAAACTCTTGCGCGGCACCGACCATCAGGTATGTGTGGAACGCGCCTTCGGTATTGAGCCGCACGCCGCGCTTCTGCGGGTACAGCGCGGCCATCTCCGCCGCCAAGGCATCGAGGTCGGCCGTCTCGCCGGCGACCACGGTCTGATCGGGCAGATTGCAGCCGCCGATGCCGCAAAAGTACTTGTCGGCCAGCGCCCGAGCCTCGGGCAGCTCGAGCGTCGTCGCGAGCATCCCGCCGCGGCCGTGCTCGCTCATGAGCTCGCCGCGCCGCTGCACGAGCTTGAGTGCGGCTTCGAACTCGAGCGCGCCGGCCATCACTAGCGCGGAGTACTCGCCCAAGCTGTGGCCCGCGCCCAAAGACGGCCGCACGCGGTCGCCGACGAGGCTGCGGAACGACTCGAGGCAAGCGATCTCGTGTGTCAGCAGCGCGGGCTGCGTGAAGCGGGTCTTGTTGATCTCGTCGCGCGGGTCGCGGAACGAAAGCTCGGCCATGTCGTACCCAACGACGGCGCTTGCGCGCGCGTAAAGCTCCTTGGCGACGGGAAACTCGTCGACGAGATCGGAGCCCATTCCCCGGTACTGAGACCCCTGCCCCGGGAAGACGAATAGAACCTTCTTGTCGGCCACGCGAGATGATTGCCCGAAACTTTCGGTGAGTCGCGTACCATGCCCGAACAGCCCCGCGAAGCCAAGACGAAGCTGGAATCGCGTTATGCCGCTGCGGTAGAACGCCCCTTCAGCCGCCCGCGAGCGCGGCGCGCCGGCCGCGCTCGGGATCGACGGCGAGCAGCACGGCGAGCCCGAGCACGAAGAACAGCCCCGTGATCAGCATCGCCGTGCGATGGTCGTTGTCGGTGAGCCACGTGACGGCGCCGTACGTGAGCGGCCCCAAGATCGACGCCAGCTTCACGGCGAAGCCCCAGAGCCCGAAGAACTCCGCGTGCCGGTCCGCGGGGCTCAAGTAGCCGACCAGCGCGCGGCCCGCGGATTGGCTCGCCCCCAAGCATATGCCGGCGATGTTGGCGGCCACCCAGAAGCCCGACCGGCCCGTGGTGAAGTAGGCAATCAGCACCATCGAGCACCAGCCGAGCAGCGTCAGCGTGAGCGTTCGGCGGTGCCCCAACCGATCCTGCCACTGGCCGAACACGAAGGCGCCCAAGCTCGCCGTGATGTTCACGAGCAGCACGAGCACGATCGTGTCTTGCGTCGTGAAGCCCATGGCCTCCTGAGCGTAGATCGCGGCCAACGCAATCACGGTCTGCACCCCGGACTGGAACAGCACGATGCAGCCCAAGAAGCGCAACAGGTCCTTGAACTGCGCGGCGTGGCGCAGCGTCTCTGCGACGCGCGCGAGCGCGCTCGTGGCAGCGCCCTTGCGAGGCTCCTGCGGTTGCGCACGCTCTTTCAAGACGAGGAAGGTGAACGAGGCTGCGAGCGCGAAGACGGCCGCCGTGATCAACATCGTGACGGGGACGAACTCGGCCTCCGTTTGCCCATTGCCCCTCGCCCAAATGACGTAAGCGAGACACGCCGCGAGCGTGAGCAGCCCGCCGATGTAGCCGAGCGACCAGCCCCACGCGGAGACTTTGCCCATGGCTTCGCCGCGCGCGAGCTCCGGCAAGAACGCCGCCACGATGTTCTCGCCGGTGCCGAAGAAGATGTTCGACAGCACGATCAACGCGAACGCGAGCGCGACGTCGCCGGGACCGACGAAAGACAGGAGCGCCGTGCCGAGCACGCAGCCCACCGTCGTGATCGCGAGCAATTTCTTCTTCGATGCGTGCGCGTCCGCATGCGCACCGATGATCGGCGCCGTGACGATGATCAGCGCGTAGCTGACCGACAGCGCCAGCGTCCACGCGAACGTGCCCCAGCTCTGCCCCGCCGCCACGACTCCGACGAAATAGGCGTTGAAGACGGCCGTGATCACGACGGTGGTGTAGCCCGAGTTCGCGAAGTCGTACATCGCCCAGGCCCACACCTCGCGCGGGCGCACGCCGGGTTGCAGAACGCCGGTGCGATTCGAAGCCGCGCTCATGCCGGCGACGACGCGCCGCCGAGCAACGAGCGGCCGCCAAACCGCTCGCGCCACTTGGCCACGGCCTCGGTGTTGTAGACGCGCTCGGGCAGTTCGCCGCGCAGCGCCGCGAGCGCGGCTTCCGCGGCCCACGGGATCGCGGCGCCGAGCGTGCCGCCCTGATTCGCGGCCACCATGTGCGGCGACAAGAGCACGCGATCGCCGAGCTCGAGAATGCGCGCGCCGCGCGGCGGCGGCTCCTCGGGGAAAACGTCGAGCGCCGCGGCCGCTAGGCGGCGCGCTTCGAGCGCGTCGCACAGCGCGTCGAGATCGACGACGGCGCCGCGCGCCGTGTTGACGAGCACGGCCGTCGGCTTCAAGAGCGCGAGCCGGCGAGCGTCGATGAGGCCGCGTGTCTCGGCCGTCAGATTGCAGTGCAGCGTCACGACGTCGGACTCGCGCAGAAGAGTGTCGAGATCCGTGCGCTCGGCGCCGTGGCGCGCGAACTTGCCGGCCTCGACGTACGGATCGGCCGCGAGCACGCGCGCGCCCCATGGGCGAAGCAGGTCGGCGACGCGCGAGCCGGCGCGCCCCAACCCGACGATGCCGATCGTGATGCCGGGATACCCGTCGCCGCGTTTGCCGACGTAGGTGCCGTAAATCGGCGGCTCGCGCCAGCCGCCTGCCTTGACGTGCCGGTCGCGTTCGACGACGCGCTTCAGCAGCGCCAGCATCAACGCGACGGCGCCTTCGGCGACGCCGCCGAAATTCGCCTCCGTGGGGCTGTGGGTGACGAGCACACCGAGCGCGCTCGCGGCGTCGACGTCCACGTCGTCGACCCCGATCGTGTATTTCGCGACGAGACGCAGGTTGGGCGAGATCGTCAAGAACGCGTGGTCCATGTAGCCCCGGAACGTGGCGCCTACCAACACGTCCGCGCCGACGGCGAGCTCGGAGATCGCGGCGCGGTCCGCGTCCGGCGCCGCTACGACGACGTCGCAGCCGGCCGCCTCGAGCAGGCGGTGCGAGGCGCCGCTCTCGTCGACCGGCCGGTAGATCAGGACTTTCGGCCGGCTCAACGCTATGTGCCGCCTACTGAAGCTCGGCCTTGACCGCGCTGTAGAACGCCGGGATCAGCCGTTCCGGCGAGCCGTATTTCGCGTCCAAGTCCGCCGTAGGCTTCGCCGCGACGACTTGCTCGAGCGTCATGCCTTGGCGAATCAAGTCCGTGAAGCGCTTCTCGAGCTCGATCGTGAGATCGCGAAACGCCGCGACGTCCTCGCGCGTCGACACGACGCCGTGCCCCGGAAGGATCTTCGTGTTCGGGCCCGCCATGTCGACGAGCGCCTGCAGCGCCTCGATCGTGCCGCGCACGCTGCCGCCGTTGTTGAAGTCCACGCCTGGGTAGCCGACCGTGCGGAAAACGTCGCCGGCATGTATGACGTCGGCCTTCACGAACTGGATGTAGCTGTCGCCGTCCGTGTGCGCCGGCGGCAGCTTGCCGATGTTGATCGTCTCGCCGTTCAAGTGCACCGACATCTTGTCGCCGTACGTGACGATGGGCAGCGCTGCGGCCGGCGATGGCGGGCCCGAGTTGACGCCGCGCGCGAGCCGCGCGCGCACGTTGTCGTGTGCGACGATGTCGATGCCCATCTTGCCGAAGTTCTCGTTGCCGCCCGTATGGTCGCCGTGCACGTGCGTGTTGACGAGCAGGCGGATCGGCCTGTCCGACAGCGCGCGGATCGCGGCCAGCAGCTTTTCCGACAGCGGCGCGAACTGGTCGTCGATCATCAGCACGCCGTCGTCGCCGACGAGCACGCCGACGTTGCCGCCTTGGCCCTCGAGGTAATAAACGTTGCCGGATACGCGATGCGTCTTGATCTCGACCGCCGAAAAATCCTGCTGCCCCTGCGCAAAAGCGGAGCCCAGAGCGAGCAGGGCGAACGGTAACGAGCCGAACGCGAGCTTCGACGACTGCAACATGCCTCTCCCCCGAATCAACACCTCGCGCATGGTTGCGCGTCCGGGCCGATCATAGCACCGGCCGCACGGCTCGGGGCACGGTCGGCGGAGGCGGCGCGTGCGATACTGCGCGCCGTGACGGAACGCACCGCGCTTTTGAACGAGCTCGCCGCGACTTGGCGCCGCGATATCCCGCTCACGGCCGCGCTGGGTATCGCCGTCGAGAGCTACGACGGGGTCACGCTCGCCGTACGGGCCCCGCTATCGGCGAACCGCAACCTGCACGGCACCGTGTTCGCTGGGAGCCTGTTCTCCGTGTGCGCGCTGACGGGGTGGGGCGCCGTGTGGCTCGCGCTTCGCGAGAGCGGCCAGGACGGCGTCATCTTCGCCGCCGACAGCCACGTTCAGTTCCGCAAAGGAGTCGCCGGCGATTTCGTCTGCCGCTGCACACCGGACACCGGCGGGCTGCGAGCGGGCCTCGACGCATTCAAGTCGAAGGGACGCGCGAGCATCGACGTGGCGTGCACGATCGACCAGGACGGAAAGCGCGCGGTGACGTTCACGAGCCGGTACGTCGTCCACGCGAAGCACGCGTGATCACGCGGCCGCTTCGACGAGCTCGAGCGTGCCTTCGAAGATCATGCGCAACGACACGTAGAGAATGATCGCGAGACCGACGTAAGCGATCCAGTGGAAGCGCCCGAGCAGCCGCGCGATGAGGGCGGCGGCGAGCCCCATGAACGCAACGGACAGCGCGAGGCCGAACACGAGCACCCAGGCGTGCTCGCGCGCGACGCCCGCAACGGCGAGCACGTTGTCGAGCGACATCGAGACGTCGGCGACGATGATCTGCAGGGCGGCCTGACGCATCGTCTTCGGCGGCGCGGCCGGGCGCGTGGCCTCGACCGGCACCTCGTGCGGACCCTCCTCCATCGCAGCGTCGATGAGGCGCCCCGTGCGCAGCTCCCGCCAGAGCTTCCAGCAGACCCAAAGCAGCAGGACGCCGCCGGCGAGCAGCAGCCCGATGATCTGTAGAAGCTGCACCGTGAACGCGGCGAAAACGATGCGAAGCAGCGTCGCGGCCGCGATGCCGAGGACCATAACCCGCCAGCGCTTCTGCACGGGAAGCCCCGCGACGGCAACACCTACGACGATGGCGTTGTCCCCGGCCAGGACGAGGTCCACGAGGATGACCTGCACGAGCGCCGAGAGCTCGGTCATCGAGATGAAGTCCATAAGCGAAGATTTCCCGTGGGGCCCGCCAGTGTGCCCGGAAGACCGCGCCAATTCACGCCTGTAGCGCTGCCGCGACGGCGCGTCGGCGCCGCGCCGCCGTTGAAGCCGTTACCCCCGCTGGGCCATGATAGCGGGCCAACCACGCCTCGAAAATCCACGGAACCCCCCCATGCACCGATTTCGCCGGCCCGTTTGCCTCGCTTGTTGCGCGGCCCCGACCTTAGGTCTTGGCACAACTGCGTTCGCGCAGGCGCAGCCTGCGAATGGAGTGCTCGAAGAGATCGTCGTGACCGCCACGATGCTCGAGCGCACACTCGACCGTGTACCGGCCGCGATCAGCGTCGTCATGGAGGACGACATACAGGGAGCGCGGCAACAACTCGCGCTCGACGAGGCCCTCGGCCGCGTACCGGGGCTCTTCATGCAGAACCGCTACAACTTCGCGCAAGACCTGCGCGTCTCGATCCGCGGCTTCGGGTCGCGCGCGCAGTTCGGCATCCGCGGGATCAAAGTGCTCGTCGACGGGATCCCCGAGACATTGCCGGACGGCCAGGGCTCCGTCGACAGCATCGACTTGGGCGCCACGAGCCAGATCGAGGTCATTCGCGGTCCGAGCTCGTCGATGTACGGCAACGCCTCGGGCGGCGTCATCAGCTTGACGACGCAAGGCGGCAGTGCCGAGCCCTATGCGCAGATGCGCGTCTCGGGCGGCAAATACGGCTACCGGAAAGCGCAGTTCAAGACGGGCGGCCGAACCGATCGTCTCGACTATCTCGTCAGCTACTCCGACCAAGAGCTCGAAGGCTTCCGCCAGCAGAGTGCCTACGAGAACGAGCTCCTGACGGGGCGCTTCGACGTCGATCTCGGCAACGATCGCAGCCTCCTGAGCGTCGTGAGCTTCACGGACCAGCCGGTGTCCGACGACGCCGGCGGTGTAACGCGCGCGATGGCGCTCGCCAATCCGCGCGCGGCCTGGCCGGCGAACGTCACGTTCAACGCCGGCGAGGCGCTCGAGCAATCGCGCGTCGGCTTCGTCTACTCGATGCCGGTCGGCGAGCGCGGCTCGATCCAGGCGCGCAACTACTACGTCTGGCGCGACTTCGCCAATTCGCTGCCCGTTCTGGCCGGCGGCGTCGTCGACCTCGATCGGCGTTTCGTCGGCGGCGGATTCAACTATAGCTACGACGGTTTCTGGCTCGACCGGCCGAACAGGTTCATCGTCGGCGTCGACTTCGACGATCAAGACGACGATCGGCGGCGCTTCAATAACGACGCGATCGGCGCGTTGACGTTCGACCAGAACGAGCACGTGACGAGCCAGGGCCTCTTCATCCAGAACGAGCTCAGCGTGTCCGAGCGCGTGCTGCTCACGCTGGGGCTGCGCTTCGACACCGTGGAGTTCGACGTCACGGATCACTTCCTCGCCGACGGCAACGACTCCGGGGTGCTCGACTTCGACGACACGAGCCCGATGGCCGGCGTCGTCGTCGACATTACCGACGCTCTGAGCTTTTATTCGACGTATTCGAGCGCGTTCGAGACACCGACCACCACGGAGCTGAACCAGCCGTTCCTGACGCAAGGCGGGTTCAACCCGAACTTGAAGCCGCAGTTTGCGGAGAACTTCGAGGTCGGCCTGCGCGGCACGATCGGCGCAAAGCACCGCTACGAAATGGCTCTGTTCACGATCGACGTCGACGACGAGCTGATTCCCTTCCCGGTGTTCACGGCGCCGGGCGGCACCGTCGTTTCGGGCCGCAACTACTACCAGAACGCCGCGAAATCCTCGCGCGAGGGCGTGGAGTTCTCGTGGGTCGGAAAGCCGACGGACCGGCTGCGCACGACCGTGAGCTACGCGTACTCCGACTTCAAGTTCGACAATTTCGTGGACTCGAGCGGCACGAGCTTCGACGGCAACGTGATTCCGGGCACCGCGGAGAACGTGCTGTATGGCGAGATTGCGTACACGGCGCCGCGCGGGTGGTTCGTCGCGGGCGACGCGCTCTACACGGGCGAGCAGTTCGCCGATAACGCCAACACTGCGGCGGGCGCCGTGGAAGACTACACGCTCGTCAACTTGCGCTTCGGCTACGACATCGAGCTCGGCGGCCTGACGCTGTCACCGTTCGCCGGCGTGCACAACCTCACGGACGAGGCGTACACCGCCAACGTCCGGTTGAACGCGTTCGGCGGCCGCTTCTTCGAGCCCGGCCCCGGCCGCAACGGCTACGCGGGCGTCACCGTCGATTGGAAGTTCCGCTAGACGACGCTGCCGAAGGCGAAGAACCGCCGCCGCTGGCCGCCGCAAGCGGACGCGGCGCCGCGCTCGGAACGTATTACGACCGCCTCGAGCGCTGGACGGCCGCGGCTCGCCATTGGGGCTACGGCGGCGGCCGTCACTCGCTGACGGTGCACCGGGCGCTGGCCGACCCCAGAGCCGGCGGAGCGCCGACGCCGCAGCGTCTGCACGACGTGCTGCTCGCGACGCTCGGC
>JBBIJV010000004.1:0-41544 GCA_037445815.1 Rhodospirillaceae bacterium
GGGCGGGCCGCCCGGGCCGACCGGCGACGGCGGGGCGAGCAACGCTGTGAGATCGGCCGGGTTCGCCATCGCTGCGGTGACGTTGACGCCGAAGATGCCGCCGCCGCCGCGCTGCTGCTCGATCGTGGCGGGCACCTTCACGCCGCCGAAATCGCGGTAGCCGCTGTAGACCTGCACGATGTGGAAGTCGCCCATGAACGGATCTTCGACCCAGGTCTCGACGCGCGCGGGCAGACTGTCGGCGCCGATGTAGCCGTTCACCGTGTAGCGCAACCCCGACGGCGCCGTCTGCGTTGCCGGCGACTGCCACGACAACACCGTGTACTGCGTTCCGTCGACGGTTTGACGGCTCGCCGTCACGCCATTCGACTTCGCGCCCTGCACGAAGCCCCACGGCGTGAGCCAGATCTCGAGCTGTTGCGACCACGCCGTGCGGTCGGCCGGGATGTTCTGCGTGTATCGGCCCGCGACGGCGGGCTCGAGGAACAGGTTCTGCGCGAACGTGTCGCCCGTCGCGAGCGACGCGGGCGCCGTGAGGTCGATCGTGCGCCGATAGTTCGTGATTTCGTCGCGCGACGGCCATGGCGGGCTCGCGTTCGGCGTTTGCATGAAGCTGTTCCGGATGCGCCACGCCGTGCCCGAGTACGTGATCGACGTGAGATTGCCGGCGCCGAGCGCGGCCACGACGTCGTTCAGCACGGCGTTCGCGTCCGGCGCGGCCGAAGAGGCGGCGGACCCGCTCGCAGGTTGTGTGGTCGACGACGAATCGCCGCCGTTCGTGCACCCGAAAAGCGCAACGGCGGGCAGCAGCAGGAGCAGGAGAACTCGGCGCAGCATACGATACCCCCTATGGATTCCCCCTGAATGAATCTCTTCGTCGATGCCGCCGGCTAGCGGCACCCGGCCGAACCCTACCGTGAGGCACTGTATCGCGATCGCAACGTGATCGCACGCGCCTACCCTAGGCGCTCACTCCCGCGTCAGCTGCGTACCCGGCGTGCCGGCCGGATGCTCCAAGAAGGTAAACGTCGCTCCGCGCTCGCCCGCGACATAAACGCCGCACTCGCCCCAGGTCTCGGGCACCCGCCACACGGCGCCGTCGGAATAAACGTCGTAACCCCCGGTGCCGCGCTCGCAGCGCACACTCACCGAATCGATGCGGCCGTTCACATCGGTCATCGAAAACGCGCGGCGCATGAGCCGATGAACCCAATAGTCGTAGCGGCCGATTTCGCCCTTGACCGGCAGCAAGTCGGGCCCGGCGATGACATCGGCAATCTGCTCGTACGTTGGCGTGAGCTCGGCTCTCACGCGGGAGTACTCGGAGGACTTCTTGGCGTTGTCGGAATCGCGCAGGCTCTCGAACGTTTTGCGCGCCGCTGCCAAGTCGAGGGCCTGCACCTGCAGCACGTACAACCGCTGCGCCACGGTGACGAAGATGCTCGTGGGCAAATGCCTCTCGGCTTGATATCCCATGGCGAGCTGCAACGCTCGAATCTTCTCGGCCGTGTCGGTGGATTGGACGCCTTCGAGATACGCGTACTTGAGCGCCCAAAACAACGCGTCTTCGTAGAGATTGTGCCGTCCGCCGACCTCCATCGCCGCGAGCAGAGGCTCGGCCGCCGCAAAGTCCCCCGCATCGAGCAGCTGCCTGACCTTGCGATACGCAGCGCCGAACTGGCGCGTGGCCCCGGTCGCAAAGACGCCTTCGAGCGCGAAAGTGATCGTCGATCCCCGCATGCTATGCGCGACGGGCTCGCCGTTCACCGTGGCGGGCGCATAGCGCCAACGCCTGACGGCCTCGAGGGCCGCGAGTTCGAATGCTTCGACGCCGCTCGAATCCTCGATCATCGCTTCTTGCACCTCGCCGGTCTCGGAGACAATGAAGCTCAGCGTAACCCAGCCTTCGTTGCCGTATTGCAGGGCCCGCGACGGGTAGTTGGGATTTGCGCGTTCGATCGGCGTGACGGGAACGAACGTTCCCTCGTCGTCGGCTTCCTGTTGCTGTGCGACGGCAAGCGCCTGGACGCACGCCGCCATGAGTGCGAGAGCCACGCGCATGAGCCCCTCCCCTTCGTGCTCCGGCTTGAGCGCTTCAGCGCCGCGGCAACTTGAACGCGAGCAGCTCGCCCGCGTACTGCGCGCCGCTGATCGCGACGAGGAGATACTGCTCCCCGTCGTGCAGGTACGTCATCGGCGAGCCGCTTTGCGGCGCCGGCATGTAGACCGCGCCGACCTCGCGGCCCGTCGCTTTGTCATAAGCGCGCAGCATCGCGCCGAGCCCTTCGGGCGTCGTCGTGTTCAGCCGCTCGCCGGCGATCAGCAGCGTCTTCGTCACGAGCGTGCCCGGCGAGCCCGCCTGCCCCGTGCGCGGGATGTTGAGGTCCTTGAGCAGCGGATGGTTCTTGATGTCGTCGGGCGTCTCGCCGTGCGCGATCTGCCAGAGGATGTCGCCGCGCTTCATGTCGATGGCCGTGATGCGGCCGTACGGCGGCTTCAAGAGCGGCAGCCCCCGCACGGAGAGCGCGAGCTTCGGCGGCCCACGCGACGGATCGTCGGGCGTCAGCAGGCGGCGCTCCGTCGGCCGGAACTCGCTGCGGCCGCCGCCTGCAGCCGAGCCCGAGCCGCCCGTCGTGCGCGGGCCCGTGACGGCGTTGCCCTCGATGTACGCCATTTCGCTCTGGCCGGGATACGGCGGCACCACGGCCTTGCTCACGACCGTCGACGCCGACGCCACGTAGAGAATCCCCGTCTCGGGGTCGAACGAGCCGCCCTGCCAGTTCGTGCCGCCGTCCTGGCTCGGGGCCATCAGCGTGCCGAGCGGGCCGTTGATGTTGCTCACGACGGGCGGCGTGAAGAGCGGCCCCATCTTGTGCCACGCGACGATCTCGAGCGCCTCGCGGCGCAGCTGCGGAGTGAAGTCGATGAGGTCGTTTTCGGTGACGCCTTGGCGGTCGTACGCGGGCGGCTTCGTCGGAAAGGGCTGCGTCGGCGAGTACCACTCGCCGGGCACGTCGCCCTTCGGCACGGGGCGCTCCTCGATCGGCCAGAGCGGCCGGCCCGTCACCCGATCGAAAACGTACAGGAACGCCTGCTTCGTCGGCTGCGCGACGGCCTTCACGGGGCGGCCGTCGACGACGGTGTCGAACAAGATCGGCGCGCACGGGATGTCCATGTCCCAAATGCCATGGTGCACGAGCTGGAAGTGCCACTTGCGCGCGCCCGTGTTGAGATCCACGGCGAGCAGCGTCTCGCTGAACAGGTTGTCGCCGGGGCGGTCGATGCCCGTGTAGTCGCCGGTCGCCTGCTCGACGGGCAGGTAGACGGTCTCGAGCTCCGGGTCGACGGAGATCTGCGCCCAGACGCCCGTGTTGCCCGTGTAGTCGTTCGAGTCGCGGAGCCAGCTCTCCGTGCCGAACTCGCCGCGCATCGGCACGGTGTGGAAGATCCAGAGGCGCTCGCCCGTGCGCGCGTCGAAACCGCGCACGTAGCCCTTCGTCATGCGCGCGCTCGTCGGATTCGCGCCCGTCGGATGCGCGGCGCCGACGATGATCACGTTCTTCGCGACGATCGGCGTTGCGTGCAGGCCGATCTCGCCGTTCAGCGGACCGAGGTCCTGATCCATGTTCTGCTTGAGATCGACGATGCCGTTCACGCCGAAGCTCGCGACGCGCTGGCCCGTGCGCGCGTCGAGCGCGATCATTTGATAGCCCGGCGTCACGTAGACGATTCGCTTGTCGTCGCCGCTCTCCCAGTAAGCGAGGCCGCGGCCCGAGAGCTGGCGCGGCGCGACCTCGCCGCGCCGACCTTCGTCGAGCCGATGCATCCAGAGCAGCTCGCCCGTGCCGGCATCGAGCGCGACGACGGCGCGCCGCGTGCCGGCCGTCGAGTAGACGACGCCGTCGACCATGAGCGGCGTCGACTGGAAATTGAACTCGCGGTTCGGCCCGAGGCTGTCGGTCTTGAAGCGCCAGGCGATCTCGAGGCGGTTGAAGTTGCCGGCGTCGATCTGATAGAGCGGCGCGTAGCGCGTGTGGCCGAGGTCGCCGCCGTAGGTAGGCCATTCGCCGCCGGGCGCACCTTGCTGCGCGAGCGTCGTCGACGGCAGCGCCGCGAGCATTAACCACTTGAGCCATCCCCGCCCTTGCGACATGTCTCTGTCTCGCCTGCCCGGCTCGATCCGGTGCCCCGATATTGCGCGCGCCGTCGGTCGGCCTCAAGCCGAACCCCGATGACAGCGGCGCCCCTGCGCGGGATCGCTAGTGCGTCAGCGCGTACATCGCGACGTTGACGCCGAGCCGCAATGCGAGGTTGACGAGCTCGCCGGGATAGCGCGGGTCGTCGGCCCACTGCCAGGCGTCCTGAACGTCGTTGTTGTAGGCGATCAGCACCATGAGCCGGCCGGCGTCGTCCTCGATGCCTTGCCAGCGCGGCGGCCCGCGGCTCATACGCCCGTAGCCGAACGCCTCGCTGACGTGCGGGATGATGACCTTCGTCATCTCGGGCAAATCGTATACGGAGTGAAAGATCGGGTGGTCGTCGGTCAGATCGATGATCGGCCGATCCGGGAACACGCGCCGCATGCTGTCGACGAAGATGGCGTAGTTGCCCTCGCCGAAGAAGCTGTCGCAGAACAGAAACCCGCCGCGCAGCAAGTGCTCGCGCAGCGTCGCCGCTTGCTCGTCGGTGAGATCCATCGAGCCGGCCAGTCCGGAGACGAGAAACGGCCAGTAGAACGCGTCATCGCCGTCCTCGAGATTCACGGGCTGCTCGACGGAGCGCACGTTAGTGCGCGTGAAACGGCGCAACATCTCGATCAGCGCGCGGTCGCCTTTCGGATAGTCGTCCGTCCAACCCGTCCCGCCGTGCCGCCACTGGCCGCCGAAGCCGAAGCGCGCATCGGGGAACATCATGTGACCGACGACGAGCTCGCCCGGGACTTCGTAGTCCGGCGGCAGCGGCGCATCGGCCGACTCGCCTTCGAAGCTCGGATAGACGCGGAACTCCCTCTGTGCAGCAACCGGCGCCGCCGCGGCCAGGACGCCGGCGAACAGCAACGCACGCGCGAAGCTCCGTGAGCGGGTGGTGGTCACACGGCCACGATACACGGATGCGGGGCGCCCGAGCTACAGAGCACCGGCGTCAGAGCCGGCGCCAGTTCTCCCAAACGAAGCGGTATTGGTACGTGGGGCGGTGGGTGGCCGCGAGCCCGCGTTGGATCGCGGCCATGCGCTCGGCCGCATCGGGCGTGAAGTTGTGGAACTGGATCTGGAAGTCCGCCACGCGCGGCGTGAGCCCGGCCTCGAGCATGCGCTCCAGCAGCTCGTACTCCCCGCCCTCGATGTTGACTTTCATGAGCCGCACGTCTCCGATGCGCTGCTCGTCGAACCACTGGGCCACGTCGACGAACTGCACTTCCTCGGCTGCGCTCTTGCGCTTGTAGGCCGAGCTGCTGGCGCCGCGGACGCTCAGCGTCTCGCGTCGCGTCGAACCGCCGAGCGCGTGCGCGAACACGCGAATGTCGGGATTGCGCCGAAACCGCTCGCCGATCGCCGCGGCAAAGCGAGCGATCGGCTCGAACACGTCGATGCGGCAGCGCTGCCGCGCATAGAGATCGCTCGCCCACTGGCCCTCGTAGCCGCCGAGATCGAGCACGAGGGAGTCGGACGCCAACTCGTAGTCGAAGCGAAAGCGCGCGTCGCCGCCGTCGGCGTAGAACTGCGCCACGGTGCGCCGGTACTCTCGCCGATGGCGCCGCCGCCGCAAGTACTCTGCAAAGCTCGGACCCGACATCTCGGACGCCGCATGGCTCTTCATCGAGCGCGGCGATGATAGCGGAGCCCGCCGGCGCCCGGAACGCGGAATGTACCGCGGCGGCGGCGCGTCGTTGTCGAGGTACCGGCTCCGACGCGATATATTTCACGGCCCTGGCTCCGTTCGCCGGCACGCGGAGCGTGCGCCTTCGTGCGATGCGCGAGCTGGAATCAGGGCGGGAGTGAGGCCACGGATGAAGACAGGCATCGCATGCTCGCAGCGTTGAAGGGAATCCTGCGGCGCCGCGGCGTGATCGATCGAAACCCGATCAAGGGGTTTCTTCGCAACGCTTCAGGCGTCATCCACGTCGGCGCACACACGGGTCAGGAGCGCTTTCGCTACGCCCAGTACAAGCTCCGCGTGCTTTGGGTGGAGCCGATCCCGGAGCTGTTCGCGATCCTGCAAAAGAACTTGGCGGGTTTTCCCGATCAGCGGGCCGTCCGATGTCTCGTGACGGACAAGGACGGGCAGCAGTACCCCTTTCACATCACGAACAACGCCGGCGGATCGTCGTCGATATTTCCGCTGGCGTTGCACAAGGACATCTGGCCCGACGTCCGGCAAGTGGCGACCACTACGCTGACCAGCAAGACGCTGCCGACGCTGTTGGCCGACGAAAACGTCGCAGTCTCGGACTACGACGCGCTCGTCATGGACACGCAAGGCTCCGAGCTGCTGGTCCTCACGGGCGCCGAACCGATATTGCATGGCTTCAAGCTCATCAAGGTCGAGGTTGCCGACTTCGCTGCCTACGACGGTTGCTGCCAGCTCGCCGATATCGAGCCGTACCTCGAGCGGCACGGGTTCGTCGAGCTCGCAAGAAATACGATCGCCAAGCATCCGGGCGGCGGCGCGTACTACGACATCGTCTATGAGCACAAGCGATGACGCGTCCGCTCGGCGAGCGCTCGTCGACCGTGCGTCAGTGCGCGCTGCCGCCACCCGTGCCGCCTTCCGCCGTGAACGTCTTGCAAAGACGCTCGCTCCATTGCACCGCCGCCAGCCAGCCGCTCTTGCCCTCGAGATGACGGCCTAGGACGCTTAGGACGGCTATAGACGGGAACTATCGGCGGGGCTTTGCTTTGACGACTTTGGTGGCCTTCCAGCGCTCGACGGCTTCGGCGAGCGTGAGAGGCTTGCGAGCCGGCCCCGCGGCGAGCGCCGGAGATCCACGGCTCGAGGCCAACGCGGCCGCCACTTGCGCCACCGGCGGAGCGGCCACCTCGGCCACGGAAGTAGAGCGCTCGGCCCTACGCAATGCGCGCTTCTCGTCCTTGGCGCGCCGCTTGTCGAGCTTCGCGAGCTCACGTTTGCGTTTCGCCTGCGACTTGAAACCTGCCATGGCTTGCCTTCCTCATGACGAAGCTCGGCGCGCGGCGGTGAAGCCGCACGCCGAGCGTTGATGGATCGATCGCTAGAGCTGCTTAGTAGCGCCGGCCGTAGCCGCCGCCACCGCCGCCGAAGCCGCCGCGGTTGCCGCCGCCACCGCCGAAGCCGCCGCGGCCGCCACCGCCGCGGGATTCACGCGGCTTGGCTTCATTCACCTTGATCTGCCGGCCGTCGAGCATCGTGCCGTTCAGCGCATGCGTTGCCGCCTGCGCCTCCTGGTCCGTGCTCATCTCGACGAAGCCGAAGCCTTTGCTCTGGCCGGTGTCGCGATCCGTGATCAAGCTGACGGAGTCCACCGTGCCGCTCGCCGCGAATGCCTCGCGCAACGACTGCTCGGTAGCGGAATACGGCAAATTGCCGACGTAGAGTTTCCTGCCCATGGTTACCTCCTTAGGTAGCGTTCTCGCCGTCTAGGAGTAGGCAGGCACCATGCCCGCAGGCTCGTCAGAAGCGATAGGGAAGCGAGGCCACTATAGTCCTTTTTCGGGTCGAGCGTCGAAATACTTTCGGACCCTGAGCAAATCGCAGCTTCGAGCGGCGCTGCACCACTCGGGCGCACGCCACGTGCGCGCGCCAAGCGCTCTGTCAGGGGTTGCGGACGGTGCGGAAGCCGATGTGCGAGGCGCCGAGGCCTTTGCTTTGGCCGATGCGGGCCTGCGGCCGGTAACGCATGCAGTAGTCGGGCGCACACAGATGCGAGCCGCCCTTGAGCACCGCGACGGGCTCGTCCGGCTGGAGCGGATCGTAGCCGTCGGGGTAGTCGGCGGCCGCCGCGAAATCGTGGCGCGGGTAGTACGCGCTCGCCGTCCACTCCCACACGTTGCCGACCATGTCGTAGAGGCCCAGCTCGTTCGGCTCGTAGCAGCCGACGGGCGCCGTGCCTGCATAGCCGTCCGCGGCGTCATTGCGTGACGGGAAGACGCCTTGCCACGTGTTCGCGGAATACTTGCCGGCGGCGTTCTTGCGCGCGCTCGTCCGCGCGGCGTACTCGAATTGCGCTTCCGTGGGCAAGCTCTTGCCGGCCCACTTTGCGTACGCGACGGCGTCTTCCCACGCGACGTGCACGACGGGATGGTGCTCGCGGCCGTCGAGCGTCGAACCCGGCCCTTCCGGCGCGCGCCAGCTCGCGCCGGGCACGAGCTCCCACCAACTTTCCAGGCCGCGAACGCGCCCGCCTTCGCGATTCGGCCGGAACACGGCGGAGCCCGCGACCAGCGGCGCGTCCGGCTCGGGGGCGCTGCGCACGCCGCGTTCGGCGAGCGTACGGTAGCCCGTCGCCGCGACGAACGCTGCGAACTCGGCGTTCGTGACCTCCGTGAGGTCGATCCAAAAGCCTTCCACGGATTGCGGCGAGGCGGGTCCCTCCTCCGGGAACGCGGCGTCGCTGCCCATCGTGAACTCGCCCGCCGGAACGAACGCCATGCCGGGATACGGCGAATCCGCCGGGGCAGGTCCGCACGCGTCGCTCACGATGGCATCGGTGTCGCGGCCGAGCTCGGCATCGCCGAGCCGCCATGCGGCGGCGCTCGCCGCCGCAGCGATTGCCGCAAGCAGTAGCGCCGCGCCGCGCATCAGTAGATGACTCCGTTTTCATCGTCGTAACGCTCCCAGAGCGCGAGCATGGCCGCAAGCCGCTCGGGGTTGCTCTCGCTCAGGTCGTGCTGCTCGAAGGGGTCGGCCGCGAGATCGAACAGTTGCCAGCGCCGCTGCTCGGGCGGCACACGCTGATCCCAGACGATCTTCCAATCGCCTTGCCGCACGCTGCGCTGGCCAAGCAGCTCGAAGCCGAAGATCGTGTCGGCCGGATGCACTTCGTCGACGGCGCCCGTCAACATCGGCAACAGCGAGACGCCTTTGATCGGCACGACCGGCTGGCCGCGGTACGTCGTGCCCGGATGGCGCGCGTTCGCTAGCGCGAGGAACGTCGGCAGGAGATCCATGACCGTGCCGACGCCGTCGCTGCGCGACCCGCGCGCGACGAGCCGCGGATAATGCACAAATGCGGGTACGTGCACGCCGCCTTCGAACGCCGTCGCCTTGAAGCGGTAGTACGGCGTGCCGCTCACGGCCGCCCAGTTCGGGCCGTACATGACGTACGTGTTCGCGCGCCCTAGGTTGTCGAGGCTGTGGTCGTATTCCTTGCCGACGTGCTCGCTGATCGGCCGCACGAGATCGCGGCGCGACGCTTCGGCGCCGTTGTCCGACATGAACATGATGAACGTGTTGTCGAGCTCGCCGATGCGCTCCAAGTACGCAACGATCTGCCCAACGTACTTGTCGAGATCGCTGACCATCGCCGCGTAGATCTCCATGCGGCGCGCCTCGAAGCGCCGTTCCTCGTCCGTGAGCTCGCTCCAGCGCGGGTTGAAGCGAGCGTCGTCGATCGGCTCCAGGTCGGCGCGGACGAGGCCGAGCTCCTTCTGGCGCGCGAAGCGGCGCGCATAGATCGCCTCGTAACCGTCGTCGTACGAGCCCTTGAAGCGCGCGATCGACTCGTCGGGCGCTTGCAGCGGCCAGTGCGGCGCCGTGTACGCGAGGTACGCGAAGAACGGCTTGCCGTCGCCGCGGTCCTCCTCGATGTACTCGATCATGCGCTCGGTGTAGAAGCGCGTCGTGTAGAAGTCGTCGCCGACGTTGACGATCTCTTCGCCGTCGCGGTAGCGAGCCGGCTGCGGGCCGCGCCAATCCCAGCCGCCCAAGTGAGCGGCGCCGTCGAGCGAGACGAACGAGCGCTTGAAGCCGCGGGCACGCGGACCCTGCTCGAGCTCTTCGCCGAGATGCCACTTCCCGGTCATGTACGTGTTGTAGCCGGCGTCCGTCATGAGGTCGGCGAGCGACGCGACGCGGAAGCTCAAGTAGCCCTCGTAGCCGGGCCGGCCGCGCTGGTCCTCGCGGGTCGGCCGGCCCTGCACGCCCATGCCGGCCACGTGATGATCCGTGCCCGACATCAGCATCGCGCGCGTCGGCGCACACGTCATGCCGGCGTAGAAATCCGTCAGCAACATGCCGTCCCGCGCGAGCGCGTCCAAGTTCGGCGTCGGGATCTCGCTGCCGAACGCACTCAAGTCGGAGTAGCCGAGATCGTCGGCGAGGATGAACAGGATGTTCGGGCGTTGCGGCGCCTCGGCAGTGCCGGCGGCGTCGTGCTCGGGTGCTTGCCCGCCCGTGCAGGCGCCGAGCACGGCGCCGACCACCGCAGAAAACGACTTGGCGAGCCAACTCGACTGGCGCATCGCTGCCCCCGGAGCGGCGGTTGACGCGCCGCCGCACCGGCATCTTAGCGGCCTGCGGGCCGAGCCGAACAGCCCCGCGCGCGCCACGGCTTCGAGCTCGAGCGTCGACTCAGGGCGCGCGCGCGCCGAGCAACTTGCAGGCGGCCCACTCGATCACGGGCTGAAGACGCGGCGGGACGAGCACATGAGCCTCGGCCAAATTCACCCAGCGATACTCGTGGTGCTCCGGCCGCCCGAGGTGCGGATTCACGGCGAGCACGATGCGCTCGGTGCGTGTTCGGGCGAGATAGAAGCGCGCCACCTTGTTGCGCGCGTACGGCTCCGTCTCGACGAACTCATCGCCCCAATCGAACGCGAGATCCGCGATGCCCGTTTCCTCTTTCGTTTCGCGCACGGCGGCCGCACGCGGCTCCTCGCCGCGCTCGACGACACCCTTCGGCAGGTCCCAGTGCTTGTAGGCGCGCAGCAGCAGGATGCGCTCGCCGTCGTACGTCGAGCGCGCGACAACGATGCCCGCGGACAGTCGCCGCTCGGGCATCGCAATCAGTCCGCGAGCCAGACATCGACGAACGGACCGACGCGCCATTTGTACGGCGGCACGTTCCGGCCCAGGGCAGGCGCCGCAGTGCAGCGCATGGCGTACCGTAGCGACGCTTGCAAGTGGCGATTCGACATCGTGGCCGATGTTATCCCCGACGCTCCGACACTCGGCTTGCCGAGGTCTTCTCGTGCCCGCGACGGGCTGGACACGACCGGCGTTTCCGCGTAGGTTGGAGAAAACTCAAGAACTCTATAGACATCGAGAGAATCCGTTGCCTGCACCACGGCACGGGTTCGCCACTGAGGGGGTGGGCAAGCGATGCAAGTAGGGCTGCCGGTAATCGGGGCTTTTTTGGGTCTTTGTGTCGGTGCCTGCGAACGCAGCGGCGGCGCCTACGCGCCGCCCCCTGCGCTCGAAACACCGTTCGTGGACGTCACGGCGGCTTCGAATATCCACTATCGCGTCGGGTACACGCGGCCTTCCTATATCCGCCGAGACTTGAGAGGCCTGCTGACGTTCCAAGTCTTGTACATGACGATCGGCGGCGCGGCGGCTGGCGATTGCGACCGCGACGGCGACATCGATCTGTTCGTGACCTACGGCAACACCGGCGGCGCGAACGGGGGCGGAGGCCCGAACCGCCTCTATTTGAATCAACTCTCCGAGCAAGGCAACGGGCTCGAGTTCGAGGACGCAGCGGCCGAAGCCGGCGTCGCGAACACGCGGCCGGGCGGCATGGACAACGATCGCCACAGCGGTCCCGCGTTCGCCGACATGGACGGCGACGGCGATCTCGATCTCTTCATGGGGGGCCTTCACGGCGATCCAAACAAGATCTACGAGAACCGGGGTGACTGCACGTTCGAGGATGTGACGGCCAAGTCGCCCGGCATCGAGCACATGATCGCCGACCACACGATCTCAGCGAGCTTCGGCGACTATGACCTCGACGGCGACCTCGACATGTTCCTCACGCACTGGGGCACGCTCGACGACCTGTACGGCGATCCGCCGCTGCAAACCGAGCACTTGTGGAGAAACGAGTCCGACGAGTCCGGCATTCGCTACGTGAACGTCAGCGACGAGACCGGAATCTCGGCGTTGACGAGGCTCACGCGCGCTCGCGATTTCCACGGGCAGGCTCAGATCGGAGACTTCACGTTCACGGCCACCTTCGCGCGCGTCGACGACGATCTGTGGCCGGATATCGCAATTGCGGGCGACTTCGGCACCACGCAGATCGCGCTCAACAACGGAGACGGAACGTTCAGGAGCCTCGACAATCCGATCCTGCGCGATGCTCAGTTCGGAATGGGGTCCGCCCTCGGCGACGTCGACCACGACGGCGACCTCGACTGGTTCGTTACGAGCATTCTGGGCCCCGGCGACCCCAGCGTGAACCTGAGGCCGTGGGGCAATCGCTTCTATTCCAACGACGGCGGTGCAGGTCTGATCGTCGATGACACCGCGCGCCGCGGCGTCGCGGACGGCTCGTTCGGCTGGGCCGCCTGCTTCCTCGACATCGACAACGATGCCGACCTCGACATCTTTCACACGAACGGCTATCCCGTGCAGTTTTTGACGCCCAGCGACCGGTATCAGGACGACTCCAGCCGAGCGTTCGTGATGGACGAGACGGGCGCGTACGAGGACGAAGCACCCGCGCTCGGGCTCGCGGGCCGCGCCTCGGGCCGCGGCGTCGTTTGCGCGGATTTCGATCACGACGGCGACACGGACATCCTCGAGCTGACCGAAGCTGCCGGCAATTCCGCCAGGCTGCTGGAAAACCGCACTGCGGCGGCCGGTCGGCACTTCCTGCGTGTCGAGCTCGAAGGGCTGCCGCCCAATACCGAGGCGGCCGGCGCCCGCGTCTTTGCGCGCGTCGGGCGCACCGAGCAGATGCGCGAGATCATGATCGGCAGCAACTACACCTCGCAGAACCCGGCGGTGCTCATTTTCGGCCTGGGTTCGGCGACGACCGTGGACGAGGTTCGCGTGGAATGGCCCGCGATCGCCTCGGGCGCAGGCCCCATGCAGCCGCCGCCGACGCTCTTACGAGCCGTCGCGGCAAGCCGGGCCGGCGAAACGCTCTCGATCAGGCATCCGGCCCTGCCGCAATGAGACGACAGGCGCTGTCACGGCCGTTCTGGTGCGGCGTCCGCGCGGCGCTGCTGGCCGCGGCCGTACCGATGGCAGCGGCCGGCTGCGATGCGATGAATGACGAGCGTCGCGAGTCGGTCGCGCGGATCTGGAACGAGGTACTGCTCGAGGGCATTCGCAACGACTATGCACGCCCCACCGTGCATGCCCGCAATCTCTGGCACAGCTCCGCCGCAATGTACGACGCCTGGGCGGCCTACGACGACACGGCGTCGACGTGGCTGCTCGGCAAGACGCAAGCGGGCTACGAGTGCGAATACACGCCCGTGAGCCGCCCGCGCGACCGTCAACGGGCGCGCGAGGAAGCCGTCAGCTTCGCTGCGTACCGCATCATCCGGCATCGCTTCCGCGAGGCGCCTGGTGCCGACTTCGTCGCGAAGCTCGCCGACGACACGATGGCCGAGCTCGGTTACGACGTGGAAAACACCAGCACCGCGTACGAGCACGGCTCACCCGCGGCGCTCGGCAACCACATTGCAAAGTGCTACATCGACTACGGGCTGCAAGACGGCGCGAACGAAGCGAACGACTACGCGCCCACCGTCTACGCACCCGTGAATCCGCCGATCAAGCCGGAAGAGCCCGGCAATCCCGATATCGTGCATCTGAGCCGGTGGCAAGAGATTTCGCTGACTCTGTCGATCGACCAGTCGGGCAACATAGTCGACGGCACACCGCCGTTCGTCGGTCCCGAATGGGGGCGCGTGCACCCATTTTCGCTGACGGCCGCCGAAGCGACGGCGTGTACTCGGCCAGGTTTCAACCTCCCCGTTTACAACGACCCGGGTCCGCCGCCCCAGCATGACGGCGCGTCGTCGGCCGAGTTCAAGTGGACTCATTCGCTGGTCGCCGTTTGGTCGGGGCACCTCGATCCGACGAGAGGGCATGGCAGCGAGCTCATCGATATCTCGCCGGCCACTCTCGGAAATATCCGGAGCTACCCGGCTACTTTCGAGGAGCACCACGACTTCTACGACTGGCTACGCGGAGGCACGCCGGGTACGGGTTATGACGTGAACCCCGCGACGGGCGCGCCGTACGAGCCGCAGTTCGTGCCGCGCGCCGATTATGCTCGGGCAATCGCGGAATTCTGGGCCGACGGACCGGACTCGGAGACGCCCCCGGGGCACTGGTTCACCATCGCCAATGCGATCGGCGAGCATCCGCTGCTCGTCAAGCGCTTCGAAGGCAAGGGACCCGTCCTGGGTTCGCTCGAATGGGACGTGAAGCTCTACTTCGCTCTCGGCGGCGCGATGCACGATGCGGCGATCACGGCGTGGTCAATCAAAGGGTGCTATGACTACGTGCGCCCCGTGGCGGCGATTCGCGCGATGGCCGAGCGCGGGCAGAGCAGCGATCCGGCAGATCCTCACTGTGCCTACCACGCGGACGGCCTGAATTACATCGACGACGCGACGGATCCAGCCGGCGACGGCAGCCGCCGCGTAATCGATTGCGTGAGACCCGGCGATCCGCTCGCCGACGATCCATGGACACCGGGCGTCGATGCGCGGAACGTCGGGAAGCTCAAGATCTTTGCGTGGCGCGGTCCGGCGTACATCAGCAATTCGAACTTCGACGTGGCGGGCGTCGGCTGGATTCTGGCGGAGGAGTGGTGGCCCTATCAGCGCCCCACTTTTGTAACGCCGCCGTTCGCCGGCTACATCTCGGGCCATTCGACATTTTCGCGGGCTGCGGCCGAGCTCCTGACTCTGTTCACGGGCGACCCCTATTTCCCGGGCGGCAAGAGCGAATTCAGGGTGACGAAACACGAGTTTCTCGTTTTCGAAGACGGGCCGAGCGTCGATCTCACGCTCCAGTGGGCGAAGTACATCGACGCTTCGGATCAGTGCAGCCTATCGCGCATCTGGGGCGGCATTCACCCGCCCGCCGACGACGTGATCGGCCGGCGGATTGGAATGAAGCTCGGTCCAAAAGCCTTCGAGCGCGCCCGCGATTACTTCAATGGCCGTTACTGAAACGCCGCTCGGAACCGTCATTCGTGCGCCTCTTTCTTGCGGATGTTTCGCTGGGCCGTTTGCCGTCGAGCGCGAAGCCCTCGACGGCGCGTTGGCGATTCCGCGCGACGCCGCCGCGCCGAGCCCGATGAGCGCGGACTTGCGCCGCAAGCTCGGCGTGCTCGAAGACGTCGTGCTCTTGCGCACCGAACGTTGATCCGCGGGGCCATGCGACAATACGCGGCATGGCCCGCGCCGAGTTCCGCTTCTACGAAGAGTTGAACGACTTCCTTGCGCCCGCGCTGCGGCGGCGCTCGTTCGAGTACGAGAGCGCGCAGAACGCCACGGTAAAGCACGCCGTCGAGGCGCTCGGCGTGCCGCACACCGAGGTCGAGCTCATCATCGCGAACGGCGAGTCGGTGGGCTTCGGCTACGTCGTCGGCAGCGGAGACCGCATCAGCGTCTATCCGCAGTTCGAAGCGTTCGACGTGACGCCGCTGCTTCGCGTGCGCGACCGGCCGCTGCGCCGCCCGCGCTTCGTTGCGGACGCGCACCTCGGAGCGCTCGCGAAATACCTGCGCGCGCTCGGTTTCGACACGCTGTACCGCAACGACTTCGCCGACCGCGAAGTCGCCGCGCTCGCCGCCGCCGAGCGACGCATCGTCTTGAGCCGGGATCGCGCGCTGCTCATGCAGAGGTGCATCACGCACGGCTGCTACGTTCGCGCCGAGCGGCCCCTCGCGCAGCTCAAGGAAATCGTCGCGCGGCTCGATCTCTTCGGCGCCGTCGCACCGTTCACGCGCTGCCTCGTCTGCAACGCGCCGCTGCGCCCGCTGCCGTACGCCGAAGCCGCGGCGCACGTGCCGCCAGCCGTCGCGCGCCTCCACGACGAGTTCCGCACCTGCACGGCGTGCGACCGTGTGTATTGGGAGGGATCGCACACGCGCCGCCTCGGCGCCGCCCTCGAGGAGGCGTTGGCTTCAGTCGCGAGCTGGCAGCCGGCGGCTTGGGCTCAACGCTTGTCGACGACGACCTTCCCTTCCGTGATCGTGACCTTCGTCTTCAGCCAGTTCCAGTAACCCTCGAGCGGGTCGCCGTCGAGCAGGACGATGTCGGCGATCTTGCCGGGCTCGAGCGTGCCGAGTCGGTCCTCCATGCCGAGATAGGCTGCCGTGTTCGGGCCCATGATCTGAACCATGTCCTTCGTCGAGAACACCACGTTCATCGACTTCAGCTCGTGCTCGAGGCCCGCGAGCGCGTCGTAGGTGGTGTCCGTGCAGTAGCCGAGAATCGCGCCGGCGTCGAACAGCGTGCGAGCGTTGACCATCGCGTAGCCGGCCTCGACGCCGCCGCCGACGCCGTCGACGATCGACTCGGGCCACGGCTTGCCGTCGCGGAAGCGCGGCGCGTTGTCGTCGGCGAACACTCCGAACACGGGCGCGCCGAAACCGATCGTCATCAGGATCTTCGTGCCGGCCGCCGCGAGCTTCTCGGCGTCGGCCTTGCTGACCCAATCTTTGTTCGGCAGGTGAACGAGCAGCGGGATCCCCATCTCGACGGCCGCGTTCATCGCGGGCGAGCTCACGGCGTGGACCTGCACGTTGACGCCGACCTTCTTGCCTTCGTCGAGCACGGCGCGCAGCACTTCGAGCTCCTGCGGCGACGGGCCCGGCACGGGCGTCAGCGCTATCTCGCCCGTGTAGTCGATGCCCTTGGCCTTCATCTCGCGCACGGCCGTGCGCGCCGACTCCGGCGTGTGCTCCGCCAGGCGAATGCGCTCGGACGGGATGATTCGCGGGCCCAAAATCTGCCCGGACCGAATGTGCTCGCGCAGCGTGAGGTTGCCGTCGCCGGGGCCGCCGCCCGAGAGGATCGTGGTATAGCCAGCCTCGAGCTGGCGCAGCATCTGCGCCTTCTCTTCGGGGCCGGTGTTGATATGGCGGTGCGCGTCGATGAAGCCCGCCATCGCGCTCATGCCGTTGGCGTCGATGACTTGGCCCGCGGTGCGCGGCGGCGCACCGGCCGTCACGGACTCGATCTTGCCCGCGCGCACGACGATCGAGCCCCGGTCGATGACCGTGCCGTTGCCGACGACGATGTGGGCGTTCGTGATGGTGAGGTCTTGGGCGGCGAGCGGACCGGCGGCGAAGAGCGCCAAACCGCCCGAAAGCACGGCTGCAATCTGCATTTTCATGTCGTTTCCCCTCTTTACGTGCGCTCATCTTAATACGGCGCGGTCGCCGTCCGGCGACAGTCGCAAACGAGGACGGGACGGATTACCCTGCGCGCCTTCGATCGAGGCGACCGATCTCACAGAAGCCGCGCCGCGACTCCGCCGGCCGCTTTTTTTGCGATCCAGGTCGACGTCAACCGGCTCGAAATCGTAGACTCTGCGCCCTCTCAAGGAGGAGAGACCGTTGCCAGCATCCTCGCGTCATCACTCGCTCCGCACCGTCTGGTTGTCCGATATCCATCTCGGCTCGCGCGAATGCCGCGTCAAGCTGCTCATCGATTTCCTGCGCCACACCCGTTGTGACGTTCTCTACCTCGTCGGCGACATCGTCGACATCGAAAACCTGCGCAAGAGCTTCTACTGGCCTGTGAGCCACACCGAGGTCTTGCAGCTGCTGCTCGAGAAGGGCCGCCAGGGCACCCGCATCGTCTATGTGCCCGGCAATCACGATCACGACCTGCGGGCGCTCGCGGGCTTGAAACTCGGCAACATCGAAATCGCGAACCACGCCATCCACACCACGAGAGACGGGCGCCGCTTGCTCGTCACGCACGGCGATCAGTTCGACGCCGCGGTGCGCCGGCCATCGCTCGGCGTTTGGCTCGGCGGCTTCGCGTGCCGGCGTTTGCTCACGTTGAATCGCTTCGTGCACTGGCTGCACGACGTTTTCGACCGGCCGTACTGGTCGCTGGCGCAGCACCTCAAAGCGCGTTTCCCCGGCGCACAGGGCTACGTCGATCGTTATCGCAACGCGACGCTCGCCGCAGCGCGCGAGATGGGCGTCGACGGCGTCGTCTGCGGCCACATCCACCGCGCCGCTCGCGCCGAGGTGGACGGCCTGCTCTATTGCAACGACGGCGATTGGGTCGAGAGCTGCACGGCGCTCGTCGAGAAGCACAACGGCGAGCTCTCGTTGCTCGAATGGCGGCCGACGGCCGCGACGATCGCGGCCGCGGCCGTGTCCGTTTCCGCGTGGGTGCAAACCGTCACGAGCGTCGACTCCGAGCAAGAAGCCGCCTGACGCCGGCCCTGAGAGCGCGACTTACAACGCGGTCATGACGAGGACGGCTGCCGTAGCGAGCGCGATCGCCACGGCGAGGAAGACGACGGGCATGGAATCGAAGCTGCGATCCGTGTCCTCGGCGTAGCGGCGCGCCAGGCGCTGCATCCAGCCGACGCCCGCAACCGCCCACACGACGTGGGCGGCGACGAACGGCGCCCCGAACGCGAACCAGCGGCCGGAGCCCCACGGCGCGAGCCAGCTCTCGATGGCCTCCGCCGCGACGAAGCCCGCCACGAACAGCGCGGTCGCCACGCCGATCGCGAGACACACGAGCGTCGTCGTCATGTCGCGCTCGCTCGGGTCCCTCGCGTCCCGATGAGCGCGCAGGTAGCCGAGGAAGCCCAACACACCGCCGACGGACAGGAACACGATGGCGGCACCCTCGAGCTCGGCCCGCTGTCTCGCGACGGCGGCCGCGAGCAGGGTCACCGCCGTCATCGAACCGAGCAGCAACACGGGCAGCGCGATGAGGCCCGAGAAGAAGAGCGCGAGACGAAACGCTCCCGTGTCCGTCCAGCGATCGATCAGCGATCGGTCCACGACACTCTCCCGGCGTTAGGCGCGGATCGCGTCCGCGGCGCGCTTGCCCCACTTTGCGATGACGAACACGTTGAAAAAGTGCATCGCGCCGAGCACGAGCAGCACCAGGCCGACCTTGGTGCTCAAGAACTCGATCGCTTGCGGCGCCGACACGGGCTTCTCGCCGAGCTTCAGCGCGAGCGTCACGTAGCCCATGTTGATCAGGTAGAAGCCGACGACGAGCAGGTGGTTGACGGAGTCCGCGAGCCGCTCGTCGCTCGCGAAGCTGTTCACGAGAAACACGCGGCCGTTCTTGCTGAGCGTGCGCGCAACCCAAACGGTCAGCGCGGTGCTGATGGCGAGGTACAGGAAGTAGGTGGTTTCGATGATCATGACGACGCTCCTTTTGCTCTTGTATACAGATATTTCTGTCAACTCAGAAACGCACGAACAAAAAAACTCCTCAGGGCTCGTTCGCCGCTCCTCGCGGGACGAAGTTTGCGATCTTGGCACCGAGCTTCATCAGCGTCATGACCGTCGCTTTCGGCAGCGTCAGCATCTGGTCGAACCACATGGTGACGGTGGTGAGAAAGTCCGCCATGTTCTCGATCCGCAGCTTGACCTCGCGCGGCGTCTCCCGGTCGGTCTCGAGCTCGCGCGCGCACTCGCGCAGAAAGTCCAACGTCGGCTGCAGCTCGCGCCGCTTTCGCTGCTCCATGATCGTGACGAGCATGTACCAAGGGTCCGAACGCGTCGTGAAGTGATCGCGGCGGTCGCTCATGACGTGCGACACGCTGACGAGCCCCCAGCTCTGCAGCTCCTTGAGGCTGGTGCTGACGTTCGAGCGAGCCACGTTCAAGGTCTCGGCGATCTCGTCGGCCGGCAGCGGCGCGGGCGCCAGATAGAGCAGCGCATGCACCTGGGCCACCGTGCGGTTGACGCCCCACCGGGAGCCCATTTCGCCCCAGTGCAGGATGAAGCGCGTCATGACAGGTGTCAGGTGCATATCAGTTATTTCCGTTGTTTCAGAAACAAACGATACTAACGGAACAGACGGCCGTCAAGGGGGGCTCGCGACGCGCTTCGCGCAGCGGGCGCGGAGATCCGTCGGCCCGGCCCCCGAGCGCCGTCAGCGCTCGGGGGGCATCGGCAACATGTTGCGGATCGCCGCGATCCTCCACGCGCCGCCCTCGCGGCGCAGGACCATCGCGGTCAGCATGTGGCGATCCGTGCCGTCCGCCCGCCCGACGCTGTCGTAGCGGCCGTCCGCGAGCGCGACGTCGGGCCCGATGAAGCGGATCGAATCGACCGTGATCGTGCGCCGGCCGCCAGTGCTCTGCTGCGTCGCGAGCGAGCCCGAGACGACGGCGTCGCGACCGCTGCGCAGGTTGCCCGAGGTCTGGCGTTGGTCGACGTCAAGCGTCAGCAAGGCCGCGAGCGCGGCCGCGTCGTTGCGCTCGCGCGTATCGAGAAACGCTTGAATGACGGCACGAATCGCGGCTTCGTCCGCAGCGCGATCGGCGCTTTGCGCCCACGCGCTCGCCGTCGCGGCGGCGGCGACGACGGCCACCAACGTCGAACGCCTCGACGGCATGGAGCGACTCAATGCCCACCTCCCGCCAACGACGTGGCGACGACGGAGATCTCCGCGATCGGCGCCACGGGCAGCTCGAACACGTGCCCCGCCTTCGTGCTGCCGTCCTTCAGCGCGACGATCGCGTGCAAGTGCACGTACGGCTCCCCGTCGCGCATCTCGATGTGGCCGATGAGCGAAACGAGCTCGCACTTTTCGTCGACCTCGATCCTAGCGAACGCGCCGAGCTCGGGGTCGCCGAAGCCGAGCAAAGCGCGCGAGAGGCCGCCGAGCCCCGTCACGTAGCCCGACGCGATGCCGCGCTCGCGCGCAAGGTCCGTGAGCCCCGACAGGATCTCGTCGCCGGGGCTGAAGATCGCCTCGAAGACGTGCGCGGCGCCTTGCGTCTCGGTGACGCGCATCTGCGGCGCGAGCCCTTTCGGCGCCGGCGGCGCGCGCATGTAGCCGTCCGGCAGCGGCGGCGGCGCCTGTTGCCCGTGGACGGTTTCAAACGTGCAAAGTGCGAGTAGGCTCGAAGCCGTCGCGATCCAGCGGATCCAGCGAATACCGTTCATGACGCCCCCTTTTTCCGTTCGAGCGCCGGCCGATTGACCGCAGCGACGATACCACGCGCGAGAGCGGCCAACACCCCGCCCCGACGCCGTCAGCGAGCGAGCGGGCGAATCCCGACCTTGTCGCGAATCTCGGCGAGGAACGGCCGGCTCACCTTGCGCGCCTTCTCGGCGCCGGCGCGCAGGATCTCTTCGACTTCGCGCGGGTTCGCCACGAGCCGCTCGTACTCGGCGCGCGCGGGAGCGATCTCGCGGTTGATGCGCTCGAACAACACCTGCTTCATGTCGCCCCAGCCGATGCCTCGTGCGTAGCGCTCGCGCACGGCGGCCGCTTCTTCGTCGGTCGCGAAGGCGCGGTAGATCTCGTAGAGCGCGCTGTCGTTCGGATCCTTCGGCTGGCCCGGCTCGAGCGAGCTCGTCTTGATCTTCATGACGAGCTTGCGGAGCTCCTTCTCGCCGGAGAAGAGCGGAATCACGTTGCCGTAGCTCTTCGACATCTTGCGGCCGTCGAGGCCCGGCAGCGTCGCGATGTTCTCGCCGATGACGGCCTCGGGCAGCACGAACGTATCGCCGAAGTGGTGGTTGAAGCGCTGCGCGATGTCGCGCGCCATCTCGACGTGCTGCTTCTGATCCTTGCCGACCGGCACCTTGTTCGCCTTGAACATCAGGATGTCGGCCGCCATCAGGATCGGGTACGAGTAGAGGTTCATCATGATGCCCTGGTCGGGATCCCGGCCGGGCGTCGCCTCGTTCTCCGCGACGGCGGCTTTGTACGCGTGCGCGCGGTTCATGAGGCCTTTCGCCGTCATGCAGTGCAGGATCCACGTGAGCTCGAGGATCTCCGCCACGTCGGACTGACGGTACAGCAGCACTCGGCTCGGATCCAGCCCGACGGCGAGCCAGCTCGCGGCGATCTCGAGCGTCGAGCGCGCCATCGCGTCGGCATCGCCGCCGATCGCATGGTAGTCGGCCAGGAAGAAGTACGAGTGGACGTCGGGGTTCCTGCTCGCGGCCACGGCCGGCTTCATCGCGCCGACGTAGTTGCCGATGTGCAGCATCCCGGGCTGGCCGGTGGGCTTGATGCCCGTCAAGACGACTTCCATGGCTACCGTCCGTTGCGTCGCATCAAGCCCTGCACTCGTTGCCGAGCGGCCCGACGCCGCCGCAGAAGCTCACGTCCTGAAGCTGCACCCGAAGGTTGTCGGGGTCGGCCGTATAAACCTGCGTGACGCCGTCGCGCGTGCGCGATTCCGCCGGCAACCCGCGCGCCTCGAGCGCCGCGACGGTCGCGGCCGGATCGAACCCGCGCAGCCCGAAGCAAATGTGGTTGATGTGCGGCGTCGCATTCGCCCCGCCCTGGTAGACGCCGAGGAACGCTTCGCCGATAGCCAGATTCACCCCACCCTGCTGCGTGCTCTTCACCGCGAGCCCGAACGTCCGCTGGTAAAACGACACGGACCGCTCGAGGTCGCTGACGATGAGGCTCGCGTGATTCAACGTCGCCGCCTCGAGCACGGGCTGCGCCGCAGCCGTCTTGGGCACGACGACGGCCGCCGTCAGCAGCGCAACGAGCTCACGCCGACTCAGACGTCCTGACTCGTAATGGCTCAGCAGCGACTCGACTTGGCTCACGGGCGGCGCTCCTCCGGAATCGACGCGAAGCGGCAGTCTCGTTGCCGCACCGACGAGGGTCAAGCGCCACCGCCGGCTTCCAGCGCGTAGCGGAAGGCGCCCGCCACGGGCGGCCGTCGCCCCCGCAGTGCCCCCCCGGGGAAGCGAGGCACGAGCGCGCCGAGCGCCGACGCTCGACCCGACCACCCCGGCGTTGGGCAAGCGGCGGCGCGCCGTCTATGATGGCGCGTTGACCGATGAGCAGCACCCTTACCATTAGTCCCTCGAGAGCGGACGCTCCATTCGTGTCCCGCGAAGACCTCGCGGTCCGCCTCGCCAGCGAGTACGGCGCGCACCTTGCGATCCTCGACCAGCGGCTCGACGAGGCGCTGCGTGCGACGGGGTTCGACGGCGCCGTGATCTTCGCGGGCGAGGAACGCACGGTCTTCCGCGACGACCAGACGTACCCGTTCCGCGTCGAGCCGTACTTCAAGCAGTGGGTGCCGCTCACGCAGGCGCCGGGCTCGTTCCTTCGGCTCGTGCCCGGCCAGCGCCCGATGCTCGTCTACAAACAGGTCGACGACTACTGGCACGAGCCGCCGAGCGACCCCGAAGGGTACTGGACGCAGCACTTCGACATCCGCATCGCGAAGAGCGACGCCGAGGCCCGCAAGCTGTCGGGCGCCGGCGCGCGCTGGGTGGCCGTCGGGTCGGCGGCCGAGCGGCTCGCCCGCAGCGGCGCGGCCGCGCAGCCCGCGATCAACGACCCGCGTTTTTTGAGCCACCTCGACTTCACGCGCGCCGTGAAGACGACATACGAACTGCTCTGCATGCGCGGAGCTCAAGCGATGGCCGTACGCGGCCATCTCGCCGTGGCCGCGGCGTTCGAAGGCGGCGCGAGCGAGCTCGATCTGCACCAGACGTATCTCGAGGCGAGCCGGCAACGCGAGACGGACCTGCCGTACCCGAACATCATCGCCTTGAACGAGCACGCGGCAACGCTGCACTACCAGCGCTTGCGCGGCGAGCCGCCCACGCTCCGCCGCTCGTTGCTGATCGATGCCGGCGCCGAATTCAGCGGCTACGCCGCCGACATCACGCGCACGTACTCGGCGTCCGGCACCGACGACTTCGCGTCGCTCATTGCGTCGATGGACGCGCTTCAGCAGCGCATCTGCGACGAGGTGAAGCCCGGGGTCGACTTCGTCGTGCTGCACGCGTTCACGCACCGCCAGCTCGCGCAACTGCTGCGCGAGCACGAGATCGTAACCTGCAGCGCCGACGAAGCCGTGGCCACCGGCATCACGCGCGCATTCTTGCCGCACGGGCTCGGGCACTTGCTCGGGCTTCAGGTGCATGACGCCGGCGGCCGCCTCGCCGACACGACGGGGAAGAAGCGCGAGCCTCCTGCGCAGGACCCGCACCTGAGGCTCACCCGCACGCTGCAGCCTGGCTTCGTGGTCACGATAGAGCCCGGGCTCTATTTCATCCCGTCGCTGCTGCGCGCGCTGCTCGCGAACCACGAAGCGAGGGTCAATCGCGCGGCCATCGAGCGGCTGTTGCCATTCGGCGGCATTCGCGTCGAGGACAACGTGGAAGTGACGGCCGATGGCCACCGTAATTTGACGCGCGATGCGTTCGCCGCGGCCGCGACGCGCCGCTGACTTTTTTCGCGCTCGTTGGGGATTGATTGCCGATGTCGCACCGCACCGCCGATTTGCCGCCGCTCTCGGGCGTCGCCCACGTCATTCGCGAGCTGCGCTATCACGAGGTCGCGCGGCAGGTGCTCGCCGTGGTGCTGATCGTGCTCTACGCCGCCACGGCCGCGCCGAACCCCGCGCTCGCGGCCGTCGGATTGCCGATCGCCGTGGCCGGCGCGCTCGTGCGGCTCTATGCGAGCGGGTTCATCGTCAAGAATCAGGAGCTCGCAACCGACGGGCCGTACCGCTTCGTGCGCCATCCGCTCTACACGGGCAACATCTTGCTGGTCGTCGGCTTCGCGCTGGCCGGCTCGCGGTGGTGGGGCATTCCGCTCGCGCTGGCATTCTTCTGGTTCTACTACCCGACGGCGATCGAGTACGAGGACCGCAAGCTGCACCGCATTTTCGGCGCGGCGTGGGAACAGTGGGCGGCGCGCACGCCGGCGCTCCTGCCGCGTTTCGGCAGCGTGCCGCCGGAGGGTGCCGGCGACCGGCGCTGGTCGCTCGCGGTGAGCAGCAAGCGCAACGGCGAGCTCGTGCTCCTCGCGTTCTCGTTCATTTGCGCGGCCTGGGTGGCGTGGAAGGCGTTCGCTTGACGTGACCGGCGCGAGCGCCACGAGCGCGTTGACGGCCGAGCTCGAGGCGGCCATCGAGCGCCACCAGGGCCGCGCGCTCGGCAGCGGCTACCAGGCTTCCGTTCACCTGTATCGCACCTCGACAGGCGACGTCGTCGTCAAGACGCCGCACGGCGGGCCACTCGCGCCGCTGTGGCGCGCGCTGCTGAAACGCGAGCACGCCATCTACGAGCGCCTCGACGGCATCGCCGGAATTCCCCGGTCTTTCGGGCTCGTCGGCAACGGCGGCCTCGCGCTCGAGTTCGTCGCGGGACCGTCGCTGCGCGAGCATGAGGCGCGAATCGCGGACCGCGACGCGTTCTTCGCGAAGCTGCTCGCGACGATTCGCGCCATGCATGCGGCCGGCGTCGCGCACGGCGATCTCAAGCGCAAGGACAACGTCATCGTGGGGCCCGGCGAGCAACCCTACCTGATCGACTTCGGCATCGCCGTGCGGCGCAGCGCGACGAGCGAGCCGTTCAACCGCTGCGTGTTCGCGCCGCTCGCGCAGATGGACGTCAATGCTTGGGTCAAGCTCAAGTACGGCCGGCGCATCGATCCCGCCGCCGACCCCGGCGTTCTGTCGCCGGAGGACGCCGCCGTCTACAAGCCGCTGCCGATCGAGCGCCTCGCGCGCGCCGTGCGCGTGCCGTGGCAGACCATTACGTTGCGGCGCCCGCGGCAGCGCTGGCGCGCGCGCCGCCGGCAATAGCTCATCGTCCCGAGCGCGAGCTCATCGAGGGCCGCCGTAGCGCTCCAGGTTCGCGGCGTGCGCGGAAAGGCTACGCCGTCGTGCGCGGCTCTTTCTTCTCGGGCGTCCTCTCGGGCTGATCGAGCAGCTGCACGATCGCCATCGGCGCCGAATCGCCGGCGCGAAAGCCCATCTTCAGGATGCGCAGATACCCGCCCGGCCGGCTCTTGAAGCGCGGCCCGAGCTCCTTGAACAGGTGCCCGACGGCCTGGTCGTCGCGCAGACGGTCGAACGCGAGCCGGCGATGGCTCACGCTGTCTTCCTTCGCGAGCGTGATCAGCGGCTCAACGACGCGGCGCAACTCCTTGGCCTTCGGCAACGTGGTGCGGACGGTCTCATGCACGAGCAGCGATGCCGCGAGGTTGCGGTACATCGCCCGGCGGTGCGGGGACTTGCGGCCGAGCCTACGGCCCGAGTTCTTGTGTCGCATCGAACGAAACTCCGGTCAAATCAGAAGCTGCCGAGCGACGACGTCGGCGCCGGCGGCTCCTCGCTGCGCAGCCCCGGGGGCGGCCAGTTGTCGAGCCTCATGCCGAGCGCCAGGCCGTGCTGCTCGAGCACTTCCTTGATCTCGGTGAGCGACTTCTTGCCGAGATTCGGCGTACGAAGAAGCTCGACTTCCGTGCGCTGCACGAGGTCGCCGATGTAGTTGATGTTCTCGGCCTTCAAGCAGTTCGCCGAGCGCACCGTGAGCTCGAGCTCGTCGACGGGGCGCAGCAGGATCGGATCCACTTGCGTCTCGGCGCGGCCGAAGCCGGCCTCCTCCTCGCCCTGCAGATCGACGAACACGTCGAGCTGGTTCTTCAAGATCAAGCCGGCGCGGCGAATAGCCTCTTCGGCGTCGATCGTGCCGTTCGTCTCGATGTCGACGATGAGCTTGTCCAAGTCCGTGCGCTGCTCGACGCGCGCGCGCTCCACCGTGTACGTGACGCGGCGGATCGGGCTGAACGACGCATCGAGCTGGAGCCGACCGATCGGGCGCGTCTGCTCTTCGAACTGAGCGATCTGCGTAGCCGGGCGGTAGCCGCGGCCGCGAGCGACCTTCAGGAACGCGCGCAGCTCGCCTTCCTTCGTGAGGTTGGCGATGACGAGGTCGGGATTCACGATCTCGATGTCGTGATCGACGACGATATCGCCGGCGCGAACGGGGCCCGGGCCCTTCTTCGCGAGCTGGAGCTCGGCCTCTTCGCGCGAGTGCATCTTGATCGCGATCGCCTTCAGGTTGAGCAGGATGTCGACGACGTCTTCCTGCACGCCCTCGATGCTCGTGTACTCGTGCAGCACACCCTCGATCTCGGCCTCCACGATCGCCGCGCCGGGCATCGAGGAGAGCAGCACGCGCCGCAGCGCATTGCCGAGCGTATGGCCGAACCCGCGCTCGAACGGCTCCACAGTCACACGCGCGCGGTTGGTGCCCAAAGGCTGTACCTTGACGGCCCGGGGCTTCAAGAATTCCGTTGCTGATGACATGAAAAGGTTTCCTCGCGTTACTTCGAGTAGAGCTCGACGACCAGGTTCTCGTTGATGTCCGGGAGAATCTCGTCTCGCTCAGGCAAGTTCTTCAGCGTGCCCTGCATGTTCTTGTCGTCGACCTCGACCCACTCGGGGAACCCCACCTGGCCCGCGATCGATAGCGCGGACTTGATGCGGAGCTGTTCCTTGGCACGGTCGCGGACGGAGATCTTGTCGCCGGCTTTGAGCTGATACGACGGAATGTTCACGATCTGCTCGTTGACCTTGATGCCGCGGTGGCTCACGAGCTGGCGCGCCTCGGCGCGCGTGGCCGCGAAGCCCATGCGGTACACGACGTTGTCGAGCCGCGCTTCGAGCATGCGAAGCAGGTTCTCGCCCGTCGAGCCTTTGACCTTCGTGGCCTTCTTGTAATAGTTGCGGAACTGCCGCTCGAGCACCCCGTACATGCGGCGCAGCTTCTGCTTCTCGCGCAGCTGAACGCCGTAGTCGGACAAACGCTGACGCCGCTGGCCGGCGCCGCCCGGGGGTACTTCGAGCTTGCACTTCGACTCGAGCGGCTTCAACCCGCTCTTCAAGAACAGGTCAGTGCCTTCACGGCGCGCAAGCTTGCAAGTGGGGCCTCTGTATCTCGCCATGGTTTCTTCCGCTTAGACTCGCCGCTTCTTCGGCGGACGACAGCCGTTGTGAGGAATCGGAGTGACGTCTTCGATCTCGGTGATTCGGAACCCGACCGCATTCAGCGCGCGCACGGCCGACTCGCGTCCCGGGCCCGGGCCTTTGACGCGAACCTCGAGGTTCTTCACGCCGTACTCTTTGGCCGCATTGCCGGCCTTCTCGGCCGCGACCTGAGCCGCGAACGGCGTGCTCTTGCGCGAGCCCTTGAACCCGCAGTTGCCGGCCGTGGCCCACGCGAGCGTATTCCCCTGCCGGTCCGTGATGCTGATGATCGTGTTGTTGAAGGACGCGTGAACGTGCGCAACGGCGTCGAGAATCTGCCGTTTCGCCTTCTTGCGAACCTTAGCTGCTGCGGCGGGCGGTGTAGCTGCCATTCGTGCTCGTGCTCCTAGATTTTCTTGACGCCGCGCCGCGGACCCTTGCGGGTGCGCGCGTTCGTCCTCGTGCGCTGGCCGCGCAGCGGCAAGCCGCGGCGATGCCGGATGCCTCGATAGCAACCGAGGTCCATGAGGCGCTTGATGTTCATCGCGACCTCGCGGCGCAGATCGCCCTCGACGGGGAACTTCGCGATAACGTCGCGCAGCCGCGCGATCTCGGGTTCGGTGAGGTCTTTCACCGCCGTGGACGGCTCGACCCCAGCGGCTTTGCAGGCGAGGAGCGCGCGGCTGCGCCCGATGCCGAAAATGTGCGTCAGCGCTACGCGTACGTGCTTGTTCGTGGGGATATTGACGCCCGCTATACGTGCCATCGTGTGGTTCCTCTAGCCCTGCCGCTGCTTGTGCCGCGGGTCTTCGCAGATCACCCGCACCACGCCGCGGCGCCGGACGATCTTGCACTTCCTACAAATCTTGCGAACCGATGCTCTGACTTTCATACCTGGCTCCAGCCGTCTACTTCTCGGTCTTCCCGTAACCGCGGAGATTGGCCTTCTTCAGTAGCCCTTCGTACTGGTGGGTCATCATGTGAGCCTGAAGCTGCGCCATGAAGTCCATCGTCACGACGACGATGATCAGCAGCGACGTGCCGCCGAAGTAGAACGGCACGTTGAACTCGAGAATCAAGAACTCCGGCACGAGACAAACGGCCGTGATGTAGAACGCGCCCCAGAACGTGAGCCGCGTCAGCACCTTGTCGATGTAGTCGGCCGTCTGCTGCCCCGGGCGGATACCCGGGATGAACGCGCCGGAGCGGCGCAAGTTCTCGGCCGTCTCGCGCGAGTTGAACACGAGCGCCGTATAGAAGAAGCAGAAGAAGATGATCAGGCCCGCGTACAGCAGGATGTAGATCGGCTGCCCCGGCGACAAGCTCGCCGACAGGCGCTGCAGCCACGGAATCGCGTTGTTCTGGCCGAACAAGCTCGCGATCGTGGCCGGGAACAGGATCAAGCTCGACGCGAAGATCGGCGGGATCACGCCCGACATGTTGATCTTGAACGGCAAGTGGCTCGTCTGCCCCGCATACATGCGCCGGCCCTGCTGCCGCTTGGCGTAGTTCACGGCGATGCGCCGCTGGGCGCGCTCCATGAACACGACGAATCCCGTGACGCCGAGCACGAGGAAGCCAAGCAGGAACGGCATCGCCTGGTTCATGCCGCCCGTGCTCACGAGCTCGAGCGTGCCGCCGACGGCCGACGGCAGGCCGGCGAGGATGCTCGCCAAGATGATCATCGAGATACCGTTGCCGATGCCGCGCTCGGTGATCTGCTCGCCGAGCCACATCAGGAACATCGTGCCCGTCACGAGCGTGATGGCCGCCGTCATGACGAACGCCGGGCCCGGGTTCAAGACGACGTTCTGCGTCTGCAGCGCGCTCGCAGCCGCGATGGACTGGAAGCCCGCGAGCACGACGGTGCCGTAGCGCGTGTACTGCGTGATCTTGCGCCGGCCCGACTCGCCTTCCTTGCGCAGCTGCTGCAGCGTCGGGATCACGTGCGTGCCCATCTGCAAAATGATCGACGCCGAGATGTACGGCATGATGCCGAGCGCGAAAATCGACAGGCGCTCGAGCGCACCGCCCGAGAACATGTTGAACATCGAAAGGATCGTGCCGGACTGCTGCTGGAAGAGCTGTTGGAACTGCACGAGGTCGATGCCGGGCACCGGCACGAACGTGCCCATGCGGTACACGACGAGCGCGCCGAGCAAGAATAGGAGGCGATGGCGGAGATCGGCGGAACGCGTCGCGTCGCCGAGCAGCGTAGCCGGATTGACCGTGCCTGCCTTCGCCATCTCGCAGCCTACTCCAGTACCTTGCCGCCCGCGGCTTCGATGATCTTGCGCGCGCCGGCCGTAACCTTGAGACCGCTGACGGTCACGGGTTTATCCAGCGTGCCGGACGCAATCACCTTCACGGTGACCGCGCGCTTCGGCACGAGGTGTGCCGCCTTCACGGCAGCCATGTCGGCCGTCTGCCCCGCGAACCGCGCGAGCTCGTGCACGCGCAGCTCCGCCTTGTCGTCGCGCGTCGGCGAGACGAACCCGATCTTCGGCAGGCGGCGCTGCAGCGGCATCTGGCCGCCTTCGAAGCCCACCTTGTGATAGCCGCCCGCGCGGGCGCGCTGGCCTTTGACGCCGCGGCCGCCCGTCTTGCCCAGCCCTGAGCCCGCACCGCGGCCGCGCCGCTTGTGAGCGAACTTGCTGCCCTTCGCAGGGTGGAGGTCGTTCAAGCGCATCTCAAGCCTCCTCGATGCGCAGCATGTAGCGAATCTTGTCGATCATGCCGCGGTTTTCCGGCGTGTCGGCCACCTCGACGCTCTGGTGCCGCTTCCTGAGCCCCAAGCCGCTCGCGCACTGCGCGTGCCCCGGCGTGCGCCCGAACCGGCTCTTCAAGAGCGTGAGCCGGATGGTCTTGCCTCCTGGCTCTTTGGCTTTCGCTTTCGCCACGATTGCACCCTTTAGCCGAAGAGCTCTTCGACGGTCTTCCCGCGCTTCGCGGCGATTTCGGCCGGCGAGCGCATCTTCGAGAGCGCGTTCATCGTCGCGCGCACGACATTGATCGGATTGCGCGAGCCGTAGCTCTTCGCGAGCACGTTCCGCACGCCGGCGCACTCCAGCACGGCGCGCATTGCGCCGCCGGCGATGACGCCCGTGCCGTCCGACGCCGGCTGCATGAAGACGCGCGTGGCGCCGTGGCTGCCGCGCAGCTCGTATTGGAGCGTGTCCTTCTTCAGGCTCACCGTCGTCAGGCGCTTGCGTGCCGCTTGCATCGCCTTCTGGATCGCGAGCGGCAGCTCGCGCGCCTTGCCGTAGCCGTAGCCGACGCGGCCGTTGCCGTCGCCGACGACGGTCAGCGCCGTGAACCCGAATTGCCGGCCGCCCTTGACGACCTTCGCAACGCGGTTCACCGCGACCAGCTTTTCTTGAAACTCATCAGCGTTTGCCATGTTCTAAGCTCGCTTAAACCTTGAGCCCCGCTTCGCGCGCCGCCTCGGCGAGCGCCTTCACGCGGCCGTGATACTTGAACCCGGAGCGATCGAAGGCGACCTTCTCGATTCCGGCCTTCTTCGCGCGCTCGGCGATCTCTTTGCCCACGGCCGCCGCGGCGGCGATGTTGCCGGTGCTCTCGAGCGACCCGCGCAATTCTTTCGAGAGCGTGGACGCGCTGACCACGACGCGATTGCCCTCTGGGGCGATGATCTGCGCGTAGATGTGCTGCGGCGTGCGGTGCACGCACAGCCGATGAACGCCGAGCAGCGAGATCCGCACGCGGGTGCGGCGCGCACGGCGCTGACGATTCGCTTTCTTCGTTGTGGCCATGGCTACTTCTTCTTCGCTTCCTTGAGCTCGATGCGCTCGTTCGCATACTTCACGCCCTTGCCCTTGTATGGCTCGGGCGGACGGTATTGGCGCAAGACCGCGGCGACCTGGCCGACCTGCTGCCGGTCCATGCCCCGTACGATGATCTCGTTCTGGCTCGGCGTCTCGATCGTGATGCCGGCCGGGATCGGGAACTCGATCGGGTGCGAGAAGCCGAGCGTCAGCGTCAGCTTCTTGCCGGAAACCGCGGCGCGGTAGCCGACGCCGACGAGCTCGAGCTTCTTCTCGAAGCCCTTCGTAACGCCGGTGACCATGTTCGCGATGTGCGCGCGCGCGGTGCCGGCCAGCGCGTTGGCGAGGCGGCCGCCGGAGCGCGGCGCCACCTTGATCAGGTTGCCCTCGACCTTGACCTCGACTTCGCGGCTCACGTTCAGGGTGAGCGTTCCCTTTTTGCCCTTGATCGTCACCGACCGGCCGTTAACCTCGGCGGTGAGGTCCTTACCGAGCTCGACGGGCTTTTTGGCTACTCTCGACATCGCAGTGACTCGAAATTCGCTTTGAGTTCCGTTAGAGAACGATGCACAGCACTTCGCCGCCGTGCCCTTGCGCTTTCGCTTGCACGTTCGTCATCACGCCTCGCGACGTCGACACGATGGCCACGCCAAGGCCGCCTTGCACGACGGGCAGCTCGTCGACTCTGCGGAAGATGCGAAGCCCCGGACGGCTCACGCGCTCGATGCGCTCGATGACGGGCCGGTCCTGGTAGTACTTGAGCTCGAGCGTCATCGTGTCCTTGCCGTCGACGTTCTCGGTCTTCACGGACGCGATGTAGCCTTCCTGCTCGAGCACCTTCGCGACGGCCAGCTTCTGCTTCGACTTCGGCAGCGTGACGTACGGCTTGCGAGCCGTCTGCGCATTGCGGATGCGCGTCAGCATGTCGGCGATCGGATCGGTCATGCTCATTGAGGCGCCCTCACCAGCTCGCCTTCGACAGGCCCGGGATCTCGCCGCGCATCGTCGTCTCGCGCAGCTTCGTGCGAGCCAGGCCGAACTTGCGATAGAAGCCGTGCGGCCGTCCCGTCAGCGCGCAGCGATTGCGCAGCCGAATCGGGTTCGCGTCGCGCGGCAGCTTCTGCAGCTTCTTCTGCGCCTCGGCCTTCACCTCGTCGGAGGTCTTCGGGTCGCGAATGAGCTCCTTGAGCTCGGCGCGCTTCTTCGCGTAGCGCTTCACCGCCGCGAGGCGATGACGGTTGCGCATCAGCATCGATTTCTTGGCCATTTACCGGTCTCCCCTCAGCGGGAACTTGAATGCCTCGAGCAGCGCGCGGCCGGCGTCGTCGCTCTGCGCCGTGGTCGTGATCGAGATGTCGAGGCCGCGAATGGCGTCGACCTGGTCGAAATTGATCTCGGGGAAAATGATTTGCTCCTTCACACCGAGGTTGTAGTTGCCGCGCCCGTCGAACGCGCGGCGCGACACGCCGCGGAAGTCGCGGATGCGCGGCATCGCGACGTTGATGAGCCTGTCCAGGAACTCATACATGCGCGCCTTGCGCAACGTCACTTTGCAGCCAATCGCCACGCCGTCGCGCACCTTGAAGCTCGCGACGGACTTCTTCGCCTTGCACGCCACGGGCTTCTGGCCGCTGATCTTCGCGAGATCGCCCATTGCGCTCTCGAGCACCTTGCGGTCGGCGAGCGCCTCACCCACGCCCATGTTCAGCGTGATCTTCGTGATCCTCGGCACCGCCATCGGATTCGTGAGCTTGAGCTGCTTCATGAGCTCGGGCACGACTTCCTTGCGGTAATACTCTTGTAGCCTTGCTGCCATATCAGGTGTCCAATACCTCGCCGTTGCCCTTGAAAAACCGCACCTTGCGGCCGTCGGCCAAGCGGCGGAAACCCACGCGATCGCCTTTCTGCGTCGTCGGGTTGAACAGCATCACGTTCGACGCGTCGAGCGACTTCTCCTGCTCCACGATCCCCCCGGCGACGCCCTTCTGCGGGTTCGGCCGTTGATGCTTGTGCGCCACGTTCACGTTCTCGACGACGACGCGGCCGTTCGGCTCGACGCGCAGCACGGTGCCGCGCCGGCCCTTGTCCTTGCCCGCGACGACGATGACCTGATCGCCCTTCTTGATGCGCTGCATGCCGTTACTTCCTAAAGCACTTCCGGAGCGAGCGAAATGATCTTCATGAACTGCGTCGTGCGCAGCTCGCGCGTGACCGGCCCGAAGATGCGGGTGCCGATCGGCTCGAGCTTGTTTGTGAGCAGCACCGCGGCATTGCCGTCGAACCGGATCAGCGAGCCATCGGGGCGGCGAAGCCCGTGCCGCGTGCGCACGACGACGGCGTGGTACACCTCGCCCTTTTTGACGCGCCCGCGCGGGATCGCGTCCTTGATCGTGACCTTGATGATGTCGCCGATGCGCGCATAGCGGCGCTTCGAGCCGCCGAACACCCTGATACACATGAGGCTGCGCGCGCCGCTGTTGTCCGCGGCATTCAGCAAGGTTTGTGTTTGGATCATGGCAGCCCCTTAACCCGCGTTCTCGACCGGGGCCGCGTTCTCGACCGGAGCCCGCGCGACGATCTCGACGACGCGCCAGGACTTCCGCTTGCTGATCGGGCGGCACTCGACGATCGCCACCGTGTCGCCTTCGCGGCACGTGCCTTCCTCGTCGTGCGCCATGACCTTCGTCGTCCGGCGGATGAACTTGCCGTACGCCGGGTGGCGGACCAGCCGCTCGATCGACACCGTGACGCTCTTCTGCATCTTGTTGCTGACGACGCGCCCGATCGTGGGTCGGTGCTTCGGCTTTTCCGAGTTCTCTGCTGCGTTCATGGCTTGACTCGCTATTTCTTCAGGCGTTCACGCTGCACGGTCTTCAAGCGCGCGATCGCCTTGCGCACCTTGCCGAACTGGTCGGGCTTCGCGGCTTGGCCCGTCGCGGCCTGCATCGCCAAGTTGAATTGCTCGCGACGCAGCTTGACGAGCTCGTCGCCGAGCTCGGCGTCGGTCTTCGCTCGGAAGTCCTTGAGCTGTTCTTTGATCTTCATCGACGGATTCTCGTTAACCGGGCTGCCGCTCGACGAACGCAGTGCTCAATGGAAGCTTCGCGGCCGCCAGCGTGAACGCCTCGCGCGCCACTTCCTCGGTGACCCCCGCGATCTCGTAGAGCAACTTCCCGGGCTTCACCTGTGCGACCCAGTACTCGACGTTGCCCTTGCCCTTGCCCTGGCGAACCTCGAGCGGCTTCTTCGTGATCGGCTTGTCGGGAAACACCCGGATCCAGATGTGGCCGCCGCGCTTCACGAAGCGCGTCATTGCGCGGCGCGCCGCCTCGATCTGCCGAGCCGTGAGCTGGCCGCGATCGAGCGACTTCAAGCCGTAGTCGCCGAACGCGACAGAATTGCCGCGCTGGGCCAACCCGCGGTTGCGCCCTTTGAATTGTTTGCGGAACTTGGTGCGTTTCGGTTGCAGCATGTCGTTAAGCCTGTGCTTGCGGCCGCGCGGCCTCCGCCGGCTCCGCAGTCGTCGTCTCGCCGCCGGCGCCGTCGCGTACCTCGCCGCGGAAGATCCAAACCTTCACGCCGATGACGCCGTACGTCGTGCGTGCCTCGGCCAATCCGTAATCGATGTCGGCGCGGAACGTGTGCAGCGGCACCCGGCCCTCGCGGTACCACTCCGAGCGCGCGATCTCGGCGCCGTTCAAGCGGCCCGACACCCGCACCTTGATGCCCTCGGCGCCGATACGCATCGTGTTCGTGACGGCGCGGCGCATGGCGCGGCGGAACTGCACGCGGCGTTCGAGCTGCTGCGCGATGCCTTCGGCCACGAGCAGCGCGTCGAGCTCGGGCTTGCGGATCTCGGAGATGTTGAGCCGCACGTCGTGCAGCGGCATACCGAGCATCTTCGCGACCTCGGCGCGCAGCTTCTCGATGTCCTCGCCCTTCTTGCCGATGACGACGCCGGGGCGCGCCGTGTGGATCGTGATGTTGGCCTTCTTGGCCGGACGCTCGATGTGGATGCGGCTGATCGACGCTTCCTTGAGCTTCGCGCGCAGGAACTCGCGGATGCGGTGATCCTGCTCGACGTACACCGGGAACGTCTGCGTATTCGCATACCACCGCGACGACCACTCTTTCGTGATGCCGAGGCGGATGCCGACCGGATGAACCTTTTGACCCATAGCGCTACTCGTCGCCTACTCGGACGGTGATGTGACTATTCCGCTTCACGATTCGATCGCCGCGGCCCTTGGCGCGGGCGGCGTAGCGCGTGAAAAACGGCGCGCCATCGATCTGCACGTTCGACACCTTCAACTCGTCGATGTCGGCGCCGTGATTGTGCTCGGCGTTGGCGATGGCCGACTCGAGCACCTTGTGCATCATGCGCGCAGCCTTCTTGCGGCTGAACGCCAGAATCTTGAGCGCGTTCGACACGGACTTGCCGCGGATCTGATCCGCGACGAGCCGGCACTTCTGCGGCGAAATGCGCGCGTACTTCAGTTTCGCGACGACTTGCATGGCGTGCTCCGTTATTTCTCGCCGCCGGCCTTGCCGCCGCCCGCACCGCCGCCCGCACCGCCTCCGGCCGGCGCGGGCGTTCCCGCGGCGGCCGCAACCTTGCGGTCGCCCGAATGGCCTTTGAACGTGCGCGTCGGCGCAAACTCGCCGAGCTTGTGACCGACCATGTTCTCGGACACGAGCAGCGGCACGTGCTGCCGGCCGTTGTGCACGGCGATCGTGAGACCGACCATGTCCGGCACGATCATCGAGCGGCGCGACCACGTCTTGATCGGCCGGCGGTCGTTCGTGGCCTGCGCCTTCGCCACCTTGTCGAGGAGGTGGACGTCGACAAAGGGGCCCTTTTTGATCGAACGTGACATATGAGCTCTCTAGCTATTTCTGCCGGCGGTCGCGCACGATCATCGAGCGCGTCCGCTTGTTGCGGCGAGTCTTGTAGCCCTTGGTCTTCTGACCCCACGGCGACACCGGGTGCGGGTTGCCCTGGCCCGACTTGCCTTCGCCGCCGCCGTGCGGGTGGTCGACGGGGTTCATGACGACGCCGCGCACGGTGGGGCGGATGCCGCGCCAGCGCTGCGCGCCGGCTTTGCCGATCTTGCGCAGGTTGTGCTCGTCGTTGCCGACCTCGCCGATCGTCGCGCGGCAATTGACGTGCACCTTGCGCATTTCGCCGGAACGCAGTCGCACCGTCACGTACTCGCCTTCGCGTGCGACGACCTGCACCGACGCACCGGCGCTGCGCGCGAGCTGCGCGCCCTTGCCGGGCTTCATCTCGAGGCAGTGCACGAGCGACCCGATCGGAATGTTCTTGAGCGGCAGCGCGCTGCCGGGTCTTATCGGCGCATCTGTGCCCGACATGATCGGATCGCCGACCTGCGCGCGCTTCGGCGCCAGGATGTAGCGGCGCTCCCCGTCGGCGTACAGCACGAGCGCGAGATACGCCGTGCGGTTCGGGTCGTACTCGAGCCGCTCGATCCTGCCGGCGATGCCGTCCTTGTCGCGCTTGAAGTCGATGACGCGGTAATAGCGCTTGTGACCGCCGCCCTGGTGCCGCGTCGTGATGCGGCCTTGGTTGTTGCGGCCCCCGCGCTTCTTGAACGGCTCGAGCAACGGCTCGTACGGATCGCCCTTGTGCAATCCTTCCTTGACGACGCGGACAACGAACCGCTGACCCGGCGATGTTGGTTTGAGCTTGCGTAACGCCACGATTGAAGCCCCGCCCCGAAACTACTCGGCGCCCATGAAGTTGATGTCTTGCCCCGGTGCGAGCCGGACGTAGGCCTTCTTCCAGGCCTGCCGCACCCCGGCGCGCTGACCGAAGCGCTTCGGTTTGGCAGGGATCCGCACGACGGACACGCGCTCGACCTTGACCTCGAACAACAGCTCGACGGCCTTGCGAACGTCGGTCTTCGTGGCGTCCCTGCGCACCTTGAAGACGACTTGATTGCCGGATTCGGCCACGCTCGTGGCCTTCTCCGAGACGTGCGGGCCGAGCAGCACTTGCATCAGCCGTTCACGATCCGCGCTCGAGCTCATTTCAGGCGCTCCTCGACGATTTTCAAAGCCGCGGCCGTCATGACGACCTTGTGCGCGCCGACGAGGCTCACGGGATCCAAATGCTGCGCTTCGAGCACGTCGACGTTCGGCAAGTTGCGCGCAGCGAGCCAGAGCTTCATGTCGAACGCCTCGACGACGATGAGCCCCGACGCGAAACCGAGCTGGTCGAGCTTGCCTTTGAGCTCCTTCGTCTTCGCAGCCGAAACGGCGAGCTCCGGCGTGACGACGAGGCGCTCTTGGCGGAGCAGCTCCGACAAGACGGAGCGCATCGCGCCGCGGTACATCTTGCGGTTCACCTTCTGCTCGAAGCTGCGCGGGCGAGCGGCGAATGCGCGGCCGCCGCCGACCCAAATCGGGCTCCTGATCGAGCCGACGCGCGCGCGGCCGGTGCCCTTCTGCTTCCACGGCTTCTTGCCGCTGCCGCTCACGTCGGAGCGGTTCTTTTGCGCCTTCGTGCCGGCGCGCGCACCCGCCAGGTACGCCGTCACGACTTGATGCACGAGCGGCTCGTTGAAGGCGACGCCGAACGTCGCGTCCGCGAGCTCGAGCGTGCCGCTACCACCTTGTACCTTGACTTTCATCTGCCCGATCTCGCGCGGAAGTTATTTGTCCGCTTTTGCGGCTTTCGCCGACGGGGCCTTGGCGGTCTTGGCCGCCGCGGCCTTGACACCGGGACGTACCACGACTTGGCCGTTCTCGCCGCCCGGCACGGCGCCCTTGACGAGCAGCAGGTTGCGCTCGGCGTCGACCTTGACGACCTCGAGGTTGATTTTCGTGACCTTGTCGTTGCCCAAATGGCCTGCCATGCGCTTGCCCGGAAACACGCGGCCCGGCGTTTGCCGCTGCCCGATGGCGCCCGGCGCGCGGTGCGACAGCGAGTTGCCGTGCGTCATGTACTGGTGCGAAAAGTTATGGCGCTTGATGACGCCCGCATAACCCTTGCCCTTCGTGGTGCCGCTCACGTCGACGAGTTGGCCGACTTTGAAGAGATCGACTTTGAGCTCGGCGCCCGGTGCCAAGTCGGCGCCTTCGCCCTCGGCGAGCCGAAACTCGTAAAGACCCTCGCCCGGATCGACCTTGGCCTTCGCGAAGTGGCCCGCTTCGGGCCTAGTCGTGCGGCTCGCCTTCGGCGCGGCGCCGACGGTGACCTGCACGGCCCGATAGCCGTCGCGCTCGGCCGTCTTCACGGTCGTCACACGATTGGGAAGGGCTTCGATGACGGTGACGGGAACGGAGTCGCCGTTCTCTCGGAAAATGCGGGTCATGCCGCATTTTCGGCCCACTAAACCGACTGACATTGCTCTACCTCTGTATCCGCGCCGACTACTCCGGCCGGCGCTTCAGCCAGGGCTGCGACCAGCGCGCCCTGGCACCCATGACGCCACCTCTCGAGGAGGCGTCGCTATTTGGAATGTGGCCGCTCGAGATGCTGAGCGGCTACTCCAAGCTGAACAACCCGATCGCGATCTTCAGTCCGGGCTGCTGAAAAGCCCGGCATTATAACCACCCTCAATTCGTCACTTCAACGCGAGATCAAGCGAGTCGCCGACTACGCTGAAGGCGGCGGCTCGACATCGGCTCCCCGGCGGCGGCCGCCGCCGCGCGACGGCCAACAGCCGCCGCCCCGCGATGCGCCGTGCTCAGTTCAGCTTGATCTGCACGTCCACCCCGGCCGGTAACTCGAGCTTCATCAGGGCGTCGACGGTTTTATCCGTCGGGTCAACGATATCCATGAGGCGCTTGTGCGTGAGCAGCTCGTACTGGTCGCGCGCGTCCTTGTCGGCATGCGGCGAGATCAGGATCGTGTACCGCTCGATCTTCGTCGGCAGCGGCACGGGGCCACGGACCGTCGCGCCGGTGCGTTTGGCCGTCTCGACGATCTCGCGCGCCGATTTGTCGATCAGGCGGTGGTCGAACGCCTTGAGCCTGATCCTAATGTTCTGATTCGCCATGCTTTTCTCTTGATTCCTATTCAATGATCTTGGCGACGACGCCGGCGCCGACTGTGCGGCCGCCTTCGCGGATCGCGAACCTCAAACCCTCTTCCATCGCAATCGGGGAAATCAACTCCACCTTCATCTGAATGTTGTCCCCCGGCATCACCATCTCGGTGTTCTCCGGCAACTCCACCGCCCCCGTCACGTCCGTCGTGCGGAAGTAAAACTGCGGCCGATACCCCTTGAAGAACGGCGTGTGCCGCCCGCCCTCTTCCTTCGTCAACACGTACACCTTGCACTCGAACTTCGTGTGCGGCGTGATCGAGCCCGGCTTCGCCAGCACCTGCCCTCGCTCCACCTCTTCCCGCTTCGTGCCCCGCAGCAGCACGCCCACGTTGTCCCCCGCTCGCCCCTCGTCCAGAAGCTTGCGGAACATCTCCACACCCGTGCATACCGTCTTCGACGTGGGCCGAAGTCCCACAATCTCGATCTCGTCGCCTACTTTGATGATTCCGCGGTCGATACGCCCCGTCACCACCGTGCCACGGCCCGAAATCGAAAAAACGTCCTCGATCGGCATCAGGAACGGCCCGTCGATCAACCGCTCCGGCACCGGAATGTACTTGTCCATCTCCGCCACGAGCTTCTCCACGCTCGGCGCACCAATCTCCGACGTGTCCCCTTCCAGCGCCTTCAGCGCGCTCCCGATCACGATCGGCGTCTTGTCGCCGGGGAACTCATACGTCGTCAAAAGATCGCGGACCTCGAGCTCCACGAGCTCCAGAAGCTCCTTGTCGTCGACCATGTCCGCCTTGTTCATGTACACCACGATGTACGGCACACCCACCTGGCGCGCCAGCAAAATGTGCTCCCGCGTCTGCGGCATCGGCCCGTCCGCCGCCGACACCACCAAAATCGCCCCGTCCATCTGCGCCGCACCCGTGATCATGTTCTTCACATAGTCCGCGTGACCCGGACAGTCCACGTGCGCGTAGTGCCGCGCGTCGCTCTCGTACTCCACGTGCGCCGTCGCAATCGTGATGCCGCGCGCCTTCTCCTCCGGCGCCTTGTCGATCTGGTCGTACGCCATGAACGTACCGCCGTGCTTCGCCGCCATCACCTTCGTCAGCGCCGCCGTCAGCGTCGTCTTCCCATGGTCCACGTGCCCAATCGTCCCCACGTTCACATGCGGCTTACTACGTTGAAACTTCTCTTTGGACACGGCTGGTTACCTCTTCCTATTGTCTGAAAAACGTTGGGCCGTTTAGGCCGCTCTGTCCTTGATGACGAGTTGACTCAAGTTCGCGGGCGCCTCGGCGTAGTGCGCGAACTCCATCGAATACGTGGCGCGTCCCTGGCTCAGCGAGCGCAGCGCGGTGGCGTAGCCGAACATCTCTTTGAGCGGCACTCGCGCGCGCACAATCTTGCCCGCCGGCGAATCCTCGATGCTTTCGAGCGCGCCGCGTCGGCGGCTCAAGTCGCCGCTCAGATCGCCGAGCGAGACTTGCGGCGTCGCGACGACCATGACGTTCATGATCGGCTCGAGCAGCTTCGGCGCCGCCTTGCGCATGCCCTCTTTGAACGCGGCGGCGCCTGCGGCCTTGAACGCGACCGCGGCCGACTCGAGCTCGCCGTGCGGGGCGCCGAGCACGGTGACCTTGACGTCGACGACGGGGTAGCCCGCGAGGACGCCCGCCGCCATCTGCTCCTTGACGCCCTGATCGATGCCCGCCAAGGCGTTGGCCGGCAGCGCGTCGGCGGCGGCCTCGTTCGCGAGCTCGTAGCCCTGCCCGGCCGGCAGCGGCTCGAGCCGCAGCGTCACGGCGGCGTGCTGCTCGCGCCCGCCGATTTGCCGGCTGAACTTGCCTTCCTGCTCGACGGCCTTGCGC
>JBBIJV010000005.1:0-39697 GCA_037445815.1 Rhodospirillaceae bacterium
ACAGCAGCAGCGCGCCCGTCGCGACCCAGACTCCGTTCAGGCTCGGCTTGCCGTCCGGCATGCGCGGCGGCGGCCGCTCGGCCGATGATTGCGCTGCGAGCGGCGCGGAGACGATGCAAAGCATGGCGGCCGAAGCGAGCCGCGCGCGCGCAGGCGACATCAGCGCCCTCCCGTGCCGGCAGGGGGACCCGCGGCGAGCTTCCGCCCGTCGGCGAAGGTCACCCAGCGCGCGGCGCCCAAGTTCGGCTCCTCGCGCGCTGCCCAGCCCTCGACGGTCACCGTCGCGCCCGGCGTCAACGTGACGTCGCGCCGCCAACCCTGCCGTACGAGCATGTTCGGCGGATAACCTTCGAAGCGCCAACGCGTCACGGCGCCGGCGTCGTCCTTGACGTCGATCGAGAAGTGAAAGTGCGGGTTCGTCCACTCGATGTCGACGACCTCGCCGGTGAACGTGACGGCTCGGTCGCCGTCGAAGACGGCCGCGAACGAGTGGTGCGCCGTCGCGAGGCGCGCCGCGAGCCCCGAGCCCGACAGCACCAGCAAGACGAGGAATCGGCGCATGGCGGCCCCTCCCGGTATCGATCGGCGATTATCCGTTCGGCGCCGCTGTGCCCTCAAGGAATACGGCTGATAACGCCGCGGTCATGTTAGGGGGTCAGTCGGCGCCGCGCCGGATGAAGTCCGCACCCTGCTCCGCGATCATGACCGTCGGCGCGTTCGTGTTGCCCGACGTGATGCGCGGCATCACGGAAGCGTCGATGACGCGCAGACCCGCCACGCCGCGCACGCGCAACCGGTCGTCGACGACGGCGAGCGGGTCGACGCCCATGCGGCACGTGCCTACGGGATGGAAGATCGTCGTACCCAGGTCCCCGGCGGCGCGCGCGAGCTCCTCGTCGCTCGACACCGACGGCCCCGGCAGCCATTCCTCCGGCTCGAAGCGCTCGAGGGCGCGCGCGGCCATGATGCGCCGCGTGAGCTTGAGACCCGCAACCGCGATGCGGACGTCCTCGTCGGTGGCGAGATAGTTCGGCGCGATGGCCGGATACGCCGCCGGGTCGGCGCTCTTGATGCGCACGTGCCCGCGGCTCGTCGGCTGTAGATTGCAGACGGACGGCGTAATGGCGTCGAACGGGTGCAGCGGCGAGCCGAACTTGTCGAGGGACAACGGCTGCACGTGCCACTCGATGTTCGCGGCCGTTTGCCCTTCGTCGCTGCGCGCGAACGCGCCGAGCTGCGACGGGGGCATCGTCAACGGGCCCGTGCGAAACAGCGCGTACTCGAGCGCCATCGCAGCGCGTCCGAGCAGCGTGCGCGCTCGGCTGTTCAGCGTGCTGGTGTTCTTCACTTTGTAGATCGAGCGGATCTGCAAATGATCGTGCAGATTCTCGCCGACGCCCGGCAGATCGACGACGACGTCGATGCCATGCTCGCGCAGCAGCTCCGGCGGGCCGACGCCCGATATCTGCAAGATCTGCGGCGAGCCGATCGAGCCGGCCGCGAGGATCACCTCGCGCCGCGCGCTCAAGCGTTCCGTACCTTCGGCAAAGCGCACGGACACGCCCGTCGCGCGCTTCGCCCCGTCACGCGTCTCGATGAGCACTCGCTCGACGAGCGCGCCGGTGCGCACGCTCAAGTTCGGACGCTTCAGCACGGGCCGCAAGAACGCCTTCGACGCGCTCCACCGCACGCCGCGCCGCTGATTCATCTGAAAGTACGCGTTGCCGAAGTTGTCGCCGCGATTGAACTCGGCGATCTTCGGGATGCCGCATTCGGCGGCCGCGTCGCGCCACGCGTCGAGAATCTCCCAGCTCACGCGCCGCTCTTCGACGCGCAGCTCGCCGCCGGCCCCGTGAAACTCGTCGGCGCCGTGAACGTAGTCCTCCGAGCGCTTGAACACGGGCAGCACGTCGTCCCACGACCAGCCGCGAAGCCCTTGCGCAGCCCAATGGTCGTAGTCGGCTTTCTGGCCGCGCATGTAGATCATCGCGTTGATCGAGGAGCAGCCGCCGAGCACCTTGCCGCGCGCATAGCCGATGCTGCGCCCGTTCAATCCCGGTGCAGGCTCGGTCACGTAGCACCAATCCGTGCGCGGATTGGCAATGGTGTAGAGATAGCCGACGGGAATATCGATCCAGAAGTAGTCGTCCTTGCCGCCGGCCTCGAGCAGCAGCACCGACACGCTCGCGTCCTTCGACAGACGGTTGGCGAGCACGCAGCCCGCCGTGCCGGCGCCGACGATGATGTAGTCGAACTCCCGCATTGCGCCGGCATTCTAACGGGCTATCGCCCTTCCGGCCGGCGAGGCGCGTAAGATTGAGGAGCCCCAGCAAGGAGCGAGTCATGATCGAACGGAACAAGGACTGGTGGTTTCCCTGGGCGCTCGGCGCCGGGATTCTCCTCGTCATTGGCGCCACGGGGCTGTACCTGCTGCGCGAGGAGCCCGAGCCCGATCCCGCCGCCGACGTTGCCCCGCCCCCCGTCCAAACGCCGGCCGCGCCGCCCCCCGACGTCGTCGAAGCGCCGCCGAGACCGGTGCGGACGCTTCCGCTGCCGCCGCTCGACGAAAGCGATCCCGAAGTGCTCGGCGGGCTCACCGAGATCTTCGGGCCCGAGGCAGTGATGCAGCACCTCGTGCCCGAGCGCATCGTGCGCAACATCGTCGTCACGATCGACAACGCGCCGCGGCAGCAAATGGCGCTGAACCAGCGGCCGTTGCAAGCCGCGCCGGGCGACTTCGTCACGCGCGGCAGCAACGACGACATCGTGCTGGCGCCGGAGAATTTCGAGCGTTACGAGCCGTTCGTGGCGCTCGTCTCGAACCTTGACGCAAAGACGCTCGTCTCGTTCTATCGCGGGCTCGAGCCGCTGTTCCAGCAGGCCTACGAGGAGCTCGGGCACCCGGACGCATCGTTCACGGATCGGTTGAACGAGGTCATCGAGCACTTGCTGCAAACGCCGACGCCGCGCGGGCAGATCGCGCTCGTGCAGCCGAGCGTCGTGTACAAGTACGCCGACGAGCGGCTCGAGAATTTGTCCGCGGGGCAAAAGCTCCTGATCCGCATGGGCGTGGACAACGCCACGGTCATCAAGGGCAAGTTGCGGGAGATCCAGGCCGAGCTGCTGTAGCGGCCCGCCTCACTCGATCCCGAGCAGCTCCACCTCGAAGGCGAGCGCCGCACCGCCGGGAATCTCGCCCGAGCCCCCGTCGCCGTACGCCGTCTCCGCCGGGCAAATCAGCTTCGCCTTGCCGCCGACCTTGATCTTCTGCACGCCTTCGGTCCAGCACGGAATGACGCCGCTCAACGGGAACGAGATCGGCTCGTTGCGCTCGACGGAGCTGTCGAACACGCTGCCGTCGCGCAGCGTGCCGTGATAGTGCACGCGCACCGTGCTCGCAGCCGTCGGATTCGCGCCCGTGCCTTCCCTGATCGGAATGAACACGACGCCCGAGGCGCTGCGCTGAGCGCCCGGCTGCCCGGCTTGCTCCGCGACCCACGCGGCCGACGCCTCCTTCTCGGCATTCGCGGCGGCCGTCGAGCGCTGCTCCGCGAGCGCCTGAAGCCGCGGGCCATACACGTCGATCGGGGCTTTCAGGTCGTTGCCGAGCACGGAGTCGCGCAACCCTTGCGCGACGAGCTCTACTTCGTTGGCCGTCAACGCGAACGGCTGGATGTTGCGGCCGAGCGCGACGCCAAGCACGTAGAGCGTCTTTTCCTCGTCGGTTTGCGGCGCGGCTTGCGGGGCCTGCGCCGTGGAAGATTCCGGGGGCGTGCACGCGATGAGCACGAGCACGATGGCGACTAGGGATGGGATGCGCATGGGAGTCTCCGGTGCCGAGGTGCCGGCACGAAAAGACCGCACGCTAGCCGAAATGCGGCGATAAAGCCAATCGCCCGAGGTTATTCGAACTTCAAGTACGCGATCTTGTTGCCGGCGCCGTCGGCATACCAGAGGCGGTTCGCGAGCCTCGTCGGCGGCTGGCGATCGCTGCCCGCCGTGAGCCCGACGCCGCGGGCGCCGGCCGGCAGCGGAAATTCGGTGATCGAGCCGTCCGGCGTCACGCGGCCGAGCGATGCGCCTTTCGTGTACCACACGTTGCCGTCGGGCCCGACGGCCACGTTCGTCGGCGAGCCCGTCGGGCTCGGAATGTCGAATTCCGCGATGTCGCCCTGCATCGTGATGCGGCCCACCTTGTTACCGTCCACGGCACGGCCGTCCATCGTGCCGTTCAGCTCGACGAACCACATGTTGCCGTCGGCGCCCGCCGTGATGTCGCCGGGGCCGGAATTCGGCCGCGGCAGCGCGAATTCCGTGACGACGCCGTCCATGGTGATGCGGCCGATCTTGCTCGCGTGAAACTCCGAGAACCAGATTGCGCCGTCGGGTCCGGCCGCGAGCGCACGCGGGCCGCTATCCGGCGTCGGAATGTCGAGCTCCGTGACGGCGCCCTCCGGCGTGATGCGGCCGATCTTGCCGGCTGCGAACATGCCGAACCAGATGTTGCCGTCGGCACCGAGCGCGATCGCGCGCGGCTGGCTGTCGGGCGTCGGAATCACGAATTCCGTGATCTCGCCGCTTGGCGTGATGCGCCCGATCCGGCTCGCGAGATGCTCGGAGAACCAAATGTTGCCGTCGGCACCGAGCGCGATGATGCGCGGCGAGCTTCCCGGAGTCGGGACGTCGAACTCGACGAGGCCCGTCCCGTCCGGGCTCATGCGGCCGATGCGGTTGCCGTTGCTCTGCGTGAACCAGACGGTGCCGTCTTCGGCCAGCGCGATCGTCGTCGGGCCGCTCGAGGGATGCGGCAGCGCGAATTCCGTGACGGCGCCCGTCGCCGTCAAGCGCTCGCCCGGAGCGAGCCAGCGTTGCGGCTGCGCCGTCGCGCAGCCGGCGACGAACATGCCCACGATGAAGAGCCCCCCTCGCATGCCGACCCCCGAGAATGCAGACCGCGATGGTAGCGAGCAACGGGTGGCGGCGTCACCACGCCGCTCGCTGAAGAAGCCTCGCGCCGGAACGGCCGCGGCGTGACTCGCGCGGCGTTCCTCGGCACACTGCGACGGGAGCCGCCCTCGCACGAGACACGAGAATGCCTTCGTCCCACGTCACGGAACCCACTCGCGAGACGCCCGTCTACGGCGACTATGAAGTCGTCGTCGTCGGCGGCGGCCCGGCGGGCATAGCCGCCGCGATCGCGGCCGGCCGCTCGGGACGCTCGACGATCTGCATCGAGCGCTACGGGTTCTGCGGCGGCGCCGGCACGGCGGCGGGACTCAGCACTTTTTGCGGGCTGCACGCCGTCATCCACGGCAAGCACGAGCAGGTCGTTCATGGCATCGCCGACGACATACTCGCGCGGCTCAGGCGCATGGATGGCCTGAACGAGCCGCACCTGACGATCCAAAACCAGATCCTCGCCCAGGCCTACGACATCTCGGCGTTCAAGATCGCGGCCGACGAGCTGCTCGCCGAAGCGAACGTGCACGTGCTGTTTCACGCGTTCGCGACGGGCGCGGTCATGGCGGCCGAGGACCGCATCGAAGCCGTGCTGGTCGAGACGAAATCCGGGCGGTTCGCGATTCGCGGCAAGGTCTTCATCGACGGCTCGGGGGACGGCGATCTCGCGGCATGGGCCGGCGTACCGTACGAGGTCGGCGACGGCTTGGGCAACATGCTCTATCCCTCGACGATGTTCCGCATCAACGGCGTCGACCCCGTGAAGGCCGGCCGCGCGTGGGAGCTCGTGCCGAAGCTCATGGAGGATGCCGAGCGGCGCGGCCGGACGTTTCCGCGCAAGAAGCCGATCGTGCGCCCGCAACGCAATCCCATCGAGTGGCGCGCGAATCTCACGCAGATCAAGAACCCCGACGGCACGGCCGTCAGCGGCATCGACGCGCGCGAGCTTTCGTACGGCGAGATCGAAGGCCGCAAGCAGTGCTGGGACGTCTTCCAGTTCATCAAGGAGACGACGCCGGGCTTCGACCGCGCCTACATCGTCGAGATTGCGCCGCAGATCGGCATCCGCGAGACACGCCGCGTGCAGGGCGAATACGTGCTGACGGAGAAGGACATCCTGGGCTGCCGGGATTTTCCGGACACGATCGGCGTGCAAGGCTGGCCCGTCGAAGCGCACATCAAAGGGGACGTCAAGTTCGTGTTCGCGCCGCGCGACTCGCGCGGCTTCAACGAAATTCCGTACCGCATCATCGTCCCGCTGAAGGTCGACAATCTGCTGGTCGCCGGCCGCTGCGCGTCGATGTCGCACGAAGGCCAGTCGTCGGCGCGCGTCTCGGGCCCCTGCTTCGTCATGGGACAAGCGGCCGGCACTGCCGCGGCCCTCGCCCTGCAATCGAACGTGGCTCCGCGCGCGCTCGACGTGGCCGAGCTGCAGCGGCGGCTGCGCGCCGCCGGAGCGAACTTAGGGCCCTCCGCCGAAGCTTGAGGGTCGGCGCTCGCTGCAGCCTGCAACCATACTGGCGGGCATTGCCCCAACGCGTCACCGCCGACAGCGACATCGTCGATCCGTTGAAGCAGCTCGCGGGCGGCGGCGAACGGAGCTGCCGCATGCGCTCGGCGGCCGCGCCGGCGGGGTCGGGCTATGATCGGCTTCATGGCGAAGCTGCTGCTCGATTTGCGGCATGTGCCGGACGACGAAGCGGACGAGGTGCGCCGCTTGCTCGACGCCGGCGGCATCGCGTACTACGAGACGCGGCCGAGCCCGTGGGGTATTTCCGCCGGCGGTATCTGGATTCGCGACGACGCGGCGGCGGCCGAAGCCCGGCGCCTGATGGCCGAGTATCAGCGCGAGCGCTCGGTGCGAGCGCGCGCCCAGCGCGCCGAAGCCGAGCGCAACGCAACGGCCGAGACCTTCGCCGACGTGCTGCGCACACGTCCGCTGCAAGTGGCCCTAGCCGCGATCGCGACGGTCTTGCTGCTGTTGCTGCTGGCGCTGCCGGCGTATCTGCTGACGCGCTGACGCGCTTTCGGGGCGCGGAGCCGGTATCGTAGGCGCATGAAGAAGAAGCTTCGCAGCAATCTCGACGAAGGGTCCGTTCCGTGGTCCGGCCGGCGCGCGCAGTGGCGCGCGCTCGGTCTCTCGGATGAGGACATGCAGAAGCCGAAGATCGCGATCGTGAACTCCTCGAGCGAGCTCTCGAGCTGCTTCAGCCACTTGGACGGGCTCGCCGACGAGCTGAAAGTCGCGATCCGCGCGGCCGGAGGCGTGCCGTTCGAGATTCGCACGGCGGCGCCGAGCGACTTCATCACGAGCGCAGGCAAGCGCGGCGCGTACATCCTGCCGACGCGCGACCTCATCGCGGCCGACATCGAGGTGCAGGTGGAAGGCGCGCTGCTCGACGGCATGGTGTGCCTCGCTTCGTGCGACAAGACGACGCCGGGCCAGCTCATGGCCGCGGGCCGCCTCAATATTCCGACGATCGTCGTCATCTGCGGCTATCAGAAGGCCGGCAGCTACCGCGGGCAGCGCACGGACATCGAGGACGTGTTCCTGAAAACGGGCTATCTCACGTCGGGCGCGGCGACGATCGACGAGATCAAGGGCATGGCCGACGTCGCGATCCAGAGCCCCGGCGTGTGCCAGGGCATGGGCACGGCGAACTCGATGCACGTGGTTTGCGAAGCGCTCGGCATGACGCTGCCCGGCAGCGCGCCCGTCGCGGCCGGCAGCGCGAAGATGCACGCGAATCTGCGAGCGGCCGGCGCGCGCATCGTCGAGATGGTGTGGCAGGACTTGAAGCCGCGCGACATCATCACGGCGGGTGCCGTGCGCAACGCCGTGCAGATGGTGCTCGCAGTCAGCGGCTCCATCAATTGCGTGAAGCATCTCCAGGCGATCGCGGCGGAGGCCGAGGCCGACGTCGACGTGTATCGGGCCTTCGCCGACTACGCCGAGCGCGTGCCGCTGCTCGTGGCCGTCAAACCGAACGGCCACGCCCACATCGAGGACTTCGAAGCGGCTGGCGGCGCACGCGCGATCCTGAAGCGGCTCGAGCGGCAGCTCGACCTCGACGCGCGCTCCGTGTCCGGCCAAACGCTGCGCGAGATCCTCGCCGCGACGACGGTCCCCGACGACCGCACGATAGCGACGCTCGACAAGCCGCTTTCGACGCGCCCCGCGATCGTGATCGTGCGCGGGAGCCTTTTGCCCGGCGGCGGCATCGTGCGGCTCGGCGGCACCGGCGAGCGCATGCTCGAGTTCCGCGGCAGGGCCAACATCTTCCATTCGCGCGACGAGGCGCTCGCCGGAATCAAAGCCGGTCGCGTGAAGCCCGGCGACTGCGTCGTGCTGCGCGGCTTGGGCGTGGTCGGCGGGCCGGGCATGGCGATGACCTCGGCCGTCATCTTCGCGCTCGACGGCGCCGGCCTGCTCGACCGCGTGGCAGCGATCACGGAAGGCCAGCTCTCGGGGCTCGTCAACAACGGTCTCGTCGTCGGCGAGGCGTCTCCCGAGGCGGCGGCCGGCGGGCCGCTCGGGCTCGTCGAAAATGGCGACACCATCTCGATCGACGTGCGCCGCAAGACCGTCGATCTCGAGGTGCCGGAAAACGTGCTCGAGGAACGGCGCAAGACGGCGCGCACCTACGGCGCGCGGGATCAGCGCGGCTGGCTCGGTGTCTACCAGCGCACGGTCGCGCCCGTGCACGAAGGCGCCGTGCTGAAAGGGCGCTGACGAGCGCGCAGCTTCCTCGCCGTCGCAGCTGCGGCCGCGCTCGACGCGCCGCGATCAGCCCCCGTGGCGCGACGCGAGATAGCTGACGAGGTCCGCGATTTCCTGCTCGCTGAGCTCGTCGCGGTACGACGGCATCGGCGATTCCTCGAAGCCCTGCTCGCTCAAGGTCGCTCTCTCGAAGGACCGCAGCCGCTCGTCGAGATCGATGAGCTGGACTGTGTACGTGTCGCGATTCAGCAGCCGAGATCGGAAGAGCTCGCCGTCACGCGTGACGACGCGGTAGAAGCGGTTGTCGGGTTGCACTTCGGCGGCGGGGTCGAGCAGCGACGTCGTGAGATCACCGACGCGGCGCAGTCGACCGATCCGGCTCAAATCGGGGCCCACGCGCGACCCGCGCCCGTCAACGCGATGACAACGGAGGCACTTGCCCTTCCCCTCGAACAGCGCTTTGCCGCGCGCCGGGTCGCCCGGGAGCCGCGGTTCGTCGTGCGGCCGAGCGTTGCCGCGCAGGTACAGAACCAGCTCCTCGATCTGCTCCTCGTCGAGCGGCGACGGCCCCATCGTCGTGTTCGCAATGCCGTTTACGATGATCGCGGCGAGCTCGTTGTCCGTGAGCGGGCGCCTGAAGCGGCCGCGGCCGAGATCGATGCCGGCGACGAGGTCGCCAGTCTCACCGTGACAGTCCGCGCACGCGGCCGCGTAGAGGCTCGCGCCGTCTTCCCCGTGCTGCGCATCGCACGGAGCGACCGCGGCGAATGCAAGGCACGCAACCGCCACGGCGAACCGGTAATTGCTGCAACTCATGCGTCGCGCAGCCCAAGCGAAAGCATCGCACCGCTCATCGCGCTCCCGGCCCCGTATACGTGAATTCGAGCAGCGCGCCCGGATGCGCGAGCTCGGCCGTCGGCTCGCCGGCCGCCGTGATCGTGCGCCCGCCGGCATCCGTGACGACGTAGATGCGCCGACCGTCTGGCGCTACCGCCAGATCGCGGTAACGGTCTTGCGCTTTGAAGTACGTGAGCGGCGGATTCGCCGTCGCGGGAAGCGCAATCCGGAAGATCGTGCCGCTCGCCATGCCGGCCACGAGGATCGACGGGCTCCAGCCCGGAATCGCGTTCGACGCGTAAAGGTCGAGGCCCGCGAGCGCAGCGGTGGCGTTGCCGAGCGCGCGCGGATCGTACGTGCTCGGCACCGTGAAGAACGTCTTGAGCGGCGGCATGAAGCCGCTGAGCTCGACTTCCGATTCTTTCGTGCGAGGCACGGTGCTCGGGACGGCGCGGCCGTACTCGAGCTCTGCGCACGGCGTCGGCGCCGAAGCGGACCAGTTCGAATACGTGTAGTACTGATCGTCCTTGAATCCGGCGATCAGCGGCCAGCCGTAGTTGCGGCCCGCTTCGATCAAGTTCACTTCGTCGTCCGTGTCCTGACCGTGCTCCGAGGCGTAGAGGCGTCCGTCGGGCCCGAACGCCATGCCCTGCGGGTTGCGATGGCCGTACGTGAAGACGTGACTCCGCACGCCGTTCAGCACGGGATTGTCGGCTGGAATCGAGCCGTCCAGATCGAGGCGCAAAATTTTGCCTTCGTACGCGCGCCAGCTCCGCGCTCGCACGTCCTCGGCCGTCGGCAGCTCCTGCGCGCGGATCGGCACGCAGTGGTACGCGAGAAAGTTCGCGCCCTGATCGCCCGTGCTCGCGTAGAGCTTCGCGTCGGGCCCGAAGACGAGCCGGCTCGCGCCGTGATCGGGGCCGTGCGGGATGCCGGTCAAGAGATCCACGGGGTCGGCGAACCGCCCGGTCGCAGCATCGTAGGTATAGCGCCGGATCTTCGCGCGGCGCTCGACGGCCTCACCGGCGTGCGAGTCGTAGGTGTACATCAGGTACGCATACGGGTCGCCGCGCAAGAGGCGCGGGTGCAACGCGAGGCCTTGCAGCCCGTCCTGCGCCAGAGTCTGCAGCACCTCGTCGATCTCGACGGCGATCGTGCGGCGGCCGTCGGCCGGGTCGATGCGCAGGACACGCTTGCCCGTGCGCTCCGTGATCCAGAGACGATCGTCCGGCCCCCACGTCACCTCGGCCGGGTCCTGTAGACCCGTCGCGACGACGCGCAGCGCAAACTGCTCGCTCGGGGGCGACCAGACGGCACGCGGATTCACGTCGGGACCGGGCGCAATTTGCGCGGCGGCCAACGACGCAAGCAGCAGCGGCGCCGCGGCACGGGCAACCAGGACGGTCGGTCTACGCATCGGCGGCGTCCTGTGTGACTATCACGCACGCGAACTCTACTCGGAACTCGTCATGCGAGAAAACATCGTCGCCCGCCCCGCGCTCGCGGCCGAGGGGCAACGCAAGATCGAATGGGTGCGGCGCAACATGCCGATCCTCCGGCAGCTCGAAGCGCTATTCGCGGCCGAGCGGCCGTTCGCAGGCAAGCGGCTCGCCGTTTGCATCCACCTCGAGGCGAAGACGGCGTACCTCGCGCTCGTGCTGCGTGCCGGCGGCGCGGCCGTCGCCGTCGCGGGCAGCAACCCCGAGTCGACGAAGGACGACGTCGTCGCCGCGCTCGCGGCCGAGGGGCTTTCCGTCTACGCGCGCCACGGCGCGACGCCGGACGAGATGCGCCGCTACATGGGGTTCGCGCTCGAGCTCGCGCCGCACGTCGTCATCGATGACGGCGGCGATCTCGTCGAGCTGCTGCACGAGTCGCATCGATCGTACGGCAGCGAGATGCTCGGCGCCTGCGAGGAGACGACGTCGGGCGTGCTGCGCGCGCGGGCACGGGCGCAGGCGAAGCAGCTCGGCTTCCCCGTCGTGCTCGTCAACGATGCGCGCTGCAAGCACCTGTTCGACAACGTGCACGGCACGGGCCAGTCGGCCTGGGAAGGGGTCATGCGCGCGACGAACCTCGTGCTGGCCGGCAAGACCGTCGTCGTCGTCGGCTACGGCTGGTGCGGTAAGGGCTGTGCCATGCGCGCACAAGGGCTCGGCGCGCACGTCGTCGTCTGCGAGGTCGACCCGATCAAGGCCGCCGACGCGATGATGCGCGGCTGCCGCGTGCTGCCGCTCGCGGAGGCCTGCCGCATCGCCGACGTCGTGCTGACCGTAACGGGCGTGCGGCACACCCTGCGCGCCGAGCATTTCGCGCTGCTCAAGAACAATGCGCTGCTCGCGAACGCCGGGCACTTCCGCGAGGAGATCGACGTCGACGCGCTCGCGAAGCTCGCCGTCGAGCGCAAAGAGCTCCGCGCGAACGTCGAGGGCTTCAGGCTGCCGGACGGGCGGTGGCTCAACCTGCTCGGTGGCGGCAACATCGTGAACATCTCGTGCGCGGACGGACACCCGGCAGAGATCATGGACATGAGCTTCGCGCTGCAAGCGCTCGCGGCGCGGCACGTCGTCGAGCACGCCGGCACGCTCGCGCCGGACTGTCACCCGGTCCCGGCCGCGATCGACGAGCAGGTCGCGCGCCTCAAGCTCGCGGCCGCGGGCGTCACGATCGACGCGCTGACGAGCGACCAGCAGAAATACCTCTCGCACTGGCGCGTCTGACGATGAAGCTGCTGATCCGCGCTCCGACGCTCGTCACCGTCAACGCCCGCGACGACGTGCTGGAGGGAGCCGACCTCGCGATCGACGGCGACACGATCGTCGGCGTCGGCTCGTCGCCGGCGGGCTTCGTGCCGGATCGCATCGTCGACGGCCGCGACCGCATCGTGCTGCCTGGGCTCATCAACACCCACACGCATCTCTCGATGACGTTGATGCGCAATTACGCCGACGACCTCGAGTTCTGGCCGTGGCTCCTCGAACGCGTGAAGCCTCTCGAGGACCATCTCCTGCCGGAAGACGTACGCATCGGCGCGCGGCTGGGGCTCGCCGAGATGATCCGCGGCGGCACGACTTGCTTTCACGACATGTACTTTCTGATGGACGAAGTCGCCGACGAGGTCGCCCAAGCCGGCGTGCGCGGGCGGCTCTGCGGCGCGCTGTTCGACCACTCGGGCCGGGGCGATGCGCTGCTCGAGGCGGCCGTTGCACTGCACGAGCGCTGGCACGGCAAGGCCGACGGCCGCGTGACCGTCGGCCTCGGGCCGCATTCGCCGTACCTCTGTAGTGCGGGTTACTTGCGCGAGATCATAGGCGAAGCCGAGCGCTTGAAGTGCGGCCTACACATCCACGTAGCCGAGACGGACCGCGAGGTCGCCGAGAGCCGCGAGCGGCACGGCCTGTCGCCGGTGCAGCGCTTGGCCGAGATCGGCTGCTTCCGCGTACCGACCGTCGCGGCGCACGGCATCTACGTCGACGCCGCGGACCGACGGCTGCTGCGCGAGGGCAACGTCAGCGTTGCGCACAACCCGGGCAGCAATTTGAAGCTCGCGAACGGCATCGCACCGGTGCAGGAGCTGCTCGACGACGGTATCAACGTGAGCCTCGGCACGGACGGCGCCGCCAGCAACAACAACCTGAACCTGTTCGAGGAGATGCACCTCGCGGCGCTGCTGCAGAAGTGGCTCAAGCGCGATCCGGCGGCGCTGCCCGCGCGCCGAGCTCTGCGCATGGCTACGATCGACGGGGCGAAAGCGCTCGGCATGGAGGCGCAGATCGGCTCGCTCGAGGTCGGGAAGCAGGCCGACATCGTGCTCGTCGACGCGGCGCAGCCGCACCTCGCGCCGCGGCACGATCCCGTCGCGCTGCTCGTCTACTCTGCGCAAGCGGCCGACGTTTGCATGGTGCTCGTCAAGGGCCGGATCCTGCTCGAGGACCGCAAGCTCACGACGATCGACGCGGAGTCGCTGCTCGAGCACGCGACGGAGCAGACGCGGCAATTGCTCGCGCGCGCGTGCGCCGCGAAGAGCTGAACGACTCCGAAGCTCCTTCGCTTCGGCGACGCGTTGCGCGACGAATCAGCGGCGGTCAACGCCAGCGCAGCAGCCGCCGCTCGACGAACGACACGATCGTGCTCATCGCGAGGCCCAGCACCGAGACAACGACGACGCCGGCCATGAGCCGGTCCGTTTGCATCATGTTGCCCGTCAGGATCAGGAACGCGCCGATGCCGTATTGGGCGCCGATCATCTCGGCCGCCACGAGCACGAGCAGCGCGGCCGCTATCGAGATGCGGAAGCCGGCCAGCATGCCGGGCAAGGCGCCGGGAATCAGCACCTGCGAGACGATGCGCCAGAGCGGCACGTTGAAGCTCTGCGCCATGCGAATCAGATTCCGCGGCACCGAGTCGACGCCGCTGAACGTAGCGATGACGGTGGGGAAAAACACGCTGAGCGCGATTGTGGCCACCTTCGATGGCTCGCCGATGCCGAGCCAGAGAATCAAGAGCGGCAGCAGGGCGATCTTCGGAATCGGGAACAACGCGGCGACGAGCGGCAAGCCGACGGCACGCGAGACCGTGAACAGACCGATCACGAGGCCGAAGGCCACGCCGAACAGCGTGCCGAAGAACCACCCGTAGCCGATGCGGATCAGCGACGCCGACACGTGGCGCCAGAGATCGCCGCTGACCGCGAGATCCCACAGAGCGCGCAGCACGCGCATCGGCGAAGGCAGGAAGATCGGGCTCACGACTCCGGTGGCCGTCACGAGCTGCCAAAGCCCGATCAGAACCACGAACGCGAGCACGCTGATCCACGTTCGCTGCTCGACGACGAAACCGCCGCCGCGGAAGGTGAGCTTTCGCTCGCTGTTCGTCGACACGGTCGAGCTAGACATGGGCCACGAGCTCGCGATCGGCCACGATCGCCTCCTCCTTGATCAGCGACCAGAGACGATCGCCGAGCGTCGCGACTTCGGCTTGCCGCTCGGGCCTGGTACGCTCCGCGCGCGGGATCGGGATTTCTATGATCTCGCGCACCCGCCCCGGTCGCCGCGACAGCACGCAAACGCGATCCGCGATCCGGATCGCTTCCTGAAAGTTGTGCGTGACGTAGAGAATCGTCGGGTGATCGCGCTCCCAGAGCGCGAGAATGTCGTCGAGCAAGAGCTCGCGCGTCTGCGCGTCGAGCGCCGACAGCGGCTCGTCCATCAGGAAGATCGACGGACGCACGGCGAGCGCGCGCGCGATGCCGACCCGCTGCCGCATTCCACCCGAGAGCTGCTTCGGCAACGCGCCGGCGAAATCGCTCAAGCCCGTCCGCTCGAGCGCGTTCGCGATGCGCCGCTCCATCTCGGCTGCGCCGAGCTTGTGGTGCTGCAACACGAACGCGATGTTGTCGCGCACGCTGCGCCACGGCAGCAGCGAGAAATCCTGAAAGATGAACGTGATCTCGTTCAACGTATCGGCGTGCGGCACGCCGCGCAGCACGACCTCGCCGGCAGTCGGCTGCAAGATGCCGCCCGCGATGCCGAGCAGCGTCGATTTGCCGCAGCCCGACGGCCCGATGATCGCGACGATCTCGCCTTCGTGGGCGTGCAGCGACACGTCCTCGAGGGCCGTGAGATCGCCGAACCGGTGCGTGATGTTCGAGAGCGCAATCTCCATGCGCTAACGCCCCGCCTTCATGGCCGCGGGTACGTTCTGGTGGCCTTCGACGAAGCTCAAATCGATGAACTTCGCCGGGTCCGTGTCCTTCTCGATCATGCGCTGCTTGCGATACCAGTCGACCATCTCGTAGATGCTGCCGACGTCGAGCCGGCTGTCGATGTACGCAAGCGACTGCGCGAGCGCGGCCGGGGGCACCGACGTCCAACGCGAGATCAGCTCGAGCAGCTCCTGCGCCTTTGCCGGGTCTTTGTACGTGCCGTCGCCGTTCTTGTCGAGCAGCACGGCCGAGTACTCGGCCGCGCCGCGCTCGTAGGTGTCGATGACGGCTTGCAGCGCCTCGCGCTTCTCGGCGATGACTTCCGGGTGCGACGCGAGGCCCGTCGATTGCCACGAGATCTCGTCGCCGGCCCAGCCGATCACGTGCGCCTTGCCCTGGTTGATGAGGCCCATGAACGCCGTCCCGGCGCCCGACGCGACGTCGACCTGATTGCCCATCAGCATCGCCGCGAGGTTGCCGAGACCCTGCGCCGGCACGAGGTGGTTGTCGTTGATGTCGAACCCGTACTTCTCGGCGATGCGCGCGACGGCGTAGTGGTTCGTCGAGCCGATCGTCGTGAGCCCGATCACGCGGCCGCGCATGTCGGCCATCGTGCGCACGCCCGAGTCCCAGGCTTTGTTCGACGCGAACACGCCCGTATTCGGGAACCCCGGCAGCTCGCGGCTGTGCCCCGAGATGACGACCATGCCGCCGAAGTACGCGAGGTTGAAGAACGCCGGCGTGAAGCCGATGACGGAGATATCGACGTCGCGCGACGCGATCGCGAGCGTCGCCGGCACCGCGGCGTCGAAGAACACGAGCTCGGCGTCGATGCCGGCCTCGGCGAAGTAGCCTTTCTCGACGCCCATGAAGAACGGTGCCTGCGAGGCGATGCGCAGCACGCCGATCCTCATCGGCGTGAGCTCCGCTGCCCCGGACGGCGCGGGCGAGAGTGAAGCCGCCGCTGCGAGCAGCAACAGGAGAGCGACTCGTGTCAGGCACGAATAGAGCAAAGCCGAGCCCCGCGAGAATCGTCGTCAATGCCAAAATACGCGCAAACGCCCCGAGAAGGAAACCTGCCGTCGCGGCGCGCAAGCACGGCGCTGCCGCGCTCGACACCCGGCCATTGTTATAGTTATTCTATAACAATGCTGATAGTGATCGACGCCAACGGCCCGACGCCGCTCTACGCGCAGATCGCGAGCCAGCTGCGCCGCGCGATCGCCGAGGGCAAGGTTCGCGCCGGCGAGCGGCTGCCGCCCGCGCGCGAGCTCGCGGAGTCGCTGGCCGTGAACCTGCACACCGTGCTCCGGGCCTACGACGAGCTGCGCTCCGAGGGCGTGCTCGACGTGCGCCGCGGGCGCGGAGTCGTCGTCGTCGGAGCCGGCGGCGATCGCGCGCGGCTCGTCGACCTCGCGCGGACGCTCGTCGAGGAAGGCACGCGTCAGGGTCTCGCGCTCAAAGATTTGCGGAAGCTGCTCGGAGAGGTGTGATGACCGGAGCATGGCGATGGGCCCTCGTGGCTCCGGCGGTCATCGGGCTCGCGGCGGCCCTGGCCCCTCTGCTCCGCTATTGGTTCGAGCTCCCGGACCCGATCGCCGTGCATTGGGGGATCGACTTCCGCCCCGACGGCAGCCTGCCGAGACGGACGGCGTTTTGGCCGCCCGCGGCGCTGGTCGGCGGCATCCTGTTCGTGGCGCTGATCGGCAGTGCGCGCGCCTATGCCGTCGGGCGCGCCGTGCGCGTCTGGCTCGTGACCTTCATGAGCGCGCTCGCGGCCACGGTGAGCGCGGTAACCGTGTTTCGCAATCTCGGCCGGAGCATCTGGACCGAGGCCGGATCGATGACGCCTGGACTGCTCGCGCTGCAGGTCGGCCTGCCGCTCGTCCTCGCAACGGTCGCCGGCGCCGGCGCGCTGCTCTTGTGGCGCGACGTGCAACCGCCCGCGCCGGCCAGCGCGCCGCCGCTTCCGCTCGCGACGGGTGAGCGCGCCTACTGGACGGGGAGTGCCTCGAACGGCTGGCTCCTTGCGCTCGGCGGGGCGCTGCTCGTGCAGGCCGCGGTGCTGCAAACGGCGGTGCCGCAGTTGCGCGCGCTCACCGTGCTGCTGCCTGCGCTCGTCGCCGCGGCCATCGCGCTCGAGTTCGTCTCGCGCATTCGCGTCACGATCGACCGCCGCGGCGTGCAAGTCCGCTACGGCCATTTGGGACTCTGGACGAAGCAGCTACCGCTCGGGCGCATCGTCGCCGTGCAAGCGGTCGACGTAGACCCCCTGGCGCACAGCGGCTGGGGCTATCGCGGCAGCTTGCTGCTCTTCGGCAGGGCATCGCTCGTCGTACGGGCGGGTCCCGCTCTGAAGCTCGATCTCACGCGCGGGCAGCGGCTTTTCATCACCGTCGACGACGCGGCGACCGGTGCACGGCTCTTGGGAGCGCTTCTCGAACGCGAGACTGCGGCGCACGGCGCCGCCGCCAGCACTCCCTCCGGCCCCTGAGCGCCCGGTCGATTGGCCGCGGGCCTAATCGAGACGTCGAACGAAGCCCGCGCGATCCAATCGCCGTCGACACGTACGCCCCGTTCGTCGGCGAGCTCGGCCGGTACGTCGACTGTTCCTCATGATCTAGGCTCTGCGCTCCACTCCGCGAAGTACGGCTCGAGATCCTTGGGCGCCATGCCGAGCGTGCGCATCGTTCGAAAGATGCGCGGCAGCTCGTCGCGCACGAGCTCTTCGCGCATTTGCTCGACGATTCGCTTCCTCGCGTCGGCGGCCACGAAGTAGCCGAGGCCGCGCCGGTTCTCGATGATCTCGCGGTCGAGCAGCGCTTGGTAGCTCTTGGTCACGGTATTGGGATTGACTCCGACTCCCGCTGCGAGCTCCCGCACCGACGGGATGCGCTCCCCTTCCTGCCATTCGCCGGCGAGGATGCGATCGCGCATCTGCTGCGCGATCTGCCGGTAGATGCCCTTCGGTTGGCTAAACTCCATGGCTCTCCTCTTGTCTTTGCTACGCGCAGCCCAGCCAAGGACCGGGACCGCCGGCAGGTCGTGCCGTAGTGTCCTAGATAAGTAGTACACTAGGACGAAACCTCCGTCGACATCAATGCCGGGCTGAAACCCGCGCCGCGCTTGGGTGCGATTTCCGTCCGTGGCGCGGCCGCCCGCGGATGTCAGAATGGATGAGCCAGACCTTCCCTCCTCGAGCCACCCGTAGCCCATGTCCTCGTCGCAGGTCTTTCGTGAATCCAACTTGTTCGGCGCGCCGATTCGCGATCTCGGCCTCAAGATCGCCGGCACGCGGTTGGAGCCCGTGATCGACGAGTTCCGGGCCGAGCTCGCGCAGAAAGGCATCAGGGTCGTGCCGCGTTTTCACCTGTCGACGGAATGGGGCGTGCCGTTCGGCACGGTCGTGATCGGCATCCCGTTCTATTTGGCTCACCCGGATCTCACGGCGTTGCACGGCGAGCAAGTCGGGCACATCGAAGGATTCAACCGGCCCGACATCCTTCGCTACCTGCGCCACGAGATGGGCCACGTGATGAACTACGCGTACCGGCTCTACGACCGCGAAGACTGGGTCAAGCTGTTCGGCTCGATCACGCAACCCTATCGCGAAGACTATCGGCCGCAACCCTTCAGCCGCCGCTTCGTGCGGCACCTGCCGGGCTGGTACGCGCAAAAGCACCCCGACGAGGACTGGTCGGAGACGTTCGCCGTCTGGATGACGCCGAGCCGCGACTGGCGCGCCGACTACGCGCAGCTGCCGACGGCGCTCGCGAAGCTCGAGTACTGCGCGCGCACGATGGTCGAGCTCGGCGAGCCCATCGTGACCGCCACCGAGCTCGACGAGGACGTGAGCGGCATTCACTACTCCCTCGAGCAGTACTACCAAAGCTACGCGGCCGACTCCGAGGCGGGCGCGGCGGGTCTGGACGGCGACTTGCGCGCGATCTTCGATGACCTCCAGGAGAACGACGACGGCTCCGCGCACGAGACGCGCCCGGCCGCCGAGCTCATCCGCCGCCACGAGCGCCAGCTCATGGCCGCCGTGTTCCGCTGGACGGGCCACTTTCCCGAGAAAACGCGCAGCTTGGTGCGGCACCTCGCGAAGCGCGCCGAAGCTCTGAAGCAGGTGTATCCGCGCGAGGCGGAGGAAGAGGCGGTCGTCGCGGTCACGACGCTCGTGACCTCGCTCGCGATGAATTTCGTCCATCGCGGCTCGTATTTCCCCGAGGCGGCGCCGCAGCCGCCCGTCGAGGCGGCCGAGCCGCCGCCGAGCGCGACCGACAAAACGCCGGGCGAGAAACCTTCGGCCGACAAAGCTGCACCGGACAAAGGTCCGGTCGACCACGCCGCTCCCCATGGGGCCCCCAAGACAGCGGCGGCCGAGCCGGCACCACCCGCACCCGACAGGAAACCGAGCACCGAGGCGGCGAACGAAGGCGCGCCTTCCGAAGAAGCGCTTCCGTTGCTCGAGGACTTGAGGCGCGCTAGCCGGTAGCGGTGGCGGTAGAGGCCGCCGCCGTGCGGAACTTCTTCCGGCGCCTCTGTGCGAGCCTGCGGTGCTTCCAGCGCTCGACGGCGAGCTCGGCAATCGTGTTCACGAGCTTCTCGTACGGAATGCCGTGCGCCGCGGCCGCCGTCGCGAACTCGCTGTTCCGCTCGAGATAGCAGCTCGCGTTGACCTCGATGACGTACACCTCGCCCGTCTCGGTGAGCCGCAGATCCACGCGGCCGTAGTCGCAAACGCGCAGCGCGCGATAGGCGTCGATCGAGGCGCGCTGGAGCTTGGCCTTGAGCTCGGGCTCGAGGTTCGCGATGACGGCCTTCGTGCCGTGGAACCGCTCGCTGTTCGGGTCGAACTTGGCGCTGTTGTCCATGACCTTGAGGCTGCCTTCCTTGAGCCCCGAAAAGTCCATCTCGATCGGCGGGAAAGCCACGAGCTCGTCGTTGCCCATCACCCCGACGTAGAACTCGCGACCCTCGATGAACTCCTCCGCGAGCGCGGCGTCGCCGAACGTTCGTTGGATGTAGAGCACGCGCTCCATGAGCTGCTGAGTGTTGCGGACGAGCGATCTCTCGTCGATGCCGATCGAGGCATCCATGCGCAGCGGCTTCACGAACAGCGGCATGCGCAAGTTTCCGCCGGTCTCGAAGGCGGCACCCGCGGGGAACGTCGCGAAGTCGGGGTAGCGGATGCCCTCGAAGGCCAGCAGCTTTTTCGTGAGCGACTTGTCCTCTTGCAGGAAGATCTCGCCGGGGCCGCCGCCCGTATAGGGAATCTGCAGCAGATCGAGCACCCCGGCCACGCCGATGACGCCGCCCATGATGTCGTCGCCGAACGATTCGACGAGGTTGAACACGAGCTGCGGCTTGCGCGCTTTGAGCCCGTCGATGAGCTCGTTGACGTCGTGACGGATCGTGAGAATCGAGGTCTTGTGGCCGCTCGCGGCGAGACCGTCGGCAACCTGGCGAACGACGATGTCGGGCTCGTCGTCATCCGGCTCGTGATACGCGAGGACCGTGATATCCATCTGACGTCGGTGCGTCTGCTGCCATCGAGGTCGAAACCAGGTCGGACTCTAATCGACTTCCCCTCTCGCGGACAATCGATGGCGCGCTCCGGCGTGCACGAAGTCACAGCTCTGGACGCCCGAACGGACTGCCAAACGCGCGTCGACCACTCTGCCATCGCGAACCGCTTGCAGTTATCGTTGCGGAATCCGCCGTGCCAGCGAGCAACCGAATGACGAACGCATCCGACCTCGGCGTCCTCTTTCTTGCAAGCGCGTTGCTCGCCGCGTGCGGCGGGAACCAGACGGCCAACGCGCCGCCGCCCGACTTCTCGCGCGCGATCACGCCGGAGCGGCTCGCGAACGCCGCAAACGAGCCGCACAACTGGCTTACCCACGGGGGCACGTATCTCGAGCAGCGCCATTCGCCCCTCACCGAGATCAATAAAGACACGCTCGAGCGGCTCGCGCCGGCGTGGTACTTCGAGCTCGACACGTACCGAGGGCAGGAAGCCACACCGCTCGTCGCCGACGGCGTGCTGTACACGACGACGGCCTGGAGCAAGGCCTATGCGCTGAACGCGGCGACCGGCGAGCTGATCTGGAGCTACGACCCCGAGGTGCCCGGCCCGGCCGGCGCCAAGGCTTGCTGCGACGTGAGCTCGCGCGGTCCGGCGCTCTACATGGACAAGCTCATCATCGCGACGCTCGACGGGCGGCTCATCGCGCTCGATCGCAAGACGGGCACGCCCGTCTGGAGCACGGTGACCGTCGATCAGACGAAGATGTACACGATCACGGGCGCGCCGCGCGTCGTGAAAGACAAAGTCGTCATCGGCAACGCGGGCGCGGAGTTCGGCGTTCGCGGCTACGTCAGCGCGTACGACGCCGACACCGGCGAGCTCGCGTGGCGGTTCTACGTGGTGCCCGGCGACCCTGCGGCCGGGCCCGACGGCGCGGCCTCGGACCAGCCGCTCGCCGAGATAGCGGCCCCGACCTGGTTCGGCCGCTGGTACGAGATGGGCGGCGGCGGCACGCCGTGGGACGCCATCGTCTACGACGTCGAGCTGGACCAGCTCTACGTCGGCACCGGCAACGGCAGTCCCTGGAACCGGCAGATCCGCTCCGCCGGGCGAGGCGACAATCTGTTCTTGTCGAGCGTGCTCGCGCTCGATCCCGATACCGGCGAATACATCTGGCACTACCAGGAGTCGCCCGGCGAGTCGTGGGACTTCACGTCGACTCAGCCGATGATCCTCGCTGACCTCACGCTCGCTGGCGAACAGCACAAGGTAATCCTGCACGCGCCGAAGAACGGCTTCTTCTACGTGCTCGACCGGCGCAGCGGCCAAGTGCTCTCGGCGAACAATTTCGTGCCGACGTACTGGGCGACGCACGTGGATCTCGAGACGGGCCGTCCCGCGATCGTGCCGAACGCCTTCTACGACTCGGGGCCGTTCGTCGGCTCGCCGACGGGCTTGGGCGCGCACAACTGGTCGCCGATGTCGTTCAACCCGCTGACGGGGCTCGTCTACTTCCGCGCGACGCGCGCCTCGATGATCTATCGCAGCGACCCGGACTTCGTGTTTCGCGAAGGATTGACCAACACCGGAATCTATCGCGGGCCGCCGACGGAGGAGGACCGCGCGTTGACGGCCGCGAATCCGCCGCTCACGGGCTCGTCGCTGATCGCGTGGGATCCGGCGGCCGGCGTGCCCCGTTTCACGATCGACGGCTCCGGCGGCGGCGTGCTGACGACGGCCGCGAATCTGCTGTTCCAGGGCCGCGGCAACGTGACGGGTGAGCTGGTTGCGTTCGACGCGACGACGGGCGAGCGGCTGTGGTCGCACGAAACGCCGAACTCCATGCCGTCGGGCCCCGTCAGTTATTCCGTCGGCGGCCGGCAATACATCGCCGTCATGGGCGGGCGCGGGTTCTCGGGCGGCGACGACTCGCTCGCGCGCGCGCGCAATCCCGGGCGCATCTTCGCGTTCAAGCTCGGCGGCACGGCCACTTTGCCGCCGGGGCCCGGCCCGGCGCCGCCGGCGAATCCGCCCGACGAGATGTTTCCCGCGAGCCTGGCGGCCGCCGGCGCCGAGCCGTACCGCGTGTACTGCTCGCGCTGCCACGGCGCCGAGACGCACTCGCTGAACATCATTCCGGACCTGCGCCGCTCCGCCGCGCTCACGAGCGCCGCGCTCTGGAGAAACATCGTCATCGACGGCGCGCTCGAGTCGAACGGCATGATCGGCTGGTCGCAGTTCCTGACGGCCGAGGACGCGGAAACCATTCGCGCTTACGTCGCGGCGCAGGCCAGGGCTCTAATGCAAGCCGAAGCGGGCGGGCCCGCGGCGCCGGCACCGTCGATCGACCGGCCGGCGCTCGAGCCGCCCGTCATCGAGCGGCCGACGATAGACCCGGGCGCGCTCGAGCCGTTGGCGCTTTGACGGGGGCGCCGCGTATCAACGTTCGAAAAGCGAAATCCATCAGGCATCTGGATAGGACTGGCGAGTACACCGAGATCGGACTACATTCTTTTACATGGCGCAAACGAATCCTCCATTTCTCACCGGAGTACCCGAGCTCCTCGTGCTGCGGATGCTGAGCGGCCGCGAGATGTACGGCTACGAAATCGTCAAGGCCATGCGGCTCGTCACGGGAGAGGCCATCGGCTTCGGCGAGGGCGTCATTTACCCCGTGCTGCACGCGCTCGAGAAAGGCGGCGCGCTGAAGGCACGCCGCAAGAGCGTGAACGGGCGCGAGCGCGTGTATTACGCCGTCACGACGAAGGGCAGGCGCAGACTCGAGCACTTGAGCGACGAATGGAGACGAGTCAGTACCGGCGTCAATTCGGCCCTGAACGGGGCGCACGGAGACCCGGAACATGCCTGACGAGCGGTTCGAGTCTTTGAGGCTCGAGCTGCTCCGCAGCGGCGTCAATCCCGTCTACGTCGAACGCACGATCGCCGAGCTCGGCGAGCACTACTGCGATCTCGTCGCCGCCGCTCGTGCGGCAGGCTACAGCGCCGCGGAAGCGGAGCGCGAAGCGCGCGCCGCGCTCGGTAGCGACCGCGCCATTGCCGCGGCCGTGTTGGCGCATCCGGAGCTGCTTTGCTTCAGCACGCGTTGGCCGCGCGTCGCGCACTGCCTCCACTCGGCGGCGCTCATCGGTACGATTCCCGGGCTGCCGGTGATCTTCTGCCTCGAGCACCGGCCCGAGCTCGCGCGCTGGGGTGCAGCGGTCGGAGCCGCGGCCACGCTGATGGGCGCCGTCATGGCCGCCCTGAACTGGTTGATCGTGCTGCCCTACTAGAACCGATCGAGGCACTCGTAGGGGTGCACGGTGTTCTCGGGTTTCCAGACGTAGTAGCGCGTGAGATCGAACGGCCGTTCGAAGTTCACGGGGTCCGTGGTTGTCAGCGTGTAGTCGAGCCGCGTGTAGTCGGCGTTCGGCGTGAATCGCTCGACGACCCGGATCTGATCGCTCATCGGCGTGCCTTCGTGATCGAAGTAGCCGGCTGCGATGTGATCGGTCTCGACGACGAGCGTGTCGCCCTCGAACCGGCCGCGCGAGAAGCCGAGCAGCGTATGCTCGGGCGGCGCCTCCGCGTTCGCATTCATGTGGATCGTCCGAACGGTGTCGTACTCCTCGAGCCTCAGCACGATCTTGTCGCCGTCGCGGACGAACTCCATCGGCAGCGGCGAGATCATGATCAGCGGCGTGCCTTTCGTGCCGCACTTGAGCAGCGAGTTGTCGCGCGGGTTCCACTGCGCCAAACCGGCGCGCCCCGCGGCCGTGAGCGGATAGCCGCCCTTGAACATCGGGAACGCGGCGGGGTCCGCCATGTTCGTGGACCACACGCGGAAGATGCCGTCGGCCTTCTCCGTCGCGGCCGCGACGTCGGCCTCGATCTTCGCACGGCCGACGATGCGGCCGCTCTTGCCTTCGGGGAAATACGCTTGCGCGCTGCCGAACGTGAACTCGTAGCCGCTCGACAGCAGCATGCTGCGCGCGAGGATCTCGTTGCGGCCGCGCACGCTCGGCGCGCCGGCGATCGTGACGCGATCGCCGACGACGACGGCGCTCGGCTCGGCTCCGCGATTGCGCAGCACGGCGATCGACGCCGTCTCGGCGTCCCACTCGCTGCGGCTGCCGTCGGAGTTCACGACGTCGAGCAAGATCTGACCGTGCGGGTTGCGCCAGGAGACCGTCTTGATGACCCCGGTCACCTCGATCGTCCTCTGCGAATCGAAGATTCCCGCTTGGCTGTGGTGCGCGCCGGCGTGCCCGGCGAGCACGGCGCAGCCGGCGAGCACGGAAAGCCGCACGAAACGGATCGAACGCGACATGGAAGCCCCCTCGATGGATACCGCGCAGCCGGCGCGCGGCCGATGTGCCCGATTCTAAACCCGGGATGCCACGAAAGCGTTAGCGCTCAAGGCGCAGCCGCCGAGAGCTTCAGCAATCGGCCGCCGCGGCCGTCCTCGAGCGCCCAAAGCGTGCCGTCGGGCCCCTGCTCGAGCGCACGCATGCGCGCCGGCATCCGGTAGCGGGCGGCCTCGCGCGCGCTGCCGTCGGGTCCGAATTCGATGCGCACGATCGAGGTCGACGACAGGCCGCCGATCAAGGCATCGCCCTGCCAGTCCGGGAAGTCGCCGCCGTTTACGAACAAAAGGCTCGACGGCGAGATCACGGGGTTCCAGAAAACCGCGGGTGCGGCGAGGTCGGGGCGCGTGTCGTGATCGGGGATGTTCGCGCCGCCGTAGTGGCTGCCGTTGCTGACGAGGGGATAGCCGTAGTTCGCGCCGCGCAGCACGAGGTTCAGCTCGTCGCCGCCTTGCGGGCCCATCTCGACGCTCCAGAGCCGTCCTTGCGAATCGAACGCGAGCCCGAGCGGATTGCGGTGGCCGAGCGACCAGATTTGCGCCGTCACGCCGCCGCGCTCGGCGAACGGGTTGTCGGCCGGCACGCTGCCGTCGTCGTTCAAGCGCACGATCTTGCCGAGGTTGGCCTCCATGTCCTGCGCCGGCGTGAACTTCTGCCGCTCCCCGGAGCTTATATAGAGAAAGCCGTCCGGCCCGAACGCGATGCGATGCCCGTAGTGGCCGCGGCCGTCGACCTTCGGAAACTGCCGCCAGATGACGGCGACGTCCTCGAGCGCCCCGCCGCCTGCATCGTTCAGCCTGAGCCTTGCCCGCGCGACGGCCGCTCCGGCCGTGCCGCGCTCGCCGGCTTCCGCGTAGCTGAAGTAGACGAGGGCGTTCGCCGCGTAGCCCGGGTGCAGCACGACGTCGCCCAAGCCGCCCTGCCCGCCGTACGCGACGGCGGGCACGCCCGTCACGTCGCCGGTTGCGCCGCTCTCGAGCGAAAGGAGCTTCAGGGAGCCGCGTTTCTCCGTGACGAGCAATCGGCCGTCCGGAAGGAACGCCATCGCCCACGGCTCGTTGAGCTCGGCGACCGCGGTAGTCGTGAACGGCGGCTGGGCATACGACACGTCGTTCGAGCAGCCTGCGAGAATCGCCGCGAGCGCGACGAGGGGCAGATGCCTTTGCATGAGAACCGCTCCACGAGAAGGTGCGTGGAGGATACCGCGGCGGCGAACGCCGGCGTATCGTGGCGGGACGATGAGACTGCGCGGGACATGGGGCTTGCTGCTCACCGTCGGCCTCGGCGCGGCGGGCGTCGGCGCCGAGGAGCGCATCGCGGGGCGCCCCAAGATCGTCGACGGCGACTCGTTCGAGATCGGTTCGGTGGGCGTTCGCCTGTTCGGCGTCGACGCGCCCGAGGGGCGCCAAGCCTGCACGCGGTCGGACGGGCGCTCGTGGCGGTGCGGCGATGCCGCCGCCGAGGAGCTCCGCCGCCTCGTCGGCTCGCGCGAGGTGAGTTGCGTGCGCCGCGACGAGGACGACTATGGCCGCATCGTCGCCGTGTGCCGCGTCGGGAGCCAAGATCTAGGCGCGGCCATGGTGCGCGCGGGCCTGGCCGTAGCGTATCGGCGCTATAGCGACGACTACGTCGACGAGGAGCGCGAAGCGCAAGCCGCGCGCCGCGGGCTCTGGGCCGGGGAGTTCGTTCGGCCGGAGGAGTACCGGCGCGAGGAGCGCTCGGCCGCGCGCGAAGCGCAGCCGCGAGCCTCGCAGGAGCGCAGCGCGCGGGCCCCGTCGGCGTCGCGGCGAGACGGTTGCCGTATCAAGGGCAACATCAACGGTGACGGCGAGAAGATCTATCACGTGCCGGACTCGAGCTCGTATCGCTCGACGGAGATCGACGAGAGCCGCGGCGAGCGGTGGTTTTGCACGGAGTCGGAAGCACGCCGCGCCGGCTGGCGTGCGCCGCGGGGGTAACGACGGGGAGAGCGTCGTGATGAGGAAACACTCATCCATGCTGCTGGCGGCGCTCGCGCTGACCGCGCTGCACGGCACCGAGGCTCGCGGACAAGCGCTGCCGAATCCGTATCGCATGGTCGAGAGCTGGGCGAAGCTGCCCGGCGGCCGCGAGATCGGCGCCGTCGGCGACGTCGACGTCGACGTCGACGGCCGGCACGTGTGGGCCGTGCTGCGCTGCGACGCGGGCGGCGACAAGTTCGGCTACGAGTGTCTCGACAGCGATCTCGACGTCGTCGTGAAGTTCGCGCCGGACGGCAACGCCGTCGCGATGTTCGGCGGCGGATTGTTCATCTGGCCGCACGGGCTCGAGGTCGACGCGCAAGGCAACGTCTGGGTCACGGACGCCGCGAGCCCGCAGCGCACGAGCGAGCCGAGCGCGCGCGGGCGCGGGCATCAGGTGATCAAGCTCAGCCCGACTGGCGAGGTGCTGATGCGGCTCGGTACGCCCGGCGTGCCCGGCAACGACGACAGGCATTTCAACGCGCCGAGCGACGTCGTCGTCGCGTCGAACGGCGACGTCTTCGTCGCGGACGGGCACGACCCCGGCGGCAACAATCGCGTCGTGAAATTCCGCGCCGACGGCACGTTCGTGAAGGCGTGGGGCCGCACGGGCTCAGAAGCCGGCGAGTTCCGCGCGCTGCACGCGATCGCGATGGATTCGCGCGGCCGCGTGTTCGTCGGCGACCGCGGGAACAACCGCGTCCAGCTCTTCGACCAGGAAGGCATGCACCTCGCGACCTGGACGCAGTTCGGCCGGCCGAGCGGCGTGTTCTTCGACACTCAAGACCGCATCATCGTAGCCGACTCCGAGTCCGACGACGTCGAGAACCCGGGCTGGGATATGGGCATTCGCATCGGCGACGCGGCCACGGGCGCCGTGCGCGAGTTCATTCTCTATCCGTGGGGCGATCCGCGCGTGCGCGCCGGCAACGGCGCAGAATTTGCGGCCGTCGACCGCGACGGCAACATCTACGGCGGGGAGCCGCGGCCGCGGCGGCTGCAGAAGTACGTGCGGGTGCGGCCGTGATCACGCGCCGCCACGTGCTGCGCGGCGCGGCAGCCGCAGCGGCTACGCTCGGCGCGCCGGCCGTCGTGCGCGCGCAAGGCCCGCTGACGCTCAGCTTCAAGACGATTCCCGATCCCGACGGCTGGGCGCCGAGCCTGCGGCTCAAAGGCGACTGGCTCGTGTTCGAGATCGGCGACGGCGTGCTCTCAGGGTTCGGCGAGGCTTCGCACAGCAACGACGACGCGCGCTGCCAAGAGGTCGCGCGCGAGCTCTTCGCCGAGCACTACGCCAACTTCGCGCTCTCGCTCGAAAGCCTCGCCCGCAAGGAGCAAGAGATCGCGGCGCTCGCCCCCGACTTCGTCACGGCGACGGCTTTCTCCGGCTTGAACCAAGCGCTCTACGATCTGCTCGCGAAGCGCGAGCGCGTGCCTACGTGGCAGCTATTGCGGAGCGGCGCGGCGCCGTTCGAAGGGCTGCCGCTCTACACGACGATCCAGCGGGCGCTGCGCGCGCGCACCGTCGAGGACTACACGGCGATCTTGAGCGAGGCGCGCGCGCAGGGCTTCAAAACGTTCAAGTGCGCGCCATTCGAAGCCGTCGACGGCCCCGAGCGGGCCGTCGAGAAGGCCGCGGCCGGCCTCGCGATGCTCGCCCGGCTGCGCGAGGAGTTCCCGGATCTGGCGATGCGCGTCGACTTCCACGAGCGGTTTCGGCCGCCGGATTTTTTCGCGATCCTGCCCGAGCTCGAGCGCCTTCGACTCGACTGGATCGAGGAGCCGTTCGCGGTCGGCCCCGCGTACGACGAGCTGCGCGAGCGCACGCGGTTGCGGATCGCGGCCGGCGAGCTCTTCTTCGGCAGCGCGCGCTTCGCCGAGCTCGCGGAGCGGCGCTGGTGCGACGTGATCATGCCCGACGTCAAGCACGTCGGCGGCTTCGGGCCGCTGCTCGACGTGCTGAAGATGGGCGCCGGGCGCATCGAGGTCTCGCCGCACAACCCGTCGGGCCCCATCTCGACCGCCGCGAGCCTGCACGCCGCGGCCGTCTTCCCCGAACTCGTACGCTCGCTCGAATACTCGTTCGACCGGATGCAAACGCGCCGCAGCGCGGGCGAGCGGATCGAGGACGGCGTGCTATTGCTCCGCGACGAGCCGGGCTGGGGAGTCGCCCCGCCGGCGTGATCGAGCTCAGCCGGCCGAGCGCCGCTATCAGTAGCCCGCGGCCAAGTCGACGACCGACAGCATGCGCTCGCCGCGCACGTAACGGCGCACGTTCTCGACGACGAGCGTCACCGTGCGGTCGCTGCGGAAATCCGAGCTCGTCGCGATGTGGGGCGTGATCACCACGTTCTGCATGCGCCAGAGCGGATGCCTTGCCGGCAGCGGCTCGGGATCCGTCACGTCGAGCCCTGCGCCGCCGAGCTCGCCGGCTTCGAGCGCCGCCGTGAGCGCCGCCGTCACGACGCTTTCGCCGCGGCCGATGTTGATGAAGTACGCGGTGTCCTTCATCGCCTCGAAGAAGTCCGCGTCGAACATGCCGCGCGTCTGCGGCGTCAACGGCGTCGCATTGACGACGACGTCGGCCTGCCGCGCGAGCCAGCGATACTCGTCGGCGAGGCCGACATACTCGACGTAGTCCGGCCCTTCGCGGCGGCTGTTACGCGTGGCGATCACGCGCATGCCGAGCCCGTGTGCGCGCTTCGCGACCTCCGTGCCGATACCTCCCAGGCCGACGACGAGCAGCGTCTTGCCTTCGATCTCGATGGGCCGTTCCGCGCGAGTCTCGCGAAAGCCGCGCGTGAACGCCCCGGCTTGCTGCTCGGCGGCGTACACGGGCAAAGAGCGCGCGAGCGCCAGCATCAGCGCGATTGCGTGCTCGGCCATGTGCGGACCCTGGATGCGCTGCAAGTTCGTCACGAGAATGCCGCGCTCGGCCACGGCGGGGATCGTCGCGCAGCTATCGGCACCGGCGTTCAGGAGCTGAATCCATTTCAATGCCGTACCGCGCGCGATGATTTCCGGCGTGCACAAACCGACCAGCACGTCGGCCCCCTCGACGACACTGGACATTCCGGCGAAGTTGCGCAGGCCGGCCACGCCGACGACCTCGACGCCCGGCACAGCGCCGCGCAGCGTGTCGGCGAGCTGCGTGTCAGCGACGACGATCTTGGTCGGCGGCTTCCAATCTGCGCGCGCACGAACGGGCTCCGCGGCTTCGCGCAGCTCGAACCGTACGATCAAGGACTCCGCGTCCTCGCAAAGCGCGTCGCAAGGCGCGCGCTCCTGGGCCTCCGCGGCGCAGGCTAGCACGCCCGTTGCCAGGACAAGCGCGACACTACGCGAGCGCGCGCGGATCGATCTCGAGCCGTTCGGCCGTGGCACGGGCCGTAGGCACCGCGCTTCAGCGCGCCGGCGCCGAGGCGGGCTCCGGCCGCAAGTAGTAGTTGTAGGGTGCGCCGTGAGTACGGGCGTTCGCCCAGATCACGAGCATCTCTTCGAGCGTGTTCGCGAAGCGCAAGGGACCGAGATCGACGGGCTCGAGCCCCATGCCCTCGACGAGCTCCGCGATCTTCGCGCGCGCTTGCGCATCGTCGCCGACGATCGGAATCGAGACCGGACCGCCCGAGCTCTGCGGGTCCACCATCTTCGTCCAGTTCAGCGTGTTGAACGCCTTGACGACCTTTGCGTTCGGTGCCGCGGCCTGAATCAATTCGGCATTGCTGCCGCCGGGCACGCCGTGGTTCGCGTAGCCGTCGCCCGTGTTGCGGTTCACGACGTTCGTCGGGTCGAGGATGATCTTGCCGGACAGATCGCCGAGGCTCTTCGTGATCTCGACGGCCAGCGTGCCGGGCACGGCCAGCACGACAATGTCCGCGCCCTTCACGGCCTCGGCTTGCGTTGTCGCCGTCGCACCGTGACCCGTCTTCGCGACGAGATCCTTGACGTCCTGCTCGTTCGGAGTGCGCGAGCCGTAGACGATCCTATGGCCGAGCGCCGCGAACTCGGGCCCGAGCGCGGACCCGACGTTACCCGTGCCGATGACGGCGATCGTCTCGGCGCGTGCCGTAGCGGCGACTCCGGCGGCCAACGAAAGCGCCGCCGCCGCGGCTGCGAGACCCAATCGTTTGCGGTCCATGGCAAGCATTCCCCCTTGAAGATCGCTCGACTCTAACGGAATCGAAGCGCGAGGCGCCACTCCGGGGGGCGAGCCGCGCGCCGCTCGACTCTCCGAAGGTGCGTGCGCCCGTTACCGCGGCGGCCCGGACGGCGTCGCCGGGGTACGTTCGCCGGGCTCGAGCCTGATCACCGTGCCGTCGGGGCGGCCGCTGCCGTAGCGCACTTCGGTCGCGAAGTAGACATAGCCGTCCGGCCCGATCTCGACGTCGCGGAACCGCACTCCGAGCTCGCTCAAGAATTCTTCGCGGCGCAGCGGCTGGCCCTGCTCGTTGAACGGCATGCGCTCGACGTGTTGGCCGCTCAACGCCCCGACGATGAGGCTGTTCTGCCACTGCGGAAACTTGTCGCCCGTGTAGAACGCCATCGCGGCCGGGCTGATCTGCGGCACCCAGAAGATCACCGGCTGCTCCATGCCTTCGCGGTGCCACGGCTGGTCGGACACGAGTGTGCCGGAGTAATTGCGCCCTTGCGAGACGAGCGGCCAGCCGTAGTTGGCGCCGGGCTTCAAGATGTTGACCTCGTCGCCGCCCTGCGGACCGATCTCCATCTGCCAAAGCTCGCCCGTCACGGGGTGGAACCGCAGGCCGTAGCTGTTGCGGTGGCCGTAGGTGAAGATCTCCGGCCTCGCGCCGGCGCGGCCGACGAACGGGTTATCGGCGGGCGCCGTGCCGTCGTCCTTCAGGCGCAGGATCTTGCCCACGTGATCGGACAAGCTCTGCGCGCGAAGGCGAATGCTGTTGTCGTCCTCGCGGCCGCAGCAGAGACGGTCGCGGTCGCCGATGCTGACGTAGAGCGTCTTGTCGGGACCGAACTCCATGCGGCCCGTGTACGCCATGCGCGCGTTCTCCCACGCGTCGGCGACGAAAATCTCCTCGACGTCGACGAGCTTGGCTCCCTCGAGCCGGCCGCGAGACAAACCGAGCGTCTGTCGCTGCTCGTCGCCCTTCAAGTACGTGAGGTACACGAGCTTGTTCGACGCGAAATCGGGATGCACGACGACGCCGTGCAGGATGTCGTTGCCCGCCGGAGACGGCGGCGTCCACACGGGGTCGGGCAGCAGCTTGCCGCCCTGAATCATGCGCAGCTTGCCGTTGCTCTCGGTGATGAGCAGATCCGACGTGCCCGGGATGAACACGATGTCCCACGGCCCGATCAAGCCGTCCGCTACGAGCGCCACGCGAAGCGGCTGGCGTCCGGCGGTGAGCTCGAGCGGCTCGCCGGCCTTAGGCAGTAATACGTTCGAGGCCGCCGGCGGCTGCGCCGATACCCCGAACGGCAGAATCGCCGGCACAAGAAACGCGAAGGCCCGCCACGTCGTCATCTTTCGTCGCTCCCCCTCGAAGCTCCGGCGATGGTACCGCAACGCTCAGAGCACGTCGCGCGCGTCGAAGCGCCGGCCGAGCGCCGCGATGACGGCCGGATCGCGGCCATACACGTCGCGATAGAAGATGACGCGCCCCTCGGCGTCGACCTCAGCCGTCCAGTAGAGCAACAGGAGCGTCATGGGCTTCGGCAAGAAAATCGTCCGCGTCTCTCCGCTCGCGACGGCGGCGTCGAGCCGCTCTCGCGGCCACGACGCGCCGAGCAGCAGCTCCGCGAGCTCGAACGGATTCTCGACGCGGATGCAGCCCGAGCTGAAGGCCCGGTCGCTGCGCTCGAACAAGTCGCGGCTCGGCGTGTCGTGCAGGTATACGGCGTGCTCGTTCGGGAACATGAATTTCACGCGGCCGAGCGCATTGTTCGGCCCCGGGCGTTGCACGAGCTGATAAGGGAATCGAGTCCCCGACCAGTCGATCGTCGTGGGATCGACCCGCATCCCGGCCGCATCGAGCACGTCGATGCCGCGCTCTGCGAGCACGCCCACGTTGCGGCGAATCTCGGGCAATAGGTCCAGGCGAAAGATCGTCGGCGGAACCGTCCATGTCGGATTCAGGACGAGATAGCGCAGCTCGGCGCGAAACACCGGGGTCTGGCGGTACGGCCTCCCCACCTGCACGCGCGAGCGCCAAACCACCTCGCCTCTGCGCACGAGGTAGATCCGGAACCCGGCGATGTTGACGACGAGAAACTCGCTCTCGGGATCGTAGAGAACCCAGCGCGCGCGCTCGAGATTCGCGCGCAGCTGATCGATGCGCGCCTCGACCGGGGCGTTGAGCGCCGCGAACGTCGCCGGGCCGACGACGCCGTCGACGGTGAGCCCGTGACGCGCCTGAAAGTGCCGCACGCCGTCGACGAGCGCTGCATCGTAGAGGTCGCCCGCCGGCGCGTCCTTGGGCAAGTCGCTCGTCACGCGCAACCGCTCCGCGAGCACGGGCACGCGCGCGTCCGTCATTCCGGGCTTCAGCGTCGGCCCGGGCGGCACGGAGGGCCAGCCCCCGGCGGCCGCCAATGCGCGATACTCGGCGAGCGCCTTCTTGAAGCGGTCGTAGAGAAAGACGCGCGGAATCGCCTCGTCGGCGAACTCGAGCAACGAGCGCGAATCGATGGCCGCTTGGATCGTGACGGCCGGGTCCTCGCCCATGAGGTCGCGCGTCAGATTCCAGTGCGGATCGATCTCGACGGGATCGACCTTGCCGAATCGCAGGTGGTAGCCCAACCGGATCACGCTGTCCGTCAACAAGATGTCGAGGCCTGCCCTCTCCTCGGGCGGCAGCGCCTCCGCCTCGCTCATGCGCTCGCGGGCCGCGCGCACGGCGGAGGGGTGGTAGTCGTTCGGGTCGAGGCCCTCGAGGTAGCTTTCGTCGATCAACTCGAGCAGCGAATCGACTTGCCGGACGGAGCTCCACGCCGGCGTGAACGACCGATTCTCGTAGATGCGCGGCAGGAGCTGCCGCGAGGCGATCGCGGCGCCGTCGATCTCGAGCGTGCCCGTCGCGCGCAGCTGCTCGATGCGGTTGCGGATCGCCTCGTCGACGGGCGCGGCGCTCGCCGTGAACGCTGCACCGGCGAGCAGCCAAATGCTCAAAAAGCACGCGGCCGAGCCGCCGCGATCGTGTCGTGATTGCATTCGGCCCATCATATCGGCCGGCCGAGGTTGAGTCTCGGCGCGCCGAGCCGCATGCTGCGCCGCCATGCGCGCGCCAATCGCCCTCTCGAAGACGAAGCTGCTGTCGCTGAAACAGTGCCGGCGAAAGCTCTGGCTCGAAACCTATCGGCCGGAGCTCGTCCCGGAACCGTCGGCCGAGAAAGAAGCGCGGCTCGCCACGGGCCACACTGTCGGCGACATCGCGCGCCGGCTCTACGGCCCCGGCCACCTCGTGAGCTTCGAGCGCGGCCTGCGCGCGGCGATCGAGTCGACGCGCACGCTCGTCGCGGCCGGCGGCCGGGAACCGATCTTCGAAGCGACGTTCGAGGGGGACGGCGTCAGTGTCCGAGTCGACGTGCTCGATCGCAGCGACCCCAAGCCGAAGCTCGTCGAGGTGAAGGCGGCGGCGCACGTGAAGGCGCATTACCTCGACGACTGCGCGATTCAGGCCTGGGCGCTCGCGCGCAACGGACTGGCGCCGCGTGCCGTCGCCGTCGCGACCGTCGACCCCGAGTTCGTCTATCCGGGCGGCGGCAACTACGAAGGCTTGCTCGTCGAGACCGACGTCACGGGCGAGGTGAACGAGCGGCTGCCGGAGATCGACGCGCTCGTCGTCGCGGCGCGCAGCACGCTCGCCGATCTCGACGAGCCGGCCGTTGTCGTCGGCGCGCACTGCGGCGCACCGCACGACTGCGAGCTCTACGAGCATTGCGCGCCGCCGCAGGGTGCGTATCCCGTGCTCGGCTTGGGGGGCAGCAAGGAGAAGCTCTACGAGCTCATGCACTCGGGCTACCGCGACCTACGTGAGGTGCCGGAGGCCCTGCTCGCGAACGAGACGCAGCGGCTCATCTGGCGCCAATCGCGCAGCGGGCTGCCGTTCGTCGGCGCCGAGCTGCGCGCGCTCGCGCGCGGGCTGCCGTTCCCGCGTTACTACCTCGATTTCGAAACAATGAATCCGGCAGTGCCGATCTTCGCCGGCACGCGGCCGTTCGAGGCGCTGCCGTTCCAGTGGTCGTGCCACGTCGAGACGAGCCGCGGCCGGCTCGAGCACGCCGAGCTCTTGGACTTGGGCCCCGATCCGCCGATGCGCCGGGTCGCGGAAAGCCTGCTCGAAGCGCTCGGGACGGCCGGGCCGATCGTCGTCTACACGCCTTACGAGCGGCGCGTCGTCGGCGAGCTGGCGGATCGCTTCCCGGATCTTGCGGCCGACCTTGCTGCGCTCGACGAGCGCATCGTAGACCTGCATCCGCCGACGCGCCGCCATTACTACCACCCCGCCATGCAGGGCTCGTGGTCGCTGAAAGCCGTGCTGCCGACCGTGGCGCCCGACTTGAGCTACGCCTCGCTCGGCGAAGTGCGCGACGGCTTCGCGGCTCAGGCGGCCTACCTCGAGGCCGTCGAGCCGCGGACGACGGACGCGCGCCGTGCCGAGCTGCGCCGCGCGCTGCTCGAGTATTGCCGGCAGGACACGCTCGCGCTCGCGCGGCTCGTGGAGTTCTTCGGCCGGGATTAGACTAACGCGCATCGAGACCCGCGAGAGGGTTCGCCAATGAACCGCACTGTCAGGTTGCTCGCCGCTGCCGTTGCCGTTGCCGCCGCGCTGCTAGGCGCGCGCGCTCACGCCCATCATGCGTTCGCGACCGAGTTCGACGCCGCCTTGACCGGCGAGGTGAAGGGGGAGGTCACGCGCGTCTGGTGGCAGAACCCGCATATTCGCTACGACGTGACGATGACGATGCCGGACGGCTCGACGGAAAGCTGGGCACTGCTGCCCCCGGGCAACTTGCCGACGTATCGGCGCGAGAACTGGACGGAGCAGACGGTTCAGGTCGGCTACCGAGTCACGGCCAGCGGCAACCTCGGGCGCGACGGCGCAAAGAAGCTCTACGCGACCTGCATCAACATCGAAACGGGTCCCGAGAAGGGCCGTCAGCTCGGCCGGTGCGTGAGCTCCGGCACTGTCACGCAATCGACGGCCGACCCCGAGGTCGACTACACCGTGAAAGCCAACGACTACGAGGTCGACATCACGGGCTACTGGGACAACCGTTATCGCTTCCAGGTCACCGTGGACGATTTTCAGCCGAAGCCGATGCCGCTGACTGCGGAAGCCAAGGCGATCTACGAAGGCCGCAAGTTCGGCGACGACCACGTGCTGCGCTGCCTGCCGGCGGGCTTGCCGAGGATCTTCGGCTCGCCGTATCCGATGGAGATCGTCGACGCCGGCACGCACTACTTGATGGTGTTCATGCAGGACAACACGCCGCGGCGCGTCTGGATGGACGGCCGCTCGCCGCCCGCGGAGCAGCCGCTCACGTCGATGGGCTTCTCGACGGGCAAGTGGGAGGGCCGCACGCTCGTCATCGAGACGACGATGCTGTCCCCGGGTTGGCTCGACGGGTCGGGCTATCCGATGAGCGGCGGCACCGGCACCCGCATCGTCGAGCGCTGGACGCCCGCGGAGGACGGCTTGACGATGGAGCGCATCATGACGATCCACGACAAGCTCTACACGCAGCCGCTCGTTCGCACGCGCGGCTCTCAGCGCGGCGACTCGACGCTCGGCCTCATCGAAAGCGAGCCGTGCGACGCGCGGCCGTTCTACAACGAGCTCCTGGAGCGCGGCGAGCTCGAAGAGCGCCTGCGGCCCGAGTAGCGCGTCACTCGTAGTCCGTGTACTTGCGCGCGTCGCCGCGCACGCGCTCGGCCGGGTACTTGCGCGCGTTCGCTTCGATCTTGTCGTCGGCCGCGAGCAAGAGATCGACGTCGAGCCGATCGGCGAGCCGCAGCAAATAGATGAGCACGTCGGCGAGCTCGAGGCGCACGCGCTCGCGCCGCTCGGCGTCGAGATCTTCGCTTTGCGCCTCCGTGAGCCACTGGAACTCTTCGACGACCTCGGCCGCTTCCACGGACAGCGCCATCGCGAGATTCTTCGGCGAGTGAAACTGCTCCCAGTCGCGCTCGGCCGCGAAGGCCGCGAGCCGCTGCTGCAACATTCGTAATGCATCCGCCATTGCACGCTCCCGAGGGCGATCCGCCGCGAGTATCCCACTTAGGATAGGGCCTTTATCATCCGCCGATGCGTCTCGTAGGCGAACTGCTGCAGCTTTCCGCGACCGACCTCGCGAACCATTTGAGCTGCGCGCACCTGAGCCAGCTCGATCTCGCCGTCGCCGAGCGGCGCGCAGAGCGGCCGCGGCGCCGAGATCCGATCATCGAGCTCCTGACCGAGCGCGGCCGCGAGCACGAGGCTGCGTACCTGCGGCACCTGCGCGCGCAGAAGTTGACGGTCGCCGAGATTCAAGCCGCGCCCGGGGCCGACAGCGTGGAGACGACGCTCAAGGCGATGCGGGACGGCGCCGACGTGATCTATCAAGCGCCGCTCGCAAACGAGCGCTGGCACGGCCGCGCCGATTTCCTGCGGAAGGTGCCGCAGCCGAGCAAGCTCGGGGACTGGTCGTACGAGGTCGTCGACGCGAAGCTCGCTACGGAAACGCGCGCCGGCACGATTCTACAGCTCTGCGTCTACTCGAGCTTGCTCGAGGCGCTGCAGGGCGCGGCGCCCGAGCAAGCGCACGTCGTGGCGCCGCACCACAAGGATTTCGTGCCCGAGAGCTACCGGCTCGCGGACTTCGCCGCGTACTACCGGCTCGTGCAGCGCAGGCTCGCCGAAGCGCTCGACGCACACGATGCCGCAACATACCCGGAGCCCGTGCAGCACTGCGACGTCTGCAACTGGTGGGTGCAGTGCAACGCGCGGCGGCGGGCGGACGACCATCTCTGCTTCGTGGCCGGCATCAGCCGGCTGCAGATCAAGGAGCTGCGCACGCGCCTCGAGGTGAACACGCTCGAGCGGCTGGGGGAGCTCACGAAGGTGCCGAAGCCGACGCGCGGCTCGCGCGAGGCGCTCGAGCGCTCGCGCGATCAAGCCGCGATTCAGCTTCGGGCGCGGCGCCTGCAGCAACGGCAACACGAGCTGCTGCCGCTCGGGCCCGAGCACGGCTTCCTGCGGTTGCCCGAGCCCGCGCGCGGCGATCTCTTCCTCGACCTCGAAGGCGACCGCCTCGCGCTCGAGGGCGGCCGCGAATATCTCTTCGGCTCGAGCGACACGCGCGGACGCTACACGCCGCTCTGGGCGACGAGCCCCTCCGAGGAGAAGCGCGCGTTCGAGCGCGTCGTCGACCGCATACTCGCGGCGTTCGCCGCCGATCCCGCGATGCACGTCTATCACTTCGGCGCCTACGAGCCGACGGCGTTCAAGCGGCTGTCCGGCCGCTATGCGACGCGCGAGAACGAGCTCGACACGATCCTGCGTGCCGAGCTCTTCGTCGACCTGCACACGATCGTGCGGCACTCGCTGCGTGCGAGCGTCGAGACGTACTCACTGAAGGACCTCGAGCAGTTCTACGGCCTCAAGCGCGAGCAGGACTTGCGCGCCGCGACAGCAAGCCGGCGAGCGCTCGAGTGGGCCATCGAGATGCGCGAGGACTTGGGGCTCGGCGCGCCGGCACCCGCGCTGCCGGCGGCGGCGAAACCGCAGCTCGAGCTCGGACTCGACGCCGCGGAGCCAAAGCCCGGCAAGTTCGCCGAGCACATTGCGACCGTCGAGCGCTACAACCGCGACGATTGCGTTTCCGCGGCCGCGCTTCGCGACTGGCTCGAGCAGCTTCGTGCCGCGGCCGAGCGCACAGCCGGCCGAGAGCTGCCGCGGCCCGAGCTCAAGTCGGGCGAAGCGAGCGAGCAAGTCGCCGAAGCGGCCGAGGAAACGCAGCGCGTGACGGAAGCGTTGCTGAAAGACGTGCCCGTCGACGCGGCCGAGCGCAACGAAGAGCAGCAGGCTCGCTGGCTCATGGCGCAATTGCTCGAGTGGCATCGCCGCGAGGAGAAAGCCGCGTGGTGGGAATACTTTCGCCTGCTCGATCTGCCGCTCGAGGACTACCACGACGAGCGCTCCGCGCTCGCGGGCCTCGAGCTCAAGGAGACCGTCGGCGGCACGCCGCGTAAGCCCGTGCACCGCTACGACTTCCCGCCGCAAGAGCACGACGTGCGCCGCGGCGACGAGGTTTGCGTGCCCGGCACGGGCAAGACGTTCGGCAGGATCGTAAACCTGGACGTGGCCGCGCACACGGTCGACATCGAGCACACGGGACGCTACGCCGACTTGAGACCGGAGCGCCTGTTCATCCGGCGCATGGTGTCGCCGAAGCCGAAGCCGTCCGTGCTGCTCGAGATCGGCGCCTGGATCGCGGCGAACGGCGTCGACGCGCCGGGCCCGCATCGTGCCGCGCGGGATTTGCTGCTGAAGCGCGCGCCGCGGCTCGTGCCGGGCTCGCGCCGCCTCGGAGGAGCCGAGCGCCCCGCGGCTCCCGCCGACT
>JBBIJV010000006.1:0-38933 GCA_037445815.1 Rhodospirillaceae bacterium
CTCGGGCCGCGCGGCGAGATCCGCACGGGCATGCCGGGCGCGGCGGCGGCCGACGAGCTCGGGGCGCTCGCGCGCAGCTTCGCGGAGCTGCTCGAGCGCCTCCGCGAGCACACGGAGTATCTCCGAACGCTCGCGAGCAAGCTGTCGCACGAGCTGCGCACGCCGCTCGCGGTCGTGACGACGTCGCTCGACAACCTAGAGCACGAGGTCGCTTCGCCGGGCACCGGCGTGTACCTCGGCCGCCTGCGCGAGGGCACGAAACGGCTCGACGGCATCCTCGCAGCAATGAGCGAAGCGACGGAGCTCGAGCAGGCGATCCGCGAGACCGTCGCGCAGCCGTTCGACCTATCCGCCGTCGTGGCCTCGTGCTGCGCGGCTTATCGCGACGTGTATCCCGAGCGCGAGATCGTCTGTCGCTGCGACGCGGCCGAGGCGACGACGGTCGGCTCGGGCGAGCTCGTGGCGCAACTGCTCGACAAGCTCGTCGACAACGCCGTGAGCTTTAGTCCGCGGGGCAGCCGCATCGACGTCGAGCTCGCTGCGGCCGGCGACGACCTCGAGCTCCGCGTCTCGAACCGCGGGCCCGCGCTGCCGGCCAAGATGCGCGGGCGGTTGTTCGATTCGCTGGTATCGCTGCGAGAGCACCGCGACGGGCGGCCGCACTTGGGGCTTGGCCTGCACATCGTCGCGCTCGTTGCGGATTTCCATGGCGGACGCTGCGAGGCCGACGATCTCCCGGATGGGAGCGGCGTCGTCTTCCGCGTGTTCTTTCCGCGCCGCCGCGCGAACGATTAGGCCGCCGTTCCGCCGAGCGAGATCTTCGGCGCGGGCAGCTGGCTTTCGCCCGTCAGGAACGCGTCGATGGCGCGCGCCGCGCCGCGGCCTTCGTTGATGGCCCAGACGACGAGCGACTGGCCGCGCCGGCAATCGCCGGCCGCGAACACGCCGGGAACGTTCGTCGCGAACCGGCCGTGCACGGCCTTGTAGTTCGAGCGCGGATCGAGCTCCACGCCGAGCGCGCCGGCGAGGTACGACTCGGGGCCCAGGAATCCCATCGCGAGCAGCACGAGGTCGGCCTCGAGCACCTCGGACGAGCCTTCGACGTCGACCATCTTCGGCGGGCCGCTCGCCTGCGGGTGCCATTCGACGCGGTTGATCCGCACGCCCGTGACCTTGCCGTCCGCGCCGGTGAACTCCTTGGAGACGACGGCGTAGTTGCGGGGGTCGGCGCCGAAGCGGGCGATCGACTCCTCGTGCGCGTAGTCCGTGCGGTGGATCTTCGGCCACAGCGGCCACGGATTGTCGGCCGCGCGCTTCGGCGGCGGTTGGTCGAGGAGCTCCAGATTCAGCAGGCTCTTGCAGCCGTGGCGAAGCGCGGTGCCGATGCAGTCGGCGCCGGTGTCGCCTCCGCCGATGACGACGACGCGCTTGTCCTTCGCGCTGATGTACTTCCCGTCCTTGAGGCCGCTGTTCAACAAGCTCTTCGTGTTGGCCGTCAGGAACTCCATCGCGAAGTGAATGCCGACGAGCTCGCGGCCGGGAATCTCGAGGTCGCGCGGCCGCGTTGCGCCGGTGGTCAAGAGCAGCGCGTCGTGCTCGGCGAGAAGCTTCCTCGGATCGACGTTTTTGCCGACGTCGGCGTTCACGACGAACTCGATGCCGCCCGCGCGCAACAGCTCGACGCGGCGGTCGACGACGCCCTTGTCGAGCTTCATGTTCGGGATGCCGTACATCAAGAGGCCGCCGATGCGATCGGCGCGCTCGTACACCGTGACCCCGTGCCCGGCCTTGTTCAGCTGGTCCGCGGCCGCGAGTCCCGCGGGGCCCGAGCCGACGATGGCTACGCGCTTGCCGCTGCGCGCGGCCGGCACGTGCGGCGTCACCCAGCCTTCCGCGAAGCCGCGGTCGATGATCGCGTTCTCGATGTTCTTGATCGTGACGGGCGGGTCCGTGATGCCGAGCACGCAGGCGCCCTCGCAGGGCGCGGGGCAGGTGCGGCCCGTGAACTCGGGGAAGTTGTTCGTCTTGTGCAGCCGATCGAGCGCGTCGCGCCAGCGGCCCTGATAGACGAGGTCGTTCCACTCCGGAATGAGGTTGTCGATCGGGCAGCCGTTCTCGGACTGACAGAACGGCACGCCGCAGTCCATGCAGCGCGCGCCCTGATTGCGCAAGTGGTCTTCCGAGGGCTCCGTGAAGATCTCGCGGAAGTCGCGCACGCGCTCGCGAGCGTCCCGATAGGGGACGCTCTTCTTCGGATACTCCATGAAGCCCGTCGGCTTACCCATCGCTCAAGGCCAGTCCGTGAAAAGTCAGCGGGCTTGCGCGACGAAATTGCCCGTCTCGTCGTTGCGCAGCTTTTGTTCCATTTCTTCGTCGTGCCGCTTGCGCTCGGCGAGTACACGCTTGTAGTCCGTCGGCATGACTTTCACGAACTGCTGCAGCGACATCGGCCACTCGTCGAGCAAGCGCGCGGCGACGGGCGAGCCCGTGTACTCGCGGTGCAGCTCGATCATCTCGCGCAGCTCGACGATGTCCTCGTCCTCTGCCACGGCTTCGAGATCGACGGTGCCCGTATTGCACTTCGGCGCGAAATCGCGGTGCGGATCCCACACGTAAGCGATGCCGCCCGACATGCCGGCCGCGAAGTTGCGGCCCGTCGGCCCGAGAATCACGGCGCGGCCGCCCGTCATGTACTCGCAGCCGTGATCGCCGACGCCCTCGACGACGGCCTTGGCGCCGCTGTTGCGCACGCAGAAGCGCTCGGCCGCGCGGCCGCGGAAGAACGCGCGCCCGCTCGTCGCGCCGTACAGCGCCACGTTGCCGATCAGCACGTTGTCCTCGGCCTTGAACGTGGCCGTCTTCGGCGGGTAGATGATGAGCCGGCCGCCCGACAGGCCCTTGCCGACGTAGTCGTTGCAGTCGCCCTCGAGCTCGAGCGTGATGCCCTTCGCGAGGAACGCGCCGAAGCTTTGCCCGGCCGTGCCCGTGAACTTGAAGCGTACGGTGTCGTAGGGCAGCGCGTCGGCGCCCCACTTCTTGACGACCGTGTAGCTCAGCATCGCGCCGACGGTGCGGTTCACGTTCGCGATGACGAGCTCTTCGCGCGTCTTTTTGCGCTGCTGGATCGACTTCTTCGCGAGCGCGATGAGCCGGTTGTCGAGCGCGAGGTCGAGCCCGTGGTCCTGCTTCTTAGTGCAGTAAACGTCCGTGCTCGGGCTCGGCTTCTCGGCCGGCACGAGCAACGGCGTCAGATCGAGCCCGCCGGCCTTCCAGTGGTCGATGGCGGCGCGCGGCCGCAACAGGTCCGTGCGGCCGATGAGTTCGACGAAGCGGCGGACGCCTAAGCTCGCCATGATCTCCCGCGCTTCCTCGGCCACCATGAAGAGGTAGTTCACGACGTGCTCGGGCTGGCCGGCGAACTTGCGCCGCAGCACGGGATCCTGCGTCGCGACGCCGACCGGGCAGGTGTTCAGATGGCACTTGCGCATCATGATGCACCCCATGGCGATCAGCGGCGCCGTCGAGAACCCCATCTCCTCGGCGCCGAGCAGCGCCGCGATCACGACGTCGCGGCCCGTCTTCAGGCCGCCGTCGGTCTGCAGCACGGCGCGGCTGCGCAAGTCGTTCATGACGAGCGTCTGGTGCGTCTCGGCGAGGCCGAGCTCCCACGGCAGCCCCGCGTGCTTGATGCTCGTGAGCGGCGAGGCGCCCGTGCCGCCGTTGTCGCCCGAGATCAGCACGTGGTCGGCGTGCGCCTTCACGACGCCCGCGGCGATCGTGCCGACGCCGACCTCGGAGACGAGCTTCACGCTGATGCGGGCCGTCGGATTCGCGTTCTTCAAATCGTGAATCAGCTGCGCGAGATCCTCGATCGAGTAGATGTCGTGGTGCGGCGGCGGGCTGATCAAGCCCACGCCCGGCGTCGAGTGGCGGATCCGCGCGATGTTGTCGTCGACTTTCTTGCCGGGCAGCTCGCCGCCCTCGCCGGGCTTCGCGCCCTGCGCCATCTTGATCTGCAGCTCGTCGGCGTTGGCGAGATACCAGATCGTGACGCCGAACCGGCCCGACGCGATCTGCTTGATCGCGGAGCGGCGCGAGTCGCCGTTCGGCAGCGGGATGAACCGCGCGGGGTCCTCGCCGCCTTCGCCGGTGTTGCTCTTGCCGCCCAAGCGGTTCATCGCGACGGCCAGCGTCTCGTGCGCCTCGGCCGACAGCGAGCCGAAGCTCATGGCGCCCGTGCAGAAGCGCTTGACGATCTCGCTGGCCGGCTCGACGTCGTCGAGCGGCACGGGCTTCGCGGCGAGGTTGAGCTCGAGCAGGCCGCGCAGCGCGCCGGTGCGGCGAGCTTCCTCGTTCACGTGCGCCGCGAACTCGCGGTACGCGTTCTTGTCGCCGCGCCGCGCGGCAACTTGCAGCGAGAAGATCGCTTGCGGATCCCACGCGTGGCGCTCGCCGGTGCTGCGCCAGTGGAACTCGCCGGGGTTCGGCAACGAAGCGAGGCGGTCAGTGGGGTCGCGCGGGAAGCCCTGCGCATGCCGCCGCAGCGCTTCTTCCTCGAGCACGGCGAAGCCCGCGCCTTGCAGGCGGCTCACCGTGCCGCGGAAGCACTTGTCGATGACCTCGTCCGCTAGCCCAAGCGCCTCGAAGATCTGCCCGCCCTTGTAGGACTGCAGGGTCGAGATGCCCATCTTGGCCATGACCTTGAGCATGCCCTTCGCGACGGCCTGCCGATAATCGGCGACCAAGTCCGTGTCCCCGTCCAGCAGGCCCTCGTCGCGCGAATGGACGAGCGCCTCGAACGCGAGATACGGATTGATGCCGTCCGCGCCGTAGCCGACCAGCAGACAGTGGTGGTGAACCTCGCGCGCCTCGCCGGTCTCGACGATGATGCCGATCCGCGTTCGCTTCGCACGGTTCACGAGATGGTGGTGCACTGCGCCCACGGCGAGCAGCGCGCTGACGGGCACGCGCTCCGGACCCACGGCCCGGTCCGAGAGCACGATCAAGCTGTAGCCCTCGTCGATCGCCCGCTCCGCTTCGGCGCAGATGCGGTCGATCGCACGCTCGAGCCCGCCCGGCGTGTCGCTGCGGTCGAACGTGATGTCGATCGTCAGCGAGCGCCAACCGCGGAACTTCAAGCTCTTGATGCCGGCCAGCTCTTCGTTCGTGAGAATCGGCTGGCGCAGCCGCAGCCGCTCGGCGTGCTTCGGCGTCGTCTCGAGCAGGTTGCCCTCGGGACCGACGTAGCACTCGAGCGACATGATGACTTCCTCGCGGATCGAGTCGATCGGCGGGTTCGTCACCTGCGCGAAGAGCTGGCGGAAATAGTCGTAGAGCATCCGCGGCATGTCGGACAACACGGCGAGCGTGCTGTCGTTGCCCATCGAGCCGACCGGGTCGCGGTGCTCGCGCACCATCGGCTGCAGCATGAACTGCAGCGTCTCGGTCGTGTAGCCGAAGGCCTGAAGCCGCGGCAGCAACGTGGACCGCTCGATGACGGGTACGGGCGTTTCGCACGTCACCTGCCGCAGCGGGATACGGTTCTCCTCGAGCCACTGCCCGTACGGGCGGCGATTCGCGAACTCGTTCTTGATTTCCTCGTCGGGCACGAGCCGCCCGCGCTCGAAGTCGATCAAGAACATGCGGCCCGGCTCGAGTCGGCCCTTGGCCTTGACGTTTCTCGGATCGATCGGCACGACGCCGACCTCGCTCGCCATGATCACCCGGTCGTCGTGCGTCAGGTAATAGCGGCTCGGCCTCAAGCCGTTGCGGTCGAGCACGGCGCCGATGTACTTGCCGTCGGTGAACGCGATCGACGCGGGGCCGTCCCACGGCTCCATGAGGCACGAGTGGTATTCGTAGAACGCGCGCTTGCCCTCGGGCATGAGCTCGTTTTTCTGCCATGCCTCGGGAATCATCATCATCACGGATTCCTGCAGCGTGCGGCCCGTCATCAGCAGGAACTCGAGCACGTTGTCGAACACGCCGGAGTCCGAGCAATCGGGCTCCGCGATCGGGAACAGCTTCTTCAGGTCGTCGCCGAAGAGCGGCGTCTGAACGACGCCCTGGCGCGCGCGCATCCAATTCTCGTTGCCGCGCAGCGTGTTGATCTCGCCGTTGTGCGACATGAAGCGGTTCGGCTGGGCGCGGTCCCAGCTCGGGAACGTGTTCGTCGAGAAACGCGAGTGCACCATCGCGAGGTGCGTCGTGTAATCCGCGGCGCGGAGATCCGGGTAGAACGTGAGGAGCTGCCCCGGCGTCAGCATGCCCTTGTAGATGAGCACCTTCGTCGAGAGGCTTGAGACGTAGAACTGCTTTGCCTGCTTGAGCGTCGAGTCGCCGCGCAGCTCGTGGCTCGCGCGCTTGCGGATCACGTAGAGCTTGCGCTCGAACGCCTCGCCCTCGAAGCCCAAGCCCGCCGCAACGAACAGCTGCTCGATGTGCGGCGCCGCGCTGCGCGCGCCGTGGCCCAAGTCCGCGGCCTCGGCATCCGTCGGCACGATTCGCCAACCGACGAGCACTTGGCCTTCCTCGGCGCATATCGACGCGACGACGGCCTTGCAGCGCTCGCGCTCGGCCGAATCGGTAGGCAAGAACACGACGCCCGCGGCGAACTTGCCGGGCGGGGGCAGCGTCACTCGGAACGCTTCCTTCGCGACTCTCGCCAGGAACTCGTGCGGCAACGCCGTCAGCATGCCGGCGCCGTCGCCGGTGTTCACCTCGGCCCCGCGCGCGCCGCGATGATCCATGCGGCACAGCAGGTGGTCCGCATCCTCGATGATCTTGTGGCTGCGTTGCCCCTTGATATGCGCGACGAACCCGACGCCGCAGCTGTCGTGCTCGAACTCGGGCCGATACAACCCGCGTGCCGGCGGGAGGCCGGTGTGGTGTGGTTTATGCATGCTTGCCGTCCTCATGCCGCAAGAGCGCCCACGCCGCACCGGTCGGCGCACGCCCGCCTGGGCGCGCCGCTCCGATGCCGTTTCGTGGTTGTCGCTCTTGCCGTCATGGTCTCTACAGCGGTCAGCCGACTGACTCCGCTGGCTTCACTTTTTCTTGCAGGCTGGCAGTAAGAAAGCTGGACCTGTCAAGCCGCCGGCCATGATCTGCCGCGGAGAGGCCCTAACTCAAAAAGGACCGGAGCAGGCCTATGCCGGCTTGTGACTATAGGGAACGGCCGGACGCGCCGTCAATCGCGGGGCGCGGCGTGCCGGTCAGTCGGCTTTCCAGCGATAGCCCATGCCGTAGACGGTCTGGATCGCGTCGAACGTAGGGTCGACGGCCGCGAACTTGGCCCTGATGCGCTTGATCTGGGACGTGACGGTGCCGTCGTCAAGCACGACGTTCGCCGCGGCCATGAGCTGCTCGCGGCTCCGGACGTGCCCCGGGTGCTGGGCGAGCGCATGAACGACCCAGAACTCGGTCACCGTCAACGGCACCGTCGTCGCTTTCCACTGGACGCTCATGCGGTCGCGGTCGAGCGTCAACGACCCCTGCTCGAGCCTTTCGCCGGCCGCGTCGCCGGCTTTCAGCGCTTCGACGCGCCGAAACAGTGCTGCGACGCGGGCGAGCAGGTGCTCGATGCTGGTCCGCTTGGTCAGGTAGTCGTCGGCGCCGAGCCGGAGGCCCGAAACCGCGTCGAGCTCGCTCTCGCGCGCCGTCAAGAAAATGATCGGCAATTGCGTCGACCGCGCGCGCAGCTCGCGGCAGAGATCGAAGCCGCCTTCCACCTCGGCGCCTAAGCTCACGTCGATGATGACGAGATCCGGAAAGCGGCTCGCGAACCCGGCCAGCGCTTCCTTGCGGCTGCCGTACCCGGCGACGCGATAGCCGTGCCGGCGCAAGCCCGCGAGATAATTGTCGCGGATCGCGATCTCGTCCTCGACGACGGCTACGAGCTTGGCAGTGGTCATGGGAATGCGCCGTGCCGGCTCACGGAGCCGGCTGCCTACGGCGGTGTCATTGCGGTTATGTTTAAGAGCGCCAGGTCACGTTTCGTTCAGGTTCGGCTTGGCATGATACCGCCGCCTAGAAGAGGAGGTACTCGAATGCGGATTCAGAGCTGGTCGAAGGTTGGCACGCTCGTGGTCGGCTTGGCCTTGACGGCGTCGGCGTGCACGACGCTCGACCCGTATACGCGCGAGGAGCGTCCGGCACGAGCCCAGCGGCAGGCGGTCATCGGAGCGGCCGCCGGCGCCGTCGCGGGCCTCATCACGGGCGATAGCTCGATGGAGCGCAAGAAGCGCGCGCTCGTCGGCGCCGGTTTGGGCGCATTGGCCGGCGCCGGCGTCGGCGCATACATGGATCGCCAGGAAGCGCGGCTGCGGGCCGAGCTCGAGCGAACCGGGGTCAGCGTCACTCGCATCGGCGACAACATCACGTTGAACATGCCCGGAAACATCACGTTTGCGACGAACAGCGCCGACTTGAACGCGAGCTTCTACGACGTGCTGAATTCCGTGAGCACCGTGCTCGCCGAGTTCAACCAGACGGTGATCGAGATCGCGGGCCACACGGACAGCACGGGCTCCGAGGCCTACAACCAGCAGCTGTCGGAGCGCCGCGCGGCTTCCGTCGCGGCCTACCTGAGCACGCGCAACGTGCTGCCCGACCGCATCATCACGGTCGGGATGGGCGAGAGTCGGCCGATCGCGTCGAACGACACGGAGGCCGGCCGGCAGCAAAACCGCCGCGTCGAGCTCACGCTCGTTCCTTTGACGCTGAGCTAGGCCGGAGCTCGAAGACGACGAAAAAGGGCGCCCCTCCAAGCCGGGGCGCCCTTGCTTTTCAGGGCCGGACGGGGCTCAGGCGGCGGCGAGCTGCTTCCTGAGCTTGCCGATCGCATTGGCCTCGATCTGCCGGACGCGCTCGGCCGAGACTCCGTATTCGGCCGCGAGCTCGTGCAGCGTGGCCTTGTTCTCGGCGAGCCAGCGCCGCGACAGGATCGAGCGGCTGCGGTCGTCGAGCTTTTCGAGCGCGGCCGTCAGCCGGTCATGGTCGAACGCGTCCGCGTCGTCGCGCTCGACGGCGCGGGCGGGGTCGCTGTTCGGGCTCGGCAGGTACGTGGCCGGCGCGAAATCCTCGTCCTCGTCCGGATACGGGTCGAACGAGAGGTCGTGGCCGCTCAGGCGCTGCTCCATCTCGACGACGTCGCGCGTCGAGACGCCGAGATCGGCCGCGACCGCTTCCGCTTCCTCTTTGTTGAGCCAGCCCAGGTGCTTCTTGGCCTTGCGCAGGTTGAAGAAGAGCTTGCGCTGGGCCTTCGTCGTCGCGACGCGGACGAGGCGCCAGTTACGCAGCACGAACTCGTGGATCTCGGCGCGGATCCAGTGGACGGCGAAGGAGACCAAGCGCACGCCGACCCGCGGGTCGAAACGCCGGACGGCCTTCATGAGGCCGATATTGCCCTCTTGGATCAGGTCGGCGAGCTGCAACCCGTAGCCGGCATAGCCCCGAGCCACATGGATCACGAAACGCAGGTGCGACAATACGAGGCGCCGCGCGGCATCGAGGTCGTCGTGCTCGCGCAAGCGGGTCGCGAGCTCGTACTCCTCCTCCGCGCTCAGCACCGGAATCGAGTTGGCCGCCTGAATGTAATGCTCCAGGCTGCCCAACGGTCCCGCCAGCATGAGCTCCGGGCGGATCGCCAAAGCCGTTGTCGTCATGGTTCCCGTACCTCCCGAGGGCATGTTAGCACTCGCCGCCTTAGAGTGCTAACAACGCGATCGGTTTCCCGTGAAGCGGGTCTTATTTCGGCTCGATGGCCTTGAGATGGCGCGCCGCGGCGAGCCCGGCCCCGGCCCAGCCAAGGAGTGCGCCGCCCCCGAGCAGGATCCCGATCTCGGCCGGGGACAGCCCCGTCAGCGCGAAGTGGCTCCCGTACAGGGCCGCGAGCGCGCGCACCGGGGGGCCGAGCAAGAGCAGGCCCGCCGTGACGACGAGCAGCGCCACCAAGCCCCCTGCCAGGCCGTAGCAGAGGCCGAGGTACAGGAACGGCCGGCGAATGAAGGCGTCCGTGCCCCCGACGAGCTTAGTGACCTCGATCTCGACGCTGCGGTTGTTGATCTCGAGCCGGATCGTGTTGCCGACGACGATGGCCACCGCGAGCCCAAGGAGCGCCGTCGCGAAATCGACGACGCGGCCGGCCAGGGCGAGCATGGCGCGCAGCCGCGTGACCCAGGCCGTGTCGATCTGGACGAGCTCCGTCTCGGGCAGTGCGCCGACGGCGCGCGCGAGCGTCTCGACATCGCTCGCGAGCCCGCTCTTCGGGTGAACCACCAGCGTATGCGGCAGCGGGTTGCCGTCGAGCGCATCGAGCGCCTCGCCGAACCCCGAGCGGGCGCGAAATTCCTCGAGCGCCGCGTCACGGTCGATAACGGTGACCGCCGCCACGTCGGCGCGCTCCTCGATCGTGCGGGCCGTCCGTCGGGCCGCTTCCTCGGAGACGTTCATCTTGAGATACACGGTGAAGTCGGCCGCGCTTTGCCACGAGTCGCTGATGGCGCCCAAGTTGCTGACGGCGACGCGCAGCCCCGCGGGCAGCGCGAGCGCCGTCGCGATCACGAGGACCGTCAGCAAGCTCGCGAACGGCTGGTCGGCCAGGCGCTTGACGGCCCCCTTCAGATTGTCGCGATGCAGGCAAAGGTAATGCTTGATCGCGTGCATCCGCTACGCGGCCTCGCGTCCCGTATCGCCTGTGATCCGGCCGCCGACGAGCTTCAGCGTGCGGCGCGGCAGCCGCTCGATGAGCTCGAGGTCGTGCGTGGCGATCAGCAGCGTGACGCCAACCTCGTTGAAGCGCGTGAAGAGCTCCATGATCTCGAGCGAGAGCTCGGGATCCAAGTTGCCCGTGGGCTCGTCCGCGATCAGGAGGTCGGGACGCGGAGCCACGGCCCGCGCGATGCCGACGCGCTGCTGCTCGCCCGTCGACAAGGTGATCGGCATGTGCGACTCGCGGCCGCGCAGCCCGACCTGATCGAGCGCGGCCCGCACGCGCTTCTCGATCTCGCGCCGCGTGGCGCCCGCGATCACGAGCGGCAGCGCGACGTTGTCGAAGACCGTCCGGTCGTAGAGGAGCTTGTGATCCTGGAACACCACGCCCAGGCGCTGGCGGAACGGCGGAATCCTGCGCCGCGTGATGCGCGACAAGTTCTGGTTGTTGATGAGCACCGTGCCGCGCGTCGGGCGCTCGATGAGCGCGATCAGGCGCAGCAGCGTGCTCTTGCCCGCGCCGGACGGCCCAGTCAGGAACACGAACTCGCCGCGATCGATGTTGAGCGACACGCCCGACAGCGCCTCGCGGCCGTTCGGATAGCGCTTGTAGACGTTCTCGAACCTGATCATTGGGCGGCGGCGTCGCCGAGCAGCGCTCGCAAGAACTCGTCGGCGCGGAAGTCGTCGAGGTCGGCCACGCTCTCGCCGACGCCGACGAGCCTGATCGGCACGCCGAGCGCGCGCGCGATCGCGAAGACGATGCCGCCTTTCGCGGTGCCGTCGAGCTTCGTGATCGCGATGCCCGTGAGCTTCATGCGCTCGTGGAACGTGCGGGCCTGCGCGAGCGCGTTCTGGCCTTGGCTCGCGTCGAGCACGAGCAGCGTCTCGTGCGGCGCAGAGGCGTCGAAGCGCTGAATGACGCGCTTGATTTTGTCGAGCTCGTCCATGAGGCCGGCCGCCGTGTGGAGCCGGCCCGCCGTGTCGGCGAGCACGACGTCGATGCCGCGTGCGCGCGCCGCGACGAGCGCGTCGTGGACGACGGCGGCGGGGTCGGCGCCGGGATCCTGCGCGACGACGGGCACGGCCGCGCGCTTCCCCCACTCCTCGAGCTGCTCCACGGCGGCGGCGCGGAACGTATCGGCCGCGGCGAGCAGCACCGAGTAGCCTTGCGCTCTCAAGCGATGCGCGAGCTTGCCGACCGTCGTCGTCTTGCCGGTGCCGTTGACGCCGACGACGAGAATCACGAACGGCTTCTTCTCGCGCGAAATTGCGAGCGGCGCCTCGACGCCCTTCAGCAACCCGAGCGCTGCCTGCCTGAGCAGCTCGACGGCCGGCGCACCGGCGTTGCGTTTCGCGGCGGCGCGCATCCCTTCGACGAGCCAAGCCGTCGCGTCGACGCCGACGTCGGCGCGGATCAGCCGCGTCTCGAGCTCCTCGACCGTGTTCTCGTCGAGCGGTTGGCCGCCTAACCCGAGCAGCTCGGATTTGAGCCAGCTCGTGCCGCGGTTCAAGCGAGCCTTGAGCTTACCGAAGAAGCCCGAGCCTTGTGGTTCGTTCGCGGCGGCGGCCATTTAGCGCTCGGAGTCTCGGCGTCGAATGCTTCTGCTAACGTGGGCCACATGGTAAAGCGCAATGCCGGGCATTTGCAGGGCCACGTACGGATCATCGCCGGCACTTGGCGCGGGCGGCGCATCGCGATTCCCGAAGGCACGGCCGTGCGGCCGACGCCGGATCGCGTGCGCGAGACGCTGTTCAATTGGCTGCAGGGCGCAGTCGCCGGCGCGCGTTGCCTCGATCTGTATGCGGGCACGGGAGCGCTCGGCTTCGAGGCGCTGTCGCGCGGCGCCGCCTCGGCCACGTTCGTCGAGCGCGACGTCGCGCTCGTCGAGGCACTGCGCGCCACGGCGCGACAGCTCGGCGCCTCGCCGCAAATCGTGCGCCGCGACGCGCTCGCGTTTTTGCGCGAGCCGGCGACGGCGCGTTTCGACCTCGTGTTCCTCGATCCGCCGTATTCCGAGCCGATCGCGCCGCTGCTCGAGCTTTTGCCGCCTTGGACTGCACCGGGCGCGCTCGTCTACGTCGAGCGGGGCGCGAGCGAAGGTTTGCCGGACGTGCCGTCGGCCGCTTGGCGCAAGCGGAGCCGCGCCGGGGCCGTCGAGTACGGGCTCCTCGAGCTCCCAGAGGCTACAATGCCCCGAACGTCACCGAGCGAAGCGCACCCTACGTGAAAATCGGCGCCATGTATCCCGGCACGTTCGACCCGATCACGCGCGGCCACGAGGATCTGATCCGCCGCTGCGTGCGGCTGTTCGACCGCGTCGTCGTCGCGATCGCCTCGAATCCGAAGAAGGCGCCGCTCTTCACGCTCGACGAGCGCGTCGAGCTCGCGAAAGAGGTGCTGCGCGATCTGCCGGAAGTGTCCGTGACGGGCTACACGGGCCTCACGGTCGACTTCGCGCGCGCCAACGGCTTCAAGGCGATCGTCCGCGGCTTGCGCGCCGTCTCCGACTTCGAGTACGAGTTTCAGCTCGCGACGATGAATCGCCATCTCGAGGAGGGTGTCGAGACCGTTTTCCTGACGCCGTCCGAGCACCACACGTTCATCTCGTCGAGCCTCGTTCGAGAGATCGCAGAGTTCGGCGGCGACGTGAGCGCATTCGTCCATCCGGCCGTCGCGGAGCGGCTCAAAGCCAAGCACGGGAAGCGCTGATGGCCGGCTTTTTGCGCCAAGTCATCGCCGCGGCGCTCGCCGCGTGCGCGCTCGTCGCGGCGGCGGCTCAGCCCGCAGCGCCGGTACGCGCCGCTCACCAGCTCGTCGTCTCTGCGAACCCGTACGCGTCGGAAGCGGGCCGCGAGATTCTGCGCAAAGGCGGCAGCGCCGTCGATGCTGCGATTGCCGTGCAGCTCGTGCTGACGCTCGTCGAGCCGCAGTCGTCGGGGATCGGCGGCGGAGCCTTCATGCTCGTTTACGATGCGGCCGAGCGCGGCGACGGCGGCGAGATCACGGCCTACGAAGGACGCGAGACGGCGCCGGCCGCGGCGACGCCGGACATGTTCCTCGGTGCCAACGGTCGACCGGAGTCGTTCGCGACGGTCGGCGTCGGCGGGCTCTCGGTCGGCGTGCCGGGCGCGCTGCGCATGCTCGAGCTGGCGCACCGCGAGCACGGCCGCTTGCCATGGGCCGACTTGTTCGCCCCAGCCATCGAGCTCGCGGAGAACGGGTTCGAAGTCTCGCCGCGCCTCTTCGGCCTGCTGAACGGCTTCAGGCGTTTTGCGCGCGGCGACGACTTCCGCCGTTACTTCTACGACGCGAGCGGGGCGCCGCACCCCGTCGGCCACCGGCTCGAGAATCCCGAGTACGCGGCCACGCTGCGCCTGCTCGCGGCGGCGGGCAGCGCGGAGCCGATGCACACGGGCGAGCTCGCGCGCGCGATCGCGGCCGAGGTGCGGGACAACGGCGTGCGGCCCGGCAGGATGACGCCCGAGGACCTCGCCTCATACGAGGCGCACGTCTCGGCACCGCTCTGCACTGTGTATCGAAGCTGGCGCGTCTGCGGACCGCAGCTGCCGTCGTCGGGCGGTGTGACGACGCAGCAAGTGCTCGGAATCCTCGCTAACGTCGAGCTGCCGAACATTCACTCGGAGCCCGTGCGCGCGATCCACGTGTTCGCCGAAGCGAATCGGCTCGCGTTCGCGGACCGCAATCTTTATCTCGGCGACCCGGCCTTCGTCGACGCCCCGGTGGCGGGACTGCTCGACGCGGGCTACCTTCGCTCGCGCGCCGCGTTGATCGACCCCGACAGAGCCTTGGCCACGATCGTGCCCGGCGAGCCGCCGGCCGCCGCCGCATGGGACTATGCGCCGGGAACGGCCTCGGAGCGGCCGTCGACGAGCCACTTCTCCATCGTCGACCGCTTCGGCGGCGCCGTCGCGATGACGACGAGCGTGCAAGGGGCCTTCGGCAGCCAGCTCATGGTCGGCGGCTTCATCCTGAACAATCAGCTCACGGACTTCGCCTATGTCCCCACCGTCGACGGCAAGCTCGTCGCGAATCGCATCGAAGGCGGCAAGCGCCCGCTTTCGAGCATGGCACCGACGATGCTGCTCGACGAGCGCGGCCGCTTGAGGCTCGTCGTCGGCTCGCCGGGCGGCACGCGGATCATCGGCTACGTCGCGCAGAGCATCGTCGGGTTCGTCGACTGGCAGCTCGATGTCCAGCAGGCGGTCGCGGCGCCGCACTTCCTCGCTGAGGAGGGGCCGATCGAGCTCGAGGAAGGCACGGGCCTCGCGGCGCACGAGCCCGCGCTCGAGGCGCTCGGCCACAACGTGGTGCTGAACGGCATGAACAGCGGCCTGCACGCCATCGCGGTCGAGCACACGCGCCGCGGCCGCGTGCTCTTGGGCGGCGTCGATCCGCGCCGCGAGGGCGCCGCGCTCGGCGACTAGCGCTGACATCGCGGGCAGAAGAACGTCGCCCGCTGGCCCAGCACGCGGCGCACGATCGGCGTGCCGCACTTAAGGCAGGGCAGGCCCGCGCGCTCGTAGACGCGCAGCGAGGTGCGAAAGTACCCGGGCCTGCCGTCGCCGCCGACGAAGTTGCGCAGCGTCGTGCCGCCTTCCTCGATCGCTTCGCGCAGCACCTCGCGCACGGCCTCGACGAGCGGCTCGAAGCGCGCTCTGGCGATGCGCCCGGCCATGCGCTGCGGATGGATGCCGGCCCGAAAGAGCGCCTCGCTCGCGTAGATGTTGCCGACGCCCACGACGATGCGGCCGTTCATCAAGTGCTGCTTGATCGCGACGCGGCGACCCCGGCTCACGCGCCACAGGTAGCCGGCATCGAACGCGTCGCCGAGCGGCTCGGGTCCCAGGTCCTTGAGCAGCGCGTGCGTGCTCGGGGTCTTGGTCAGCAAGACGCTGCCGAAACGGCGCGGATCGTTGAGCCGCAGTGCGCCGCCGCCCGCGAAGTGCACGTCGACGTGGTCGTGGGGAGCGGGCTCCTGCGGCGCCGGCAGGTAGCGCAGGCTTCCCGACATGCCGAGATGCACGAGCAAGGTGCCGGCGTCCGTGCCGAACAGCAGGTACTTGGCGCGCCGCTCGAGCGTTCCGATGCGGGCACCGGCCAGGGCCCGCGGCAGCGCCTTCGCGACAGGCCAGCGCAGCCGGGGCTCGCGGACCTCGACGCGCGCGATCGTGCGGCCCACGACGTAGGGCGCGAGGCCGCGCCGTGTGGTCTCGACTTCGGGCAGCTCCGGCATCGCGCGAGCTTACGGTCGCGTGATGCCCATCGCAAAACCGCGTCCCGCGCGTGATGCGGCGCACGCCGCGCGGGCCGCTCGTTGGAGTAGCCTCCTCCGATCGGCTACCATTCGACGTAATCCTCGGAGCGCCGAGGCCTCAGGCCTCGAGGTGCCCGGCTACGTACAAGGAACCGTACCATCGTGAATTTCGTATTCGAGCACTTCTACGGCCTCGCCAACTTGAGCGTCTGGGGCTACGTCTTGGTCACGCTGCTCTGGCTGCACGCCACGATGATGGCCGTGACGCTCTACTACCATCGCGATCAGGCGCACCGTTCAGTCGATTTGCATCCCGTCGTCCGGCATCTCTGCCGCTTCTGGCTCTGGCTCAACACGGGCTCCTCGACGCGCGAGTGGGTGGCCGTGCACCGCAAGCATCACGCGCACTGCGAGAAGGAAGGCGATCCGCACAGCCCGCGCCTCTTCGGCTTGAAGCGCGTGCTGCTCGAGGGCGCGGAGCTCTATCGCGTTGCAGCGCGGGACCGCGAGACGCTCGAGAAATACGCTAAGGGCACGCCGAACGACTGGCTCGAGAACAACCTCTATCACCATCCTACGCGCAGCTACTACGGCATCGCGCTGCTCGTCGTCGCGGACCTCGTGCTGTTCGGGGTGCCCGGCATCCTCATGATCGCGCTGCAGCTCTCGAACATGCCGTTCATGGCCGCGGGCATCGTCAACGGGCTGTGCCACGCGAAGGGCTACCGAAACTTCGAGACCGACGACGCCTCGACGAACCTCTGGCCGATCGGCGTGCTCGTGGCCGGCGAGGAGCTGCACAACAACCACCACGCGTTCCCGACCTCGGCGCGCTTCTCGATGCGCCCGCACGAGGTCGACATGGGCTGGCTGCACTTGAAGGTGCTCGTCTGGCTCAAGCTCGCGAAGATCCGCCGCGTCGCGGAGCTGCCGAAGCTCGAGATGACGGCGCGCGCCGTGCCGGAGCTCGACGAGCTGCGCGCGATCATCGTCAACCGCATGCACGTGCTGCGCCACTACACCTACAGTGTCACGTTGCCGGTGCTGCGGCGCGAGCTCGAGAGCCTGGGCGGCAACGCGAGCGCGTTGCTGCGGGCCGCGCGCCGCGCTCTCAGCTGGCATCCGGAGTTGCTCGACGAATCGTCGCGCCGGAAGCTCGCCGAGCTCGCGCAGCGTCATCCGCACTTCAAGACGGTGCTTCAGTTCCGCAACGAGCTAAAGCAGCTCTGGGAAGGCGCGCACACGAGCAACGAGCGGCTGCTCGCCGAGTTCCGCGAGTGGTGCACGCGTGCCGAGCAGAGCGGTATCCAGGGCCTCCAGGACTTCGTCGCGTACCTCCGCTCGTTCCGCGCGATGCGCGAGCCCGCGCTGGCTTGAGGAGCGGCTCGAAGCCGAAACAAAAAACCCGCCTTCGAGGCGGGTTTTTTTTTGACGGCCATGGATGGCCGGCGTGCCGCAAATGCAGCAGCAATTTGCGGCCCCGGCAGCTTCGGCGCCTACTTGATCTTCGCTTCCTTGTACGTGACGTGCTTGCGCACGACGGGATCGTACTTCATGACTTCCATCTTCTCGGGATGGAGCCGGCGATTCTTCGTCGTCGTGTAGTAATGGCCGGTGCCGGCCGAGGACATGAGTCGGATTTTCTCGCGCATGATCTAGACCTGGCCGTATTAAACCTGTTCGCCCTTGGCGCGCAGATCGGCAACGACCTGCTCGATGCCCTTCTTGTCGATGATCCGCAGGCCCTGCCGCGACACGCGCAGGCGGACGAAGCGCTTCTCGTTCTCCAGCCAGAAACGCTGCGTGTGCAGGTTCGGCAGGAACCGGCGCTTCGTCTTGTTGTTCGCGTGGGAAACCTTGTTCCCGACCATCGGCCCTTTGCCGGTGACTTGGCAGACCCTGGACATGACGGAATCCTAGAAGGCGGCTTCGAAAGGGCGGGGACTATACCCGCTCGACCGGTTTGGCGGCAAGGCGCGGCCGCCTCAAGCGCGGCCTACGCGCTTCGGCCGCCCGCCGGCGGATGATTCGTGCGCCAGACGCTCCCTTGTGCCCGAACGAGCTCGTCCGCTCGCCGCGACTCGCCAGCTTCGCCGGGCCGGCGGCCTTTCCAGAATGCCGATTACACACCCATCACGCGCACTGCCGCCAGCCGAGCCGACCGAGCAGGGGCGTTCAAATTCCCTATGTTCCCGGCAGCCCAAGTGCGGCTCGGGGCTGATCTCGATATCGGCCGCGCCGATCGCGATCCGCGTGCCGGTCGGCAGATGCTCGCTGCCGAGATCGAAGTCCAAGTAGAGCTGGTCCCCGGCGAGCGGCCCAGCGGTCGCGGCTCCGCGCGAGCAGCGCAATGAGCCGCGCGTTCACGAGCGCGAGCTGGCTCGAGCGGGGCGCTTGCCGAGCGCCGATCCCCGACGAGCCCCTCTGCGACGTCGAGCGGCCCGGCGTCGAGCGGCTCGCGCTCTCCGTGGCGCGGCCTGCGCACGATCAGAGCGAGCGCACCTCGCTCGCGCGGCGAGCGCTCGATGTCGGGAAGACCCGCCTTGAGCTCGGCACCGCTCGAGTGGCGTACTACGACGGAGCTCGAATAGACGCCGCAGAGTGTGTCGCGCATCGCACGCAGCGTACCCGCTTGCCGCGACGGCGCCCGGCTTTCTGGGATACTCTGGCTGGGCCGCAGCGCTTTGGGTTTAGTGGGCACTACCAGCTATTTCATCCGCCGGTTCTTGTTGATCATTCCAACGTTCGTCGGCATCACGCTGCTCGTGTTCGCCGTCACGCGGTTCGTGCCGGGCGGTCCGATCGAGCGGATGTTGAACCAGGCGCTCATGGCCGGCGAGCGCGGCGGCGCGCAGCGCGGCGTGGCCGGCAGCGTCCTTTCCGAGCAGCAGCTCGACCAACTGCGCGTCTACTACGGCTTCGACAAGCCGATTCTCGAGAGCTACTTGGACTGGCTCGGCAAGGTGCTCGTGCTCGATCTCGGCCGCTCGACGCGTTACAACGAGCCGGTCTGGGAGACGATCAAGGATCGCTTTCCGATCTCGATCTTCTACGGGGTGACGACGCTGATCCTGACTTACGCCATCTGCATTCCGCTCGGCATCGCGAAAGCCATCCGCCACAACTCCCACTTCGATAACGCGAGCTCGGGCGTCGTGTTCTTGGGTTATGCGATCCCGGGCTACGTCGTCGGCATCGCGCTGCTGACGTACTTCGCCTCCCAGCTCGGGTGGTTTCCGCTCGGCGGATTCGTGAGCTCGAACTTCGCCTCGCTGAGCCCGCTAGAGAAGGTCGTCGACGTCGCGCACCATGCGGTGCTGCCGCTGCTCTCGTACATGGCCGGCAGCTTCGCCGTCACCACGTTCATGATGAAGAACTCGCTGATGGACAACCTCTCGGCGGACTACGTTCGCACGGCCATCGCCAAGGGCCTAACGTTCCGTCAAGCCGTCTACCGGCATGCCGTGCGCAATAGCCTCATTCCGATCGCGACGTCCTTCGGCGGTAACATCACGCTGATCCTCACGGGGTCGTTCCTGATCGAGCGCATCTACAACATCGACGGCTTCGGGCTGCTCGGCTTCGAGTCTCTCGTCGAGCGCGACTACCCCGTCGTGCTCGGCATTCTCGTGATCTCGTCGCTGCTGTTCTTGCTCGGCAACATCCTCTCGGACATTTGCGTAGCGCTCGTCGACCCGCGAGTGAAGTTCGGTTAGGCGCATGATTCGCTTTGCCCCGCAGACGATCAAGCAATGGAAGCGCTTCCGCTCGATCAAACGCGGGTACTATTCGCTCGTCGTGATGGTCGCGCTGCTCGCGCTGAGCGTGCTCGCCGAGCTCCTCGTCAACAGCCGCGCGCTGATCGTCCGGTACGAGGGCCAGTACTACTTTCCGACTTACTCGGCCTTCCTGCCGGGACGCACGTTCGGCCTCGATTACGATTATGAGACCAATTACCGCGATCTGAAGGCCGCGTTCGCGCAAAGCGGCGGCACGAACTGGGTCTTGTTGCCGCCCGTGCCGTACAACGCGTTCGAGACGGATTTCCGGGACGGCGCTTTTCCGCCGTATCCGCCTAGCATCGCGACGCGGCACTACCTCGGCACCGACGTCACAGGGCGCGATATCGTGGCGCGCCTCTTGTACGGGTTCCGTCTCGCGATGGCGTTCGCCGTGATCCTGCTCGCATGCAATTACGTCGTCGGGATTGCGATCGGCTGCGCGATGGGCTTCTGGGGCGGCGCGTTCGACCTCTTCTTCCAGCGGCTCATCGAGATCTGGTCCAACGTCCCGTTCCTGTATGTCATCATGATCATCGCGTCGGTGATCGTGCCGAACTTCGGCACGCTCGTCGTCGCAATGGTCGTGTTCGGCTGGATGAGCATGACCTGGTACATGCGTACGGTGACTTACAAGGAGAAGGCTCGAGAGTACGTGTCAGCAGCGCGGGCGTTGGGTGCGTCGAATGTGCGGATCGTGTTCCGGCACATTCTGCCGAACACGATCTCGATCATCGTGACGTTCATCCCGTTCTCGATCGCTGCCGGCGTCACGGCGTTGACGGCGCTCGACTACCTGGGCTTCGGGTTGCCGCCACCGACGCCGAGCTGGGGCGAGCTTCTGAGCCAGGGCACGGCGAACTTGCACGCCCCGTGGATTGTAACATCGGTCGTCGCCGCAATGACCGTCGTGCTGTTGATGGTGGCCTATATCGGCGAGGCCATCCGCGAGGCATTCGACCCGAAACAGTTCTCTTATTACGCTTGAGTTCGCGACCGATCGAAGCTCAGGAGGTGAACCATGAACACGCGTCCACTTTTCCGGCTCGTCCTCCTCGGTCTCGTGCTTGCCGGCTGCAGCGGCGGCGAGCCGAGCGCGCCGGGCGCATCCGGCTCGGCGAGCGGCGTCGAGACGGTCGTGGCGACGACGACGCGCTACGTCGACGATCCGCCGACATATCCGAGCGAGCCGCTACCCGATGGGCTCGTCTGGGAGACGAACCTCGCCGACGAGGCGTATGCCTCGCCGGACGCGAAGCGCGGCGGCGTGTTCCGCATGTACATGCTGTCGTTTCCGCTCACGCTGCGGCTCGTGGGTCCCGACGCGAACGGCGGCTTCGCGAACTACATACGCGCGACGGACGCGTCGCTGACGGACATCCATCCGAACACGCACAACCCGATTCCGCAGCTCGCCACGGAATGGGCGTTCGGCGCCGACGGCAAGACGATCTACTACAAGCTCGACCCCACCGCGACCTGGTCCGACGGCGTGCCCGTCACGGCCGACGACTACCTCTTCACGATCGACTTCATGCGCTCCCCGTACATCGTCGACCCTTGGTACAACAACTTCTACACGAACGAGATCATCGACGTCGTCAAGCACGACGACTACACAATCTCGATCGTCGGCGCGGCCGTGAAGCCGAAGAACGAGGCGCTGTTCTATTATGGCCTGCGCCCGACGCCGCGCCACTTCCACAAGCTCGACGAGAACTGGGTGCAGGACTACAACTGGCGGCCGGCCCCGGGCACGGGCCCTTACACGGTCTCGCGCGTCGAGAAAGGTCAGGTCGTCGAGTTCCAGCGCAACCCGAACTGGTGGGGCGACGGTAACAAGTACTTCGCAAGCCGTTACAACCCGGACACGATCCGCTTCACGGTGATCCGCGACACGAACGTCGCCTGGGAATACTTCCTGCGCGGCGAACTCGACTCCTTCCTCGTCGTGCTACCGAACTTCTGGCACGAGAAGGCGCGCGGCGAACTGTTCGACAAGGGCTACATCGAGCGCATCAAGTTCTATACGGACATCCCGATCCCGTCGCAAGGCATGTGGCTGAACATGGACGACCCGATCCTCGCGGATCGCAACGTCCGGCTCGGCCTGCATTACTCCATGAACGTGGATCTGATGCTGAATCAGCTGTTGCGCGGCGACTACGAGCGGCTCCGGATGCACTACGAGGGCTACGGCGCCTACTCGCATCCCGATATCCAGCCTCGGCCGTTCGATCTCGCGAAGGCCGACGAGCACTTCCGCGCGGCCGGTTGGACGCAGCGCGGCCCGGACGGCATTCGCGTGAAGGACGGGCGACGCTTGTCGTTCAACGTCGTCTACGGCAACGGCGAGCACACGGCCCGCCTCGTCGTGCTGCGCGAGGAGGCCCGCAAAGCGGGCGTCGAGCTGAACCTGCAGCTGCAAGACGCCTCGGCCTACTTCAAGCAGATCCAGGAGAAGAAGCATCAGATCGGCTGGATGGCCTGGTCGCCGCAGCACATCCCGGCGTTCTGGGAGCACTACCATTCGGACAACGCGCACATCCCGCAGACGAACAACATCACGGCGACGGACGACCCCGAGCTCGACGCGCTGATCATCGAGCAACGCGACACGCCCGACTACGAGACGCGCATCCGCCTCGCGCACGAGATCCAGCAGCGCATCCACGACATCGGCGCGTTCATTCCGATGTACAAGGTGCCGTACACGCGCGAGGCCTACTGGCGGTGGCTGAAGCTGCCGGAGCACCACGGCGTGCGCATGACGCAGATCTTGTTCGACCCGATCAGCGAAAACCTGCGCACCGACGGTTTGTTCTGGATCGACGAGGACGTGAAGCGAGAGACGCTCGAAGCGCGCGCAGCGGGCCGGACGTTTCCACCCGTCAACATCGTCGACGAGACGTGGCGCGTCGACTGACGCAGTGACGGGGCCGGTCCTCAGGGTTGAAGACTTAAGCTGCGGATTCCACACGGAAGGCGGCTACCAGCGCGTCGTCGACCGCGTCAGCTTCGCCATCGCGCCCGGCGAAACGCTCGGCATCGTTGGCGAGTCGGGCTGCGGCAAGACCGTCACGGCGTTGTCCGTGATGGGCCTCTTGCCTCGGCCGGCCGGTGTCGTCGAGAGCGGCCGCATCCTGCTCGCGGGCCACGACATCGCTGGGTTCTCGGCGGAGCAGATGCGCGAGGTGCGCGGCCGGCGCATCGCGATGATCTTCCAGGAGCCGATGACGGCGTTGAACCCCGTGCATCCAGTCGGCCGCCAGCTCCTCGAGGCGCTGCGCCTCTACGAGCCGCGCGCGGACCAAGCCGTGCTGCGCAAGCGCGCCGTCGAGCTGCTCGAGCAAGTCGGGATTCCGGCTCCGGCGCAGCGTCTGAAGGAATACCCCCACCAGCTCTCGGGCGGGATGCGGCAGCGCGTCATGATCGCGATGGCGATCGCGGGGCGGCCGCAGGTGCTGATCGCGGACGAGCCGAGCACGGCGCTCGACGTGACGGTGCAGGCCCAGATTCTCGAGCTGCTGCAGCGGCTGCAGAAAGAGCACGGCATGGCGATGCTGTTCATCACGCACGATCTCGGCGTCGTCGCCGAGCTCTGCCACCACGTGCTCGTGATGTACGCGGGCCGCGTCGCCGAGCGCGCGCCCGTCGCGGAGCTGTTCGCCGCGCCGCGCCACCCATACACGCGCGGCTTGATCCAATCGGTGCCGCTGCCCGATACGCCGGCCAAGACCGAGCTGCCGGCGATTCCCGGCGTCGTGCCGTCCGTCGGCGACTGGCCGCCGGCCTGCCGGTTCGCGAATCGCTGCCGCTACGCGAACGACTTGAGCCGGACGGTCACGCCGCGGCTCGAGCCGTGCGGCCCGGATCACGAGGTCGCGTGTCACAACTGGCGCGACATCCCGGCATGACGGCGCCGCTGCTCGAGGTGCGCCGTCTGCGAAAGTATTTTCCGGTTCGCGCCGGCGTGTTTCTGCGCAAGGTCGGCGCCGTGCACGCCGTCGACGACGTCTCGTTCACGATCGAGCGGGGCCGCACGCTCGGGCTCGTCGGCGAATCGGGCTGCGGCAAGACGACGGTCGGGCGCACGATCCTGAACCTGCTGCCGAAGAGCGGCGGACACGTGCTGTTCGAAGGGCGCGACACGGGCGAGCTCGGCCACGCCGAATGGCGCGCGCTGCGCCGTCAGATGCAGATCGTGTTCCAGGACCCGATGGAGTCGCTGAACGCTCGCCACACCGTCGGGCGCATCCTCGAGGAACCGTTCGTGATCCACAAGCTCGGCGACGCGCCGTCTCGCCGCGTCTGGGTCGCCGAGCTGCTCGAGCGCGTCGGCCTGCCGCCGAGCGCCGCAGAGCGGTTCCCGCACGAGTTCTCGGGCGGCCAGCGCCAGCGCATCGGCATCGCGCGCGCGATCGCGCTGAAACCGAAGTTCATCGTCTGCGACGAGGCCGTGTCGGCGCTCGACGTCTCGATCCGAGCGCAGATCATCAATCTGCTGCTCGAGCTGCAGCGCGAGATGCACTTGGCACTGCTCTTTATCGCGCACGACCTCGCCGTCGTGCGCCACGTCTCGGACGAGGTGGCCGTGATGTACCTGGGCTCGATCGTCGAGCACGCCCCGGCGGCCGAGATCTATGCGCGGCCCGCGCATCCGTACACGCGCGCGCTGATCTCGGCCATCCCGATTCCCGATCCGAAGCGCCGGCGCGAGCGCATCGTGCTGCAGGGCGACGTGCCCTCGCCGATCGAGCCGCCGCCGGGCTGCCGGTTCCACACGCGCTGCCCCTTCGCGACGGGGGTCTGCCGAGGCGAGGCTCCGGCCTGGGAAGAAGTCTCGCCGGGGCACCGCGTGGCGTGTCATCACTGGCGGACGCTGCCGACGCAGTGACGGTGCTGACACCCGAGCTCACAGTGGAGCTCGCGCGGCGCGCGCTCGCGAACCTCGCGCGCGAGTATCCGAACCACCGCACTACCAGATCGAGAGCGACGCGGATCTGAAGCCGCCGCGCGAGGTGCATCCTGTCTTCTTCGGCTGCTTCGACTGGCACTCGGCCGTGCACACGCACTGCCTGCTGCTGCCTCGCGACGCAGCGCGCCGCCGAGGCGCTGCACGCCACATCGAGCGCGCGCTCGACGCGGCGTTCACGAAGACAAGCTCGCCGTCGAGGCGCAGTATCTGAAGCGCCGGCCGTCGTTCGAGCCCGACCGGTTTGGCGGCAAGGCGCGGCCGCCTCAAGCGCGGCCTATGCGCTTCGGCCGCGCCGGCGGATGATTCGTGCGCCAGACGCTCCCTTGCGCCCGAACGAGCTCGTCCGCTCGCCGCGACTCGCCAGCTTCGCCGGGCCGGCGGCCTTTCCAGAATGCCGCTTACGCGCCCATCACGCGCACTGCCGCCCGCCGAGCCGACCGAGCAGGGGCGTTCAAATTCCCTATGTTCCCGCCGGGCGCCCAGATGCCGCGGTGGGCGAAAAATCCTCCCTGGAAGTGCTGATCGACAGCCGTGGGCAGCGCCCGCGCAAGACTGGAGTTCGACATGGGCAACCCGCACTCGACTTGATCTGGTGACGGAGATTCGGTGACAGTTACCGGTTTCGAGCCCGCTCGGGCCTGCAGCCCGAGAGCTGCCAGCGGCCGTCTCTCGGGCATCGAGAAGGGCCCCCCAAGGGAGGTAACTGTCACCGATTTCTGGGCCCTCTAGCGGTTCTCAGATTCTAAGGACCCCTCCCAGTAGTCGCTCTTCCGGGGCAGGTCCTCGGCTTTAGCGTGCCCTGAGCTAGGCCGCACCGTTCAGTGGCTCCGCTACCACGGCGCCTTGCGCGCATGACGACTGAAGCTAGAAGGCGGGGCGGCGGACCAGAAGTGCCGTCGCGTGGCACCCTCCGAACGCCCGCGCGCCGGTCCGGGCCACCCAGATTGACCTGCTTCTGTACAGTCTGTACAGTATTCTCGATGTCGACAGGCACACGAAAAGGTGTCGAAGAGGCCCGTAATCAGCTACCGAAGCTGATCGAAGCCGCCGAGGCCGGGCAAGCGACCGTCATCACACGGCATGGGCAACCCGTCGCCGCTCTCGTACCACTGAACGACTACGGAGGGCCGCCGCGGCAGCAATCGCTGCTCTCCGTCGCGGCGACCGGTCGTGGGCTCTGGGGCCGCAGCAGCGGCCGAACCATCGCCCGGCTGCGCGACGAATGGAGCCGCTGAATCTCGACAGCCTTCCCGTCCAGGCCCTGTTGCTCGTCGATTCGGCGCCCATCATCTACGTGCTGGAAGGGCGGGCGAAACTGGCCGAGCGCTTTTTACCACTGTTTGCAGCACATGCAGCCGGTCGGGTGCTTTTCGCCACGACTACGATCACCGTCGCGGAGGTCCTGACCGGACCTCTCGGGGTGGGTAACGAAGAGCTCGCTCAGCGGTACCGCGCCGTCTTGGAGTCGTGGCAGGTCGTCGATGTCGACGTGCAGATAGCCGAAACCGCGGCGCGGCTCCGCGCGTCTCTCAAACTCAAGCTCGCGGACGCGGTTCAGGCCGCCAGCGCCGTCGCGATCAACGCGCACGCGCTCGTCACGCACGATCGTGATTTCGCTCGGCTGACATCTCTGCGCGTGCTCACGTAAGCCGAAGCGTTCGGCGCCGTCACTCGATGGGCTCGGAGCCAGTCTCACGACCTGGCCTGGCAGCCCGTCGGACGGACGTGTGGCGGGTGATGGGCCTAGGCCTCAGACCAGGCCGCGCTCGGCCAGGGAGACGTGGCCGCCGCGGCTAACGACGACGTGGTCGAGGAGCCTGATCTCCACCAATGCCAGGGCCTTTGCGAGCTTGAGGGTGATGTTTCGGTCCGCCTCGCTTGGCTCGGAGACGCCGGAGGGGTGATTGTGGCCGACGATGACGGCCGACGCGTTGTGCGCAAGCGCGCGCTTGACGACCTCGCGGGGGTACACCGTTGCGCCGTCGATGGTGCCGCGGAAGAGCTCTTCGTAGCGGATGAGGCGGTGGCGAGTGTCGAGAAAGAGGCAGCAGAAAACTTCGTGGGGGAGGTCGAGCAGGCGCGCTTTGAAGAAGCGGGCGGCGTCGTCGGGGGCGGCGAGCGCGCGGCGCGGCTCGAGCGGCGCGCAGAGGTAACGGCGGCCGATCTCAAGCGCGGCCGCGAGGCGAGCGACACGGGCGGGGCCCAAGCCCTTCACGCGCGCGAGCTCGGCCGGCGCGCAGGCGAGGAGCGCGGTGAGGCTGCCCCATTCGCCGAGCAGCGCTCGCGCCAGGTCGGCGGCCGATTGGCCGCGGATGCCGGTGCCGAGCAGGATCGCGAGCAGCTCCCCGTCGGACAGCGCTTTCGGTCCTGCGTCGAGCAGCCGTTCTCGGGGTTTTTCCGACGGGGGCCAGCGGTCTTGCTTCATGCATCGCTCCGCGCGCGTGATGGCCGTCATGGTGGCGCGGCCGCTTCGCGGCGGCAGCAGCGAATAGTCCCCTAAGACATAAGAAAAGCTCGATTCACCAGTGGCACGGCGCGAAGAAGCGAGAGTAAGCTCGGCCATCGGAGACCCCCTCATGGCAACCACCGAACGCGCCCCGGAGCCGCGAGTGTTGCTCGGCGTGACCGGCGGAATCGCGGCCTACAAGTCGCCCGAGCTCGTGCGCCGACTCGTCGAGCGCGGCTGCGAAGTACAGGTCGTGATGTCGCGCGGCGCGCACGAATTCGTCGGGCCGCTCACGTTTCAGGCCGTCTCCGGACGGCGTGTTCGCGACGAGCTGTGGGATCCGGCGGCGGAGGCCGCGATGGGACACATCGAGCTCGCACGCTGGGCCGACGTCGTCGTCGTTGCGCCGGCCACGGCTCACTTTCTCGCCACCTTGGCCGCGGGTCTCGCAGGCGATTTGCTGTCGACGGTGTGCCTCGCGACGACGGCGCCGATCGTGCTCGCGCCGGCCATGAATCAGGCGATGTGGGCGAACGCCGCCGTGCAGGCGAACCGGTCGCTGCTCGAGTCACGCGGCGTGCGGTTCGTCGGCCCCGCGGCCGGCGACCAGGCCTGCGGCGAGACGGGCCCGGGGCGAATGTCCGAGCCGAACGAGATCGCCGCGGCGCTGCTCGAGCAAACGGGCCGGCTGCGCGTGCAGCCGTTGAAGGGGCTGAAGGTCGTGATCACCGCCGGTCCCACGCGCGAGCCGATCGACCCCGTGCGCTATCTCACGAATCGCAGCTCCGGAAGGATGGGCTTCGCCGTGGCCGCGGCCGCGCGCGAAGCCGGCGCCGACGTCGTGCTCGTGACGGGCCCGGTGTCGCTGCCCACGCCGGCGGCCGTGCGGCGCGTCGACGTCGAGACCGCCGAGGAGATGTACCGCAAGGTGCACGAGGAAATCGGCGGCGCGCACATCTTCATCGGCTGCGCGGCCGTCTCCGACTATCGGCCCCGCGACGTCGCCGAGCAGAAGATCAAGCGCTCGGCCGAAGAAATGGAATTGGAGCTCGTGCGCTCGCCCGACACGCTCGCGAGCGTCGCGGCGCTGCCGCGCGCTCCGTTCACCGTGGGCTTCGCAGCCGAGACGCACGACGTGGCGAAGCACGCGCGCGACAAGCTCGAGCGCAAGCGCATCGACATGATTGCCGCTAACCAAGTCGGCCGCGATTGCGGGTTCGATCGCGAGACGAATGCGCTCACGGTGTACTGGCCGGGCGGCGGCGAGCTCGCGCTCGGCCAGGGCGGCAAAGGCGCGCTCGCGCGGCGGCTCATCGACGTCGTCGCGGAGCGCTACCGCGCCGCGCGCAGCGTCGTGAAACCCACCTCGCGCGCCGGCTGACGGCGCCCACTTCGAACGACGATAAGGCTCTTCGTGACCTCTCCCCTTCGGCGTGTCGAGCTCAAGATCCTGAATCCGCGCATCGGCAAGGACTTTCCGCTGCCGAAGCGTGCGACCGCGGGGTCCGCGGGCATCGATCTGCGTGCGTGCCTCGACGCGGCGCTCGACCTCGACCCCGGGGACACGAAGCTGATCCCGACGGGCATCGCGATCCACCTCGCCGATCCGCAGCTCGCCGCCGTCATCATTCCGCGCTCGGGGCTCGGCCATAAGCACGGCGTCGTGCTCGGCAATCTCGTCGGGCTCATCGACTCCGACTACCAGGGCGAGCTCATGATCTCGTGCTGGAACCGCGGGGCCGCGCCGTTTCGCGTCGAGCCCGGCGAGCGCATAGCGCAGCTCGTCGTCGTGCCCGTCGTGCAGGTGGAGTTCGACGTCGTGGAGAGCTTCGCCGCGAGCGAGCGCGGCAGCGGCGGATTCGGCCACACGGGCCGCGCCTAAAGACGCTTCAGCCGCCTTTGAGCTGGCGGAAGCGCGCGATGTCCTCGTCGAACGAGTCCTTGAGCGCGGCCTGGTCCGCTCGCGTGCGGGCGAGCGTCTGCTCGTAGAGCGCGATCGAGGCGGTGGTTCGCGAAATGTCGCGCGCGAGATCCTCGGGAATCTGCGGCGCGTCCTCCTTCAAGCTGTACGGCTTGAAGCGGCTCGCCTCGTTCTGTAGGGCGACGAGGCGCTTGCGCAAATTGTTCAGGTAGAGCTCCGTGACCTTGATCTGCGACTCGAGCAGCTCGAGCCGGCGGTCGCGCAAGTCTTCGATGTCGCCGACGGTGATGTACGTCTCGAGCAGCATGCGATCGCGGCGCGCGATCTCGAGCCGCGCCTCGCGATCGGCTTTTTCCTGCGCTTCGCGGGCGGCCGCGGCCAAGCGCTCTTCCTCGGTGATCGAGCCCTCCTCGAACGCCACCGCGACGCCTTGCTCGTTCAGGACGGCGCGATCGCGGTCGGCGTACTCCGGCGGGACCTTGTCGGTGTATTGGGTTCGGCCGTCGCGGTCGGTGTACTTGTACAGACGTTGGCCCTGCGCCTCGACGCTGCCCACGACAGGCAGCCCGATGGCCGCAGCGACGAGCAACGTGACGCCCACACTCCGCAAGTTATGTAACCTTCTAATTGGCCCCCGAGCCGCTTACATATACCAAAAAACCGGGTGCCGAAGCTCTCCTAAGACCATTTCTGCCAAATGGCTCTCATTTGGACGGACGCCAAACTACTCGCGCGGCACGCCGTAACGATTCCGGTAGGCCCGGACGGCCGGCAAGTACTGCTCGTACTCCTTGTCCCCCTCGAGATGGTCGATGAGGTCCGTGAGCGTCACGATGCTCCGGATCGGGACTTTGAGCTCGTTCTCGAGCTGTTGCACGGCTGAAATCTTGCTCTTCGGCGCCACTTCCTCGCGATCGAGCGCCACGAGCACGCCGGCCGGGGTTGCGCCGGCCCCGCGCACGATGTCGAGCACCTCGCGAACCGCCGTGCCGGCCGTGATGACGTCGTCGACGATCAGCACGCGGCCCGCGAGCGGCGCGCCGATGATCGAGCCGCCCTCACCGTGGTCCTTGGCCTCCTTGCGGTTGAAGGCGAACGGGTAGTCCTCGTCCAAGTGGCTCGCGAGCGAGGCCGCCGAGAGCACGACGAGCGGAATGCCCTTGTAGGCCGGCCCGAACAGCATGTCGAACTCGATGTCGAGCGCCGCGATGGCGGACGCGTAGCAGCGGCCGAGCTTCGCGGCGGCGTAGCCGCTGTTGAATAGACCCGCGTTGAAGAAATATGGACTGATGCGCCCGGACTTCAGCGTGAACTCGCCGAACTTCAGGACGCCGAGCTCGAGCGCGAGCTCCAAGAATTCGGTCTTGTAGGCGTTCATCTAGATGACCCCGAAGGCTCCCGTATCATATCGCTTCCGCTTTCCGGCCAAGCTGTTTTTTCTTGCGAGTCGTCACCTTCAACGCGAACGGCTTGCGCAGCGCCGTGCGCAAGGGCTTCTTCTCTTGGTTCGTTCGCCAGCGCGCGGACGTGCTGTGCGTGCAGGAGCTCAAAGCGCGCGACGAGCAGATCGCGGACAAGGCGTTTCACGCGCGCGGCTACCATCGGGCCTGCGCGCACGCGGAGAAGGCGGGCTACAGCGGCGTGGCGATCTATTCGCGAGCGAAGCCGCGCGAGGTCGTGCGCGGCATCGGCGAGCCCGAGCTCGATCGCGAGGGCCGCTACATCGAAGCGCGATTCGCGAACACCGCGGTAGTCAGCGCCTACTTCCCGTCGGGCTCCGCGAGCCCGGCGCGTCAGGAAGCCAAGCTCCGATTCTGCGCCGCGTTCGACCGCCGCCTCGGCGAGCTCGCGAAGCTCGGCCTGCCGCTCGTGTTTTGCGGCGACTTCAACATGGCGCACCGGCCCATCGACTTGAAGAACTGGCGGTCGTTGCAGAACTATCCCGGCTTCACGCCCGTCGAGCGCGCGTGGCTCGACTCGCTATTCGACGGGCGCGGCTACGTCGACGCGTTCCGCGCGGTGAATCAAGAGCCGCACCAATACACGTGGTGGTCGAACCGCGGCCGCGCCTGGGCGAACAACACGGGCTGGCGCATCGACTATCAGGTCGTGAGCCCGGAGCTCGGCGCCGCGGTGCGGAGCGCCGCGATCTACAAGCGCCGCCGCTTCTCGGACCACGCGCCGCTCACGATCGACTACGACTGGGAGCTCTGAAGCGCGGAAGGCGCGTTGCCTTGCGCCGCGGCGGGCCGCTCGGGCTCGGGCCCGAACCACTGCCGCAAGAACGGCAGCAGCAGCAAGCCCGGTATCGCGATCAAGGTGCACGCGATGTAGAACTGGGGCCAGCCGAGCGCTTCGGCCATGAAACCGCTCGGCGCCGACAGCAGCGAGCGCGGTATCGTCGCGAGCGTCGAGAGCAGCGCGAACTGCGTGGCCGTGAACTGCTTGTTCGTGAGCGCCGCCATGAACGCGAGCAGCGCCGACGTGCCCATGCCCACGGTCATGTTCTCGAATGCGATGACGGTCGTGAGCCAGGCGCGGTCGTAACCCGCGTACGCGAGGAGCACGTAGCACGCCGTCGAGGCGGCTTGCAGCACGCCGATCACGAACATCGCGCGGTAGAGCTTGAGCCTCAGCGTCACTAAGCCGCCCACGAACACGCCGAACAACAGGGCGGCCACGCCGACGACCTTCGCGATGGCGCCGATCTCGGTATTCGTGAAGCCGAGCTCCAGGTAAAAAGGAATCGCCATGTGATTCGCGAGGTTGTCGCCGAGCTTGTAAACCACGATGAACACGAGCACGAGCAGAGCCTTGAACGCGCTGTCGCGGCGCGTGAAGAACTCCACGAACGGACCGACGAACGACTCGCTGAGCGAGCGCGGCGGGGCCGTGTCCGTGGGCTCCGGCGCGACGAGCGTCACGACGATGCACGCGGCCATCACGGCGGCCATGACGAGGTAGACGGCGTTGAAGCCGATGATGTCCGCGAGGATCAGGCCGCCCGCCGACGCGAGCAGCATTCCGAGGCGATAGCCGTACGTGTAGAACGATGCGGCAAGGCCTTGCTCGTCGTCGGCGAGCGTCTCGCGCCGATACGCGTCGATGACGATGTCCTGCGTCGCCGAGAAGAACGTCACCGACACGGACGCAACGAGCACTCCCCAAATGTTGCTCGAGGGATCCTGGAACCCGAGCCAAACGATGCTCGCGACGAGCGCGACTTGCGTCAGCAGCAGCCAGCCGCGGCGCCGGCCGAGCGCGAACGGCTTGAAGCGATCGACGAGCGGCGCCCAAAGGAACTTGATGCTGTACGGCAAGCCGACGAGGCCGGCCATGCCGATCGTCGCGAGGCTCACGCCTTCCTGGCTGAGCCACGCTTGCAGCACCGTCAGCGTGAGCAGCAGCGGCAAGCCGCCGGCAAAGCCCATGAGCGCGGCGAGCCAGAGCCGCACGCTCACGAGCACCTGCCACGTCATGCGTCCGTTGCCCGTCATGGCTTCCCGTAGAACAAATCGACGACTTCGTGCCCGAGCCGCCGGCCGCGGCGCTCGAATTTGGTCGGCGGCCGAACGGCGAGCGGATTGTGACACATGTCGCCGGCTTCGACCGGAACGAGCGCGGCGGTCTGCGCGAGCACCTCGCGGGTCTGGCGTGCGTAGTCGGCCCAATCCGTCGCAACGTGCAGAAAGCCGCCCGATCTGAGAACGCGCGCCACCTCGGCCACGAACGGGGGCTGTACGAGCCGGCGCTTGTGGTGACGCTTCTTCGGCCACGGGTCCGGGAAGAACAGATCCACGGCGTCGAAGCTCGAGTCGGCGAAGAGCTGCGGCACGACGTCGGCGGCATCGCGGGCGATCACGCGCACGTTGCGCGCGCCGGACTGCTCGAGCAGCAACAACAGGTGACCGATGCCCGGCTCGTGCACCTCGATGCCGACGTAGTCGACGCCGGGGTTGTTCAACGCGTTCGTCACGAGCGCCTCGCCGTCGCCGAAGCCGATGTCGAGCACGCGGGGCGCGTCGCGGCCGAAGACGGCGGCCAGGTCGAGCGGGCCGTGCGGCGCGTCGATGCTGTAGCGCGGCAGCAAGTCGGAGAAGGCGCGCCGCTGCGCCGGCGTGGTGCGGCCCGGCCTGCGAACGAAGCTGCGGACTCTGCGCAGGTGCGTCGGAGGCTTGCGGGGCGTATCCATGAGGTCCTTAACGGTCGAGACGGGTCGAGCGGCTATAGTCGGCCCCCGCGAGGCTGCCGTCCAATCGCCGGCGGCGCGAAATCGACTCGCGCGGGCGGCTCCGAATTGCTTAGAATCGACGCCGCGTCCGATCGATTGCGGCCGGGCGGCGAGGCGGGAATGGCGGGTGTAGTTCAATGGTAGAACCTCAGCTTCCCAAGCTGATGGCGTGGGTTCGATTCCCATCACCCGCTCCACTCTCCTGACCCATTCGTGCGCTACGCACGCATGAAGATTGACGCCCGTCACACAATTCGGGCGCCGCAAAGCACGCGTCTCTAGAAATACCTATCCTAGGCCGACTAACGGCAAACGATGAACTTGGGCGCAGGCGGCGTGCTTGCACCGGTTTGCCATCCTGAGACTTCGAGCGCTGCATGCCCGACAACGTCAATAGGTTGCTGATCGTCGACGAGGACGTTTCCGTCGTCGACTTCGTGGGCAAGCTCGCGAAAAGAATCGGCTACGCCGTCGCGAGCGCGAGCTCCGGCGCGAACTTCCTGCAGCTGCTCGAGTCGTTCCAGCCGTCGCTCGTGATCATGGAGCTGCACCTGTCCGATACGGACGGCGTCGAGCTGCTCCGGTCGCTCGCCGCGCGCGCCTGTACGGCGAACGTCGTGCTAGTCGGCAGCGCCGACGAGCGCGTGCTCGCCGCCGCGCACGAGCTCGGCTTCAGCCACGGGCTCGCGATGTGCGGCACGCTCGCTAAGCCGATCGACGCCGATAGCCTCAAGACGAAGCTCGCGGCGATGCTGCACGAGAGCTCGAAGCTCGACGAGGACGATTTGCGCCGCGGCCTCGCGGCCAACGAGTTCGTGCCGTACTACCAGCCGAAAGTCTCGCTCGTGCAAGGCGGCTGGATCGTCGACGGCGTCGAGGCGCTCGCGCGCTGGCAGCATCCGAAGCTCGGGCTCGTGATGCCGAACGAGTTCATCCCGCTCGCCGAGCAAACCGGGCTCATCGCCGATCTCACGAACACAATGCTGAACGCGGCGCTCGAGCAGCTGCGCGCGTGGCAGGAGCAGGGTCTTCGCCTGACGTGCGCCGTGAATTTGCCGCCGAGCCTCGTCACGGATCTGCGCTTCCCGGATCGTGTGGCCGCGTTGCTCGCCGAGAACGGCGTCGACGGCGCCCAGCTCGTGCTCGAGATCACGGAGACTGCGACGATTCAGAATCCGACGGCGACGATGGCGATCCTGACGAGGCTGCGCGTGAAGCGCGTCGGCCTCTCGCTCGACGATTTCGGCACAGGGTACTCGTCGCTGACGCAGCTCTATCAGATGCCGTTCAACGAGATGAAGATCGACAAGAGTCTCGTGATGAACGTGCCGCACAGCCGCGAAGCGAACACGATGGTCGGCTCGCTGATCGAGCTCGGGCACAACTTGGGGCTCAAGATTTGCGCAGAGGGCGTCGAGAATCGCGCGGCCCTCGACATGCTCGCGATCATGGGGTGCGATCGATGCCAGGGCTATTTTGTGAGCCGCGCCGTTCCGGCGTCCGAGATCGCGAGCTTCGCGAGCCAATGGAATCGTGACAACCCGGCCTCGTCGTTCACGGCCTTGCCGCGCGCGGTCGTGTGACGGGCGATCTTGGAGCACAAGCCGTGAGCGAAAACTCCGGAAACGACAACCGCTTGATGGTGATGGACGACGACGTGGACGTCGGCGCCTTCTTCGGCCAAGTCGGCGAAGACTTGGGCTTCGACGTTCGCGTAATCTCGGATCCCACGGCCTTTGCCGCGACGGTCCTCGAATTCTCGCCGACCGTGCTGCTGCTCGATCTGCAGATGCCTCAGCGCGACGGCATCGAGCTGCTGCGCGAGCTGTCGACGCTCGATCGCCGCCCGAAGGTGCTGATCGCGAGCGGCCTCGACAGCCGCGTGTTGACGTCGGCGGCCGAGCTCGGCATCTCGATGGGCATCGACATCGCGGGCTCGTTCTGCAAGCCGATTCCGCTCGACGAGCTCGAGGTGTTGCTCGCGCGGCTCAAGTCGCACACGAAGCACATCACTGCGGCGCAGCTCCGCGACGCCATTCATCAAGGTCAGCTCGTGGTGCACTATCTGCCGAAGGCCACGTTCAAGGGGCCGGGCCGCTGGATCATCGAGGGCGCCGAGGCGCTCGTGCGCTGGCAGCACCCCGAGTACGGCTTGCTCTATCCGAAGGACTTCATCGCTCTCGCCGAAGAGAGCGGTCTCATCGTCGAGGTGACGGACTTCGTGTTCCGCGCCGCGATGGAGCAGGCGCGCGTCTGGTTCGCGCACGGCCTGTACATGGAGCTCGGCGTGAACCTCTCGGCGCAGTTCCTCTCGGACTTGAAGTTCCCGGATCGGTTGCTGAGCCTGATCCGCGAGAACAACCTGGATCCCTCGATGGTGACGCTCGAGCTCACGGAGACGGCCGCGATGCGGGATCCCGCCGTCGCGCTCGACATCTTGGCGCGGCTCCGCGTGAAGAACGTGAATCTCTGTCTCGACGACTTCGGCACGGGCGCTTCGTCGCTCACGCATCTCTACAAGATGCCGTTCAGCGAGGTGAAGCTCGACAATCAATTCACGAACGACATGCGGCTCCGCGAGGACGCGCGCTCGCTCGTCGAAGGTCTCGTCTACCTCGCGCACAAGCTGAAGATGCGCGCGTGCGCCGAGGGCGTCGAAGACGAGGGCACGCTGGAGATGCTCGAGGCGATGCACTGCGACAAGGCGCAGGGCCACCTCTTCGGCGCGGCCGTGCGCGCGCGCGAGCTCGAGGCGCTGGTCGAGCGCTGGAACAGCCGGTTCGCAGCCAAATCGCGGCCTTCGGCCGCGGGCTGAAGCCTCCCTACGCGACGGTTTATCCCCTGCCGAAACGGTTTGCTAGGATGAGGCCTTCGCTCTCACGAGGGCCCTCGCCAATCGGAGCGTAATCCCATGAAACGCGTACTCAAGCTTCTCGGCATCGTCGTCGGGGCAGTCGTCGTTCTCTTCGTCGTCGTTGGCGTCGTCGTGAGCCTCGTGTTCGACCCGAACGACTACAAGGACGAGATCACGGCCGCGGTGCAGAACGCGACGGGGCGTGAGCTGACGCTCGACGGCGACCTCGAGCTCGCGCTGTTTCCCACCATCCGCATCGCGATGGGCAGCGCCACGTTGAGCAACGCGCCGGGCTTCGGCGACCAGCCGATGGCGCGCATCGGCAACGCGGAGCTGCGCGTGGCGCTGCTGCCGCTGCTCAAGCAGAGCATTCGAATTCACGAAGCGCGCCTCGCGGGCCTCGAGCTGAATCTCGCCCGGGACCGGCGCGGCGCCAACAACTGGCAAGATCTGGGCGGCCGCAGCGGAACGGCCGCGGCGCCGGCCGACGGCGGCGGGGGCGAAGCTCCCTCGGCGCTCGAGCTCGGCGTCGACGCCATCGAGATCGAGAACGCGCGCGTCGTGTTCAACGACGCCGCCACGGGCAACCGCTGGGAGCTCGCGGATTTCGGCATGACGGCCGAAGCGTTCGGCGTCGGCGAGCGCTTCCCGCTCCACATGCAGTTCAAGCTCGCGGGCGCCGACGTGGCCGTGGCCGTGGACGCCGACATGCAGGCGACGCTCGCGCTCGCGGACAACGCGTACCGGCTCGACGAGCTCGCCGTGACGCTCGACGGCAGCGGCGAAGGCTGGCCGGGCGGCCCCAGCCAGGCCAAGCTGACCTTCGAGTCGCTGGCCGCGAACCTCGCGAACGAGACGCTCGAGCTGAGCGGCCTCACGCTCGACTTCCTGGGCATCACGATGGCGGGCTCGCTCTCGGGCCAGAAGGTGTTGAGCGATCTCGCGCTCACGGGGGCCGTCGAGATTCGCCCGTTCGTGCCGCGCGAGGTGCTCGAGCGATTCGGCGTCGACGTTCAGACGGCCGACGCGTCGGTGCTGACGCGCGCCAGCGCGAAGGCGAACCTGCTCTACAACTCGCGCCAGGTCGGGTTGCGCGACATGCAGCTCATGCTCGACGACTCGACGCTGACGGGGCGCGTCGCGCTCGAGGGCGAGCGGCTCGCGTACGATCTCGCCGTCGACGACATCAACGTCGACCGCTACCTGCCTCCTTCCGAGGAGCCGTCCGACGGACCGGCCGAAGAGGGCTCGCTCGACGAGGTCGACCTGCCCATCGACGTGATGCGAACGGTGCAGGCGCGCGGCGAGCTCGAGTTCGGGCGCGCACGGTTCAGCGGCCTCACGCTGACGAACGCGGCGTTCGCGCTGAACGCCGCGAACGGCGCCGCGCAATTGACGCCGAGCGCGCTGCTCTACGGCGGGCGATTCAGCGGCGACATCCGCTTGCAGGTGGAAGGCGACGCGGCGCGCATGAGCGTCGTGCAGAACCTGGACGACGTGGACCTGGCGGCGCTCGGCCGCGACCTGCTGGGCTCGGCGGACATCACGGGTACGGGCGACGTGCGCCTGAGCCTCGTGACGCAAGGGCAGAACTTGGGCCAGATGCGCCGCGATCTCGACGGGGACGTGGCGTTCACCGTGTCGAACGGCTCGATCGAAGGCATCGACTTGTGGTTCGAGCTCCGCCGGGCGCGCGCGCGGCTCTCGGGCGACCCACTGCCCGAGCGCGGCGACGCGCCGCGGCGCACGACGTTCTCGTCGCTGTCGGCGACGGGCGTCGTCCAGGATGCGGTGCTGACCAACCGCGATCTGAACGGCCGACTGGACTTCATGACGATCGACGGCTCCGGCACCGTGAACTTGCTCGACGACACGATCGACTTCGACCTCGTTGCCACGATGCTCGACGGGCCCGTGCTTCAGTCCGATCCCGCGATGGTGCGTTACGCCGGGGCGCGGCTGCCGTTGCGCGTGACCGGTACGATCGCCGAGCCGTCGGTGCTGCCGGATTTTGCGGCGATCGCGCGGCAGCAGATCACGCAAGAAGTCCGGGAAGAAGTCGAAGAGCGCCGCGAAGAGGTGCGCGAGGAAGTGCGCGACCGTCTGCGCGACCGCTTGCGCGGAGTGCTCGAGCGGTGAACGCGCCGCGCGCCGCGGCGGCCCTCGCCGCGCTCGGCGCGAGCGCGCTCGCGGCCGCTGCGACGATCGACGAGCTCGACGTCTCGCGCAAGCGCGGCCTGTACTCGCTCGAGGCCGAGGCGCGGCTCGACGCCACGCCGGAGTCGGTCTACGCGGTGCTGACGGATTTCGACGACAACGCCTACTCCCGCATCTCGCGCGTCTACAAGGAGAGCCGCTACCTGCCGCCCGCCCCGGACGGCACACCGATCGTCTACACGCGCATGGAAGGCTGCATGCTCTGGCATTGCGTGACACTCGAGCGCACCGAGCGGCTCGAGACCCTGCCTCCGTACCGCATCAAGAGCGTTGCGCTGCCCGAGGGCAGCAACTTCAAGCAGGCGTCGTCGGAGTGGACGCTCGAGCCCGACGGCGACGGCACGCTGATGACTTACAAGCTTCAGATGGAGCCCGACTTCTTCGTGCCGCCCGTGATCGGGCCCTGGTATCTGAAACGCACGCTCGAGAAGGGCGGCCTGCGCGCCGTGAGGCGCATCGAGCGGCTCGCCCGCGAGCTCGACGGCCGGCCGAACGCGCCGCTGCCGCCATTGCCGCAA